>JBFKXO010000087.1:0-8261 GCA_041638115.1 Litorivivens sp. | reverse complement strand
CTGCCGTCACTTCGTTGTACTGTAAATCCAGAATGGGCTCACGCGTGCGCAGGCCGGCTTTGCGCTGCGCCATGTTACGCGTTAGTCCTTCATCCAATAATTCGGCCTGGTAGCGGGAAATTTCACGCATGTCGACTGCATTGGAGGCTACGCTGCGCAGGGTATACGTTAGATTGCTCAGCGCCGACACGGCCTTTAGCGGGTCGCGGTGAACCTGAACCACCATGGCATCCGGGTAGCGTTGCAGGAGCTTGTCCAGATGCCACAAATGGCCGGGTGACATCAGTACCCAGCGCTCGCCCTTGTGTCGCCATTGCAGATATTGCAAGAACTGGTAGTGGAGATCATAGCCGCCGCGGACATCGGCCGTGCGCGAAAGCCAGCGCTGATAAGATGGCACGCGGTAGTTCACGTTGAAGCTCATCGCCATGAAATTCATGGCTGTGATCGATACGCACTCCTGGGGGCGGCGCGCACCCATGGGGTAGAGACGCTTTAACTCCGGCATCAGGAGCTGCGCATTTTTCATCTCTCGATCCACTTTGGCGATACGGGAGTCGGAAAAATAGGTCTCCGTGCGCGGCGGCGGAAAGGGATAACGCATTTCCCAACTGGCCGGTGTGCGGTTGTCCGGATCTTGGGCCAGCAGGCTATGCAACAGGGTAGTACCTGATTGCGGCACGCCGGTAATGATCAATGGGCGAGTAACAGGGGCCCCGCTCAGTTCGCGATTGACCTTGAAGGCGTGAATCAGCTTGAGACGGTTTTCCAGCAGGTGCAGCAGTTCCGTCTGGGCGATCATGCGACCAAAGGGCGTCAGGCTGGCTTCCTGTTCCAGAGACTCACTCAGGCAGTCGAGCCCTTCGCGAAAATCATCGGGGCCAAAATCGTTGAGGTTGGTGTTGCGGCGTGCTCGCTTCATCAGAGCTCGGGGTGCCAGTGACACACCGCGCAGCCCCAGCCATGACAGGCTTTTGCCGGCCATGTTCAGGAGTCTCAGATTGAAAGGAAGGGATGCCTTGTACATCAAGCAACGGTTCTTGCCGCGAAAGGGCGACAGTCTACAGCAGGCTCCGCCGCCGAGGCCAGCCGTATTGGACGAGCTTGCCTAACCGTGTCACCCATTGAGAGGATGGTGCGAGGCGCGCCGCGTTTTATAGTAGCCAGACTGTTAATAACCCGTGTCAGGAGTCCACCAATGATCGATCTGGAAGCCATCGAGCTGATTAAACAATTAAAGGCGCGATATTTTCGCTTTCTCGATACCGCCAATTGGGAGGGTATGCAGAGTTCGGTCTTTACTGCGGATGCTACGATTAATTTCAAAAGCCCGTCCTACGACATCAGCTTCAAGGGCTGGACTGACATCGAAAACTTCTACAAAAGCGCATTCACGAAAACCCGCTTTGGTATGCATAACGGGCACCATCCGGAAATCACCGTCAATGGTGATACGGCAGTGGGTTTGTGGTATCTGCACGATATTTTCGTCAACCTGGATGACAACACCCAATTCGAAGGCAGCGCGCTGTACCGCGATGAGTACGTAAAGATCGACGGCCAGTGGCGAATTCAGAATTCAGCATACGAGCGCCTGTTTGAGCAGATCAGCAAGCGTCCGGACGATGTAAAGGTTACGGCTATTCCCATTGGTAATCGCTTCGCCTGCGATTGATGCGATATTTCGATGACATAGACGTTGGCCGGCGTGTCGAGGGTGAGCAGAGCTATACCCTTAGCGCAGAGGAAATAAAAACCTTTGCCGGCCAGTGGGATCCCATGCCCTTTCATCTGGATGAGACGGCGGCAAAGCAGTCACCGCTGGGTGTCCTGTTTGCCTCCAGTATTCATACAGTCGCCATTGGTGTTCGCCTGAGCCACAGCATTCAGGAGGAAGAAATGGCGGTCGTCGCGGGCCTTGGCTGGGATGATGTGCGCTTCCATGTGCCGGTGTGTGCGGGCGATACCTTGCGGGTAGCGGCAGAAATTGTCGACAAGCGTGCTTCGCGCAGCAAGCCCGATCGAGGCATCTGTGTTACCCGCCTGGAGCTCTACAACCAGCGCGATGAGCTGGCGGTAGAGTACAAGATCGCCAGTCTGGTGTTAAAAAGGCCGGTCTGAAACCTGTCGGTTCCGTCATCTTGTCGGGCTTGCGTCATTGACTATGCGCTCGTATAGTCAGCGCATATAACAACCCCAGCCCGCACAGGTGACCGCGATGATTACCAGCTTTGACGATTACTGTATCCACCAGACGCCATTCCCGGTGGCAGAGCCCGCCACCAGTGACCGTAACTTTTATGATCGTTACTGGTTTAACGGTTTTGACGAGAGCGGTAGCTACCTCTTTGAAATCGGGTTTGGACTATACCCCAATCGCCACATCATGGACGGCCACTTCAGTGTTGCCAAGGGTGACCGTCAGGTAGCTTTTCATGCATCGCGTCGTGCCCCCAAGGATCGTAAGGAAACCGTTGTCGGGCCGCTCAGCATCACCATTGAAAAGCCGATGCGGCAGGTGCGGGTGAAGCTGGAAGCCAATGAGCACAATATCGAATGCGACCTGCTATTTACCGCCGTGAGCGTGCCGCACCGTGAGCCGCCAAACATCATGCATGACGATGGCCATCTCATCATGCACACCTCGCGCTTTACTCAACTTGGACATTGGGAAGGCTATTTCAGTATCGACGGTGAGCGCACCGAAGTGAAAAAAGCCTACGCCATTCGCGACAAGAGCTGGGGCGTGCGTCCGGTGGGCGAGCCGCAGGGCGGCGCGCCGGGCTTGCTGAATGACGAGCCGGGCGTGTACTGGGTCTGGAACCCGATCAACTGGGGGGATAGCTGCACGCAAATGGGTACCTTCGAAGATCGCGATGGCCACCCCACGCAAGTCAGTGCGGACTTACTACCGCTCTATAGCAATCCAGACGATATTCCCGAAGGCGAAGAGCCGAAAATCACTCACATGACCGAGGTGAAGCATAGCCTGAGTTGGAACAAAGGCACGCGACTGGCCTCCGGCGGACAGATGCAATTCAGCGACAAAGCGGGCAATCACTACGAGTACAGCCTGGAGCCGCTGCAGAAGTTTTATATGCTGGGCATCGGCTACAACCATTTTGCGTGGGGCCATGCCTATTGGAAGGGCGAGCTTGAAACCGCTCGCGAAGAGTGGGATTTCAATGAAATCAATCCGCTCGACTATCAGTTTATCCACACCCACCAGGTAGTGCGCGCCAAAATGGGCGACAAGGTCGGTATGGGAACCCTGGAAACCATTGTTATCGGTCGTCACGAGCCTTCCGGGTTCAAGGACTTTTTTGACGGCGCGGAGTAGTCGGCATTTTGTCAGGCTCTTCTCCTGAAGAGCCTGGATCACGTCTACACTTGTTGGTAACGCCCGTTACAGCAGGAGTCGTGTGTGATCATTGGTCTTCCCAAAGAAATAAAACCCCAGGAATTTCGCGTTGCCCTGATGCCCGAACAGGTGGCTGCCCTGTGTTCGGCGGGGCATTCGGTCTGTGTGCAACACAGTGCGGGTGAGGCCAGTGGTTTTTCCGATTCGGATTATCAGGACGCGGGTGCTCGGCTGGTTGATCGGTTAGAGACGGTCTACGCGGAAGCTGAGCTGATTGTGAAAGTCAAAGAGCCGCAGCCCCAAGAATGCGAACTTTTGAGTCGTGACAAGGTGCTCTTTACCTATCTGCACCTGGCGCCGGATCGACAGCTCGTCGACAGCCTCTTGAATAGCAGCGTCACTGCTATCGCCTATGAAACCGTGCGCGATGAGGCGGGGCGACTGCCCCTATTATTCCCCATGAGCGAAATTGCAGGTCGGGTGGCGGCGCAGGCCGCTGCGCGCTGTCTGGAAAAACCCTTGGGTGGGCGTGGGGTGTTGCTGGGCGGTGCGAGTGATGTTGAGCCCGCGGTAGCGCTGGTGTTAGGTGGTGGCGTGGTAGGGATCAATGCCGCTCGCATTCTTGCGGGGCTGGGGGCCAAGGTCATCATTTTAGAGAATGCCGAGTCGCGTCGGGCGCAATTGCAAGGCGAGTGGGATGTTCGCCCTTCTGGTTCGAGCGCCATAGAGTCGTTATTGCCGGATGTCGATGTGATTATTGGCGCGGTGCTGGTGCCCGGCGATGAAAGCCCCAAGCTGATTCGGCGTCAGGACCTGGTGCAGATGAAGCAGGGAGCTGTGTTGGTCGATGTCGCCATAGATCAGGGCGGGTGTTTTGAAACGAGCCGCCCGACGACCCACGCGGCGCCCAGCTATATTGAAGAGGGGGTGGTTCACTACTGCGTGGCCAACATACCCGGTGCCGTGCCGCGCACGGCGACGATTGCGCTGTCGCGGGCCACGTTTCCCTATGTTCAGGCGCTGGCGGACAGGGGGTGGCAGGCGGCGATTCGCGCCGATGTCGGCCTTGCCGCCGGGCTCAGTGTCAGTGGTGGCAAGCTCTATTGCCCCGCAGTGGCGCGGGCTCAGGGACGCCAGTATTCGTCATTAAGCGCGATAGGCTGATGATGGTAGACTGTGCGAAATCGCATGATAAATCATTCCGATATAACCTCTGCTTATAGAAATGCGTAAATATAATCCCTTGGGATTACGCATATCGCTTGCTTGATCTGCCGGCCCTGACTACACTTACTGTCCAATTCTTCTGGCAGAGCACGTGAATCAGGCATGTCGCAGAACCCATCACTCCCGTTGAGCCTGCCCGCGCTGATAGCCTGGGCGGCTGACGAATACAACGACAAAACAGCGATCAAGGAAGGGGATCGCCGGGTGAGCTATGACGAGCTGGCCCAACTCGGGTGCCGCGCGGCTGCAGCCTTTGTGGCGGCGGGCATCGAGAAGGGCGATAGAGTCGCCATCTGGGCGCCTAATATGACGGAGTGGATTGAGGCGGCCATCGGGCTGGAATCGGTCGGTGCCGTGCTGGTGCCGCTGAACAACCGGCTGCAAGGTAAAGAGGCAGCGGATATTCTGCGGCGCAGTGGTGCCCGCATCCTGCTCACCTATACCCGTCTGGAAAAGGGCGAGCCCTTGGCCATGCTGGCCAGTGAAAACCTGCCGGCGCTGGAGCACCGCGTATTGTTACGTGGCAGCGACGAGCGGGCTGAGGGCTGGGAAGCCTTTTTGGAGCGTGCTGACGGCGTGGATGTCGAGGTGCTGGAAGCGCGCTTGTCGAGCGTTGAGCCCGACGATGTAGCGGATATGCTGTTTACTTCCGGCACCACCGGCAAACCCAAGGGTGTGCTTTGCACCCACCGTCAGAATATTCAGGTATTCAAAACCTGGGGGGATACGGTGGGCCTGCGCAGCAGCGACAACTACCTGATCATCAATCCCTTCTTTCATACCTTTGGTTACAAGGCTGGTTGGCTGGCGGCGATTATTTTTGGCAGTACCATTCTGCCGGTGATGGCCTTTGATAAAGAAGCCGCGATGCAGCAGATCGAGGCCGACAAGGTCACCATGCTGCCCGGAGCGCCCTCGCTCTATGAAATGCTGCTGGCTGATCCCGCCCGAGACAAATACGACCTCTCCAGCCTGCGCCTTGGCGTTACCGGTGCGGCTTCTGTGCCGGTCAAACTCGTTAAAGACATGCGCGATGTGCTGGGCTTTGAGACGGTGGTAACTGCTTACGGACTGACGGAATCCACCGGCGTGGTGAGCATCTGTCGCCCGGATGACGACGCCGAAACCATTGCCACCACCTCAGGGCGAGCCATTGAGGGCGTTGAAGTGAAATGCGCCAACCCGGAGACCGGCGACGAAGTGCCGCGTGGCAGCGAAGGGGAAATCTGGGTACGCGGCTACAACGTGATGCTCGGCTACTTCGATATGCCAGACGCGACAAAGGAAGCGATCACTGGCGATGGCTGGCTGCGTACCGGCGATATTGGGGTGATGGACGAGCGCGGTTATCTGCGTATCACGGATCGCCTGAAAGACATGTACATCATGAACGGCGAAAACGTTTATCCCGCCGAAGTTGAGAAAACGCTCTATGGTCTGGAAGGTGTTGCTCAGGTGGCCGTGATCGGCATCCCCAAGGCCCCCCAGGGCGAAGTGGGTATGGCTTTTGTGGTGCAGAAACCCGGCGCGGCGTTGGATAAAGAGGCTGTGGTGGCCTATGCGGCGGCTAATCTTGCACGCTACAAAGTGCCGATGCACGTGGCCTTTGTGGAATCGCTGCCGCTCAATGCCTCGGGTAAAGTTGTTAAGCCGGAACTGAAAAAACTCGCCAGCGAGCAAGGCATTGGCTGACGGCGTAGTGAAGGATGCGGTGGCTGAGCGCATCCCCATGCATTCGCTGGAGATGGACGAGGCCGACCACAAGCTGGTGTCGCTGCTGCGGCAGGATGGGCGGATGCCCTTCAAGGCGCTGGCAGAAAAAACCGGGCTGACCGAGAACACCGTGCGCAGTCGTCTGCGTCGGCTGGAAGAGCAGGATTTGCTCCGGGTTGTGGCAGTAACCGATTTCGAAGCGGCCGGTTTTTCCTTAATGCTGGCTGTCGGTGTACAGGTAGAGGGGCGCAGTGCGGCCGAGGTGGCTGCGGATCTGGCGACGTTTCCGGAAGTATTTTCCGTATGCCAAGTGGTGGGTAGCCACGATATTGAATGTCTGATGGTGGCGGAAGATCAGGAGGCTGTGTCGCAACTGATTACCCGGCGACTTGCAGCCGTACCGGGAGTGCGACGACTGCTGCCGGCCATGGCGATTGATGTTCTGAAAAATCAGCCAAATTGGGTGCTGTTCGATAAGGCCAGAGGCGAAGCATGAGTAAGCGCCGCCTCGATGAACTGGATCAGAAAATTGTTGATGTGCTGGCGGTGGATGCTCGCACCAGCAATCGCAAGATAGCCGCAGAGCTTGGTGTAACCGAAGGCACGGTACGCGGCCGCATCAAGCGCATGGAAGATGAAGGCCAGATTCGTATAACCGCAGTGACCAATATTGATCACCTGCGTAACCCGACACTGGCCTACATCTGGATAGAAGTAGACAGCGCCTCTGAGGTTAAAGCAGTGGCGCAGGCGCTGGCCGACACGCCGCAGATTGGTTTTGTTGCAGTGACGCTAGGCCGCTTTGACATACTGGCGATCACGCTGGTGCAGAACAACGGCCAGCTGGCGGATTTTTTGAACACGAAAGTGAGTGTGATACCTGGTGTGCGACGAACCGAATGTTCGCTGGGTGTGACCTTTGTTAAACACGATTATCGGATGTCGAAGATACTCGGATAGATCGTCATTGCGTACCCAGTGCGCGTCGCCGCGCTCGCAATGACGGATGGATATTAGAGAGAAAGGAGAGTTTATGAACAAGCAAATGAGCCTGCAGGACGTGGTCGGCCAGTTGCGCGATGGCATGACCATCGGCATTGGCGGCTGGGGCCCGCGTCGTAAACCGATGGCGCTGGTGCGTGAAATCCTCAAATCCGATCTGAAAGATCTGACCATTGTCGCCTACGGCGGTGCCGACGTGGGCATGTTGTGCGCAGCGGGCAAAGTGAAGAAGGTCGTGTTTGCCTTTGTCTCTCTCGACTTTATTCCGTTGGAGCCCTACTTCCGTCAGGCGCGCCAGAATGGCGATATCGAAGTGATGGAAATCGACGAAGGCATGATGCTGCTCGGTTTGCGTGCGGCCGCCTGGGATTGTCCCTTTATTCCGACCAAAGTGGGCCTGGGTACTGACGTCATCAAATACAACACCGATATCAAGGTCATCGACAGCCCATACGATGACAAAGAGTGGGTGGCGATGCCGGCACTGAAACTCGATGCTGCATTAATTCACGCCAACCGAGCGGACACGCGCGGTGTCTGTCAGATCACCAGCCCCGACCATCATATGGACGACTGGTTTGCTCGCGCCGCCGAGAAAACATTCGTCACCACGGAAGAAATTGTCGACACCGAGTTCTTCGCCGATGAAGCGGAAGCTCGCATGGTGTTCTGGGAGCGCAGTCAAACCACAGGCGTGGTTCACGTACCCGGTGGTGCGCACCCGACGTCTTGCGCGCCGAACTACGGTTTTGATGTGCCGCACTTCCAGGAATATAACGCGTCAGCGAAAGACGGTGGCTTTGCGGCTTACGCCGACAAGTACATCACTGGCAAGAGCGAAGACGATTACCAGCAGGCAGTAGGCGGACTCGACGCCATTCAGAAACTGCCGAAACCGGTTTACTAAGGAGACGACAATGGCTACGCCTGCAAAAGACTATACCCTGGCGGAACTGAT
>JBFKXO010000086.1:0-8273 GCA_041638115.1 Litorivivens sp. | reverse complement strand
TTGCCACCGCCCTCGGAAAGCCTACGCCGGGTTGCGCTGGTCGGTGGCAATGTGGTGATTTCCGTCGATTACTTCAAGATGATTGCCGCCGGTTTGCGCAGCCTGTTCGGCGGCCGGGTGCGTTCCTTTGAGTCACTGGTTGAGCGTGCCCGGCGTGAGGCCTTACTACGCATGAAGCAACAAGCAAAGGATCTGGGCGCCGGCATGGTGGTAAACGTCAAACTGGAAACGGCCTCGATCTCAAAAGGGAATAAAGGCCAGATAGGTGCGGTCGAAGTCTATGCCTACGGTACCGCCCTGATTGATGTGCGCTGAATGAGTGACTATGAAAACCGGCCAGTACCAGAGGGCATAAACTACAGCCGGGACAATCCGCTGAAGGAATTTTTCCTGTTGCTGCTGGCGGCTGCCGGGGCACTGTTGGTGATGTTGTTTGCGCTGTCACTAGCGGCGCAAAAGCTTGCCCCCCTCGTGCCCTTTGCGGTGGAAGAGCGATTGGTTGCCCGCTTTGCTAACCAGTTTCCGGCTGCGCCTGATAGCGAGCACGCTCAGCGTATCGAGCAGTACCTGCAAGGCCTCGCTGCTTCGTTGTTGCAATCGCAGACATTGCCTGACGGGCTTGCATTGAACATTCACTATTTACCGTCCGAGACAGTCAATGCCTTCGCGACGCTGGGGGGGAATGTCTATGTGCTGGACGGGCTGATTGACGTGATGGATAGTGAAAATGCCCTGGCTATGGTGTTAGCCCACGAAATTGCACATATTCTTCACCGCGATCCCATCGTCGCCATGGGGCGTGGACTGACCGTGTCGCTGGCCTTGGCGAGTGTCACCGGGTTTTCCAATTCCGGTGCAGCAGACTGGTTGATACAGCAGCTTGGGCTGGCGACGGTGATGAGCTTTACCCGTGATCAAGAGCGGGCTGCCGATGCTCTCGCACTAGAAATGCTGCAGGCTCACTATGGCAATGTGCAGGGCGCCGAAACACTGTTTCAGCTGATGGCCGAGCGCAGCGCAGAGCCCCCCGAGATGCTTAATACCCATCCATTGAGTGCACGTCGACTGGCCGCAATCGAAGCATTTGCCCGGCACCATCCGCAACGGGGTCAAGTGAAACCACTACCGGAGTTTATACAGCCATGAATATCTGGTTGATGAAATCAGAGCCTGATGCATTCAGTATTGATGATCTTGCTGCGCGTAAGGGCAAGCGTGAACACTGGGACGGTGTGCGCAATTATCAGGCGCGAAACTTTATGCGGGAAATGAAAAAGGGCGACACGGTACTGTTCTATCATTCCAGTTGCGCTGAGCCCGGAATTGTCGGCCTGGCCAGCGTCGTTAAGGAGGCCTACCCCGACCATACCGCGCTCAACCCAGAGTCGAAATACTTTGATCCGAAATCAGACCCGGACAAACCGCGCTGGTTTATGGTCGATATTCAATTCAAGAAAAAATTGAAGGCCCCGGTCACGCTCGCCGAGTTGAAACAAAATCCGGCTCTGGAAGGTATGACCTTGCTCAAGCGTGGGAGCCGCCTGTCCGTCATGCCTGTGACTGCCGAGGAGTTCGATATCATCCAGGCGATGGCGGAGCGGTAGTTCAGACGATTTCGTCGCGTGTGAATACCAGCTCGTTGGCGGATGATTGCGAGGGCTGATACTGGTAGCCCTCCCAATCAAAGGCTTTGAGATCTTCGAGCGTTTTTACCCGGTTCTTCACGATGTAAGCACTCATCAGGCCGCGCGCCTTTTTGGCGTAAAAGCTGATGATTTTATACTGGCCGTTTTTCTGATCCTTGAAAACCGGGGTGACGATGTCCGCCTCCAGCGTTTTCTTTTTCACGGCCTTGAAGTATTCGTTAGACGCGAGATTCACCAGGGTCGTTGTTTTGGCGTCTTTCAAAGCTGCATTGATGGCGTGAGTAATCTGATCGTCCCAGAAGGTGTATAAATCCTTTCCCTTGCTATTTTCAAAGCGGGTGCCCATCTCCAGCCGGTAGGGTTGGATCAGGTCCAGTGGCCGCAGCAGGCCATACAGCCCGGACAGAATTCGCAGGTGTTTTTGCGCGTAATGAAAATCGCGCTTGCCAAACGCCTGGGCATTCAGCCCCTGATAGACATCGCCCTTAAAGGCCAATACCGCCGGTCTTGCGTTGTCCGGGGTGAAGGGCGCACGCCAGTTCATAAAACGCTCGTAATTTAATTCACCGAGCGCCGGGCTGATTTTCATCAGGCTTGAAATATCATCCGGCGAAAGCGCGCGCAACTCATTGATCAGTTGTTTGGATTGCTTGAGAAAATCCGGCTGGCTGAATTCGTCGGTGGGTAGCGGGGTCTCAAAATCCAGGGTTTTGGCAGGTGAAATAACCGTCAACATCTCTCAGGTCCGTTAGTTCAACAAAGCGCGCAGACCCTGTGTGTTTCATGGGTACTGCAGGGCGACTACGTTATAATGCCGGGCTTGGATATTGCCCGAGGCAGCGAATGCGAATAATAACAGCCCTGTCGTCAACTCTCGACGCTTACAGTGAAACCGTCGGCAAGGTGCTGGCGTGGCTTTTGCCCTTGCTGATGGTTAACACCTGCGCGGTGGTGTTTTTACGCTATGGCTTGGAGCTGGGTTCCACCTATCTGCAGGAGCTCTCTACCTATCTGCACGCGGCGATTTTTATGCTGGGCGCGGGCTATACGTTAAAGCTTGATGGACATGTGCGGGTCGATATTTTCTATCGCCGTTTCAGTCCGCGTCACAAGGCCTGGGTGAATGCACTGGGCACATTGGTCTTCCTGTTGCCCCTGTGTGGCTATGTCCTGGTGATCAGTTGGGATTTTGTGGTTCACGCGTGGCTGATACGCGAAACCTCGGCGGAACCGGGCGGAATACCGGCGGTTTTCCTGTTAAAAACGCTGATTCCGCTGATGGCGGTGAACCTCGCTCTACAAGGTGTTGCCGAATTCTGCCGCGCTGTCGTTGTACTGACGGAGGCGCCAGCCCATGATTGAGTGGATTCCACTGCTGATGTTTGCGGCCATCTGCCTGGTGCTGGTGCTGGGCTATCCGGTCGCTTTTTCCCTGGCGGGCACCGCCATGCTGTTTGCCGGCGTGGGGATACTGGGTGGCTGGTTTGATCCGAGCTACCTTAGTGCACTACCGGCGCGTTTGTTTGGAACGATGACCAATGTCACGCTGATGGCCGTGCCCTTGTTTATCTTGATGGGTGTTTTGCTCGAACGCAGCCGGATTGCTGAAGACCTGCTGGACACCATGGCCCGCTTGTTTGGCCGTTTACCTGGTGGTCTGAGTATTTCCGTTATTCTGGTCGGGGCATTGCTGGCCGCGAGCACGGGTATCGTGGGTGCCACGGTGGTCACCATGGGCTTGCTATCGCTGCCTAGTATGCTCAAGCGTGGATATGATCCGGCTATCGCAACGGGCACCATTTGCGCGACCGGAACCCTCGGCCAGATTATCCCGCCATCGATTGCGCTGGTGCTGCTTGGCGATACGCTGGCAACTGCCTATCAGCAGGCACAGCTGAGCATGAATGTGATGAACCCGGACACGGTGTCGGTGGGTGACCTGTTTATGGGTGCCCTGATTCCCGGGGTGTTGCTGGTGATTATGTATCTGGCGTATGCCATGTTTATCGCCTGGCGACACCCACAGCAGGTTCCCCCGGCGACCGATGTGGGTGAGGTGCCGGTCAGGAAACTGCTGGCAAATCTGCTGCCGCCCGTGCTTTTGATCATCGCAGTTTTGGGTTCCATCCTGGTTGGCGCTGCGACACCGACGGAAGCGGCTGCGGTTGGTGCGTTGGGGGCGGCATTGCTGGCGCGCCTCAAGGGTGAGCTGTCGCTTCGCCGTATGGCAGAAGTGGGTAAGGCTACGCTCGAAGTCACCTGTATGGTGTTTATGATCCTGATCGGCGCGGCGGTATTTTCGCTGGTCTTCCGTGGCTACGGGGGTGACGAGCTGATCCAGTCACTGTTCGCCCAGCTCGGTGGTGGGGTCGGTGTTGCGGTGCTGGTGGTGATGGTGGCCATTTTCCTGCTCGGTTTTATCCTGGATTTTATCGAGATCACCTTTGTTGTGGTGCCGATCGTGGGCCCGATTTTGCTGGCCATGGGCGTAGACCCCGTGTGGCTTGGCATCATGATCGCTTTGAACCTGCAAACATCGTTTTTAACACCGCCCTTTGGCTTTGCCCTGTTCTACCTGCGCGGGGTGGCACCGGAAACCGTGCAAACCCGTGACATTTATCGGGGCGTCGTGCCCTTTATTTGTTTGCAACTGGTGCTTTTGGGCATTTTGGCGCTCTGGCCGGAACTGGCAACGGCCCTGCCGGAGTGGGTGCGCTCATTGCGATAACTTTTTATTTTAGCTGCGGTTTTTCAACGACCCGGTCGGCAATAGGTATCAACCTGGATTGACAGCACGACAGGAAGCACATACCGTTGGCCCATTTACCTGACAGCTCTCTGGACGAAGGACTCACCGGATGCGAGATATAGACGATACTCCCTTGCCGGCTGGCGAATTGGCTCTACAAACGCTGGCCATGCCGGCTGATACCAACCCCAGTGGTGACATCTTCGGCGGTTGGCTCATGTCGCAGATGGATCTGGCCGGTTCCATCACGGCCTCGCGTCGTGCCCAGGGTCGCACGGCGACCGTAGCTGTTACCGGGATGGCTTTTTTGACGCCGGTAAAAGTGGGTTCGGTCGTGAGCTGCTATACCGACATTGTTGAAGTGGGCCGCAGTTCTATCAGAATCAATGTCGAAGTCTGGATTAATCCCCACAAGGACCCCGTCAAAGTCACCGAAGGCGAATTCGTCTTTGTGGCCATTGACGAAAACGGGCGCACCCGGGCGGTCCCGGACGATGACGACGAGTAAACCGCAGCTTACATAGCGTTAATAGCAAAGGTGGTTCTTCTGTAGTCCAATCGGTTTTCCACTCCTAACAATAATCAGGAAGCCCCATGGAGTTAAAAGGCAAAGTCGCGCTGGTTACTGGCGCTACCAGCGGTATCGGCTCGGCCACGGCGGAAGCTATGGCAGCAAAAGGCGCGGAGCTCTTTATTGTCTGTCGCAACGCCGATAAAGGCCGGGCGCTGCTCGAGACGATTCGCAGCAAAACCGGCAACACGAACCTGTCGATGATCGTGGCAGATTTGAGCGTGCAGGCTGATGTGCGCCGCGCAGCGGCTGAATTTCTCGAAACCGGCAAACCCCTGCATCTTCTGATCAATAACGCCGGGGTTATCTACACCGAGCGCAAGGTGACGGTGGATGGTCTGGAAGAGACCTTCGCGGTGAACCATCTGGGATATTTTCTGCTGACCGAGTTGTTGCGCGAACGTTTGCTGGCGAGTGCGCCAGCGCGCATCGTCAGTGTAGCGTCGGGCGCACACGCCTTCTGTAAGCAAATCTATTTCGATGACCTGAACTTCGAGCGTCGTCCCTACAAAACGTTTGAGGTCTACGGTCATTCCAAACTGGCCAATATACTCTGGACCCGGGAATTGGCGCGCCAGCTTGAGGGTACCGGCGTTACCGCCAATTGCGTCCACCCGGGGGCCGTGCGCTCCGGTCTTGGTAAGCAGAACGGTTGGCTTGGCAAGCTGACCACAGCCTTGGTCGGCCCGTTCTTTCAGTCTCCAGAGAAAGGCGCTTCAACATCGATCTATCTGGCAACATCGCCGGAGGTGGAAGGTGTCAGCGGAAAATATTTTGCCAAGTGTCGGAAGCTTGAGCCTAAGGCCTGGGCCAAGGATGATGCAGCGGCAAAGCAACTCTGGGAAGTGAGTCGCCAGTTGGTTTCCTGAGACGTGCTACCCTCGCCTTTTCGTTAGGGCATGGATGGCATGATCAAGCAGCCAGATCTGATCTTTGACGTTGGCCTGCATCGCGGTGAAGACACCGAATTCTATCTGAAGAAAGGCTTTCGCGTGGTGGCCTTTGAAGCGGCGCCGGATTTGGCCGAGGCGTGCCGTGTGCGATTAAGCAAGGAAATCGCCGACGGACGTCTGGTGATTGTCGAAGGCGCTATCGTTGAGAACCCCTCGCCGGGGAAAACGGTAACGTTCTATCAAAATCCGTCACGTAGCATGTGGGGAACCGTATGCGAGGACTGGGCTAGCCGTAACATGGCGCTGGGCTCCAGCAGTAATACTATCTCTGTGCCCGCCGTTGATTTTGTTGCCGCACTGAAAACCTACGGTATTCCCTACTATCTCAAAGTGGATATCGAAGGCATGGATCGCGTCTGTCTAAAGGCGCTGGAGCATTTCGAGTGCAAACCGGATTTTCTGTCTATCGAATCTGATAAATGTGAGTTCGATGCCTTGCTGGAAGAAATCGACTTGCTGGAGGCGCTAGGTTACACCGGATTCAAGGCGGTACAGCAGGAACAGATTGGCCGCCAGCATGAGCCAAACCCGGCGCGGGAAAAACAGCGGGTCGGCCAGCATTTTCCTGAAGGTGCGAGTGGGTTATTCGGGCGCGATCTTCCCGGTCGCTGGGTGTGCGCCAATGTCCTGAAGCAGCGCTATCGTCGCATCTTTGTGGAGTATCGGCTGTTTGGCGACTTTGGAATATTCAGTGGCTTTTGGTTGGGGCGGGCGCTGCGAAAAATTTTAAAGACCGTGCTCCGTCGCCCCTTGCCCGGCTGGTATGACACTCACGCCAGGCATCGCTCGACCGCGTTATAGCGCTATTTGCGCAATCGCCCAGCTTTCCAGGAATGGCCCGACAATTTTTTCCAGCAGCTCGGCGTGGGCGGGGCTGGCGACATAGTTGTCCAGATCCTCTTTGTTTTTAAAATCCAGCATCAACACATAATTGTAGTTGCCGGGGTAGAAATCCTGATCTGCGCCGTGGCAGATATTTTGAATAGTGGGAATCTTTTCGGGCGGGGCGGCATAGGCCTTGTCGAAGGCTGCCAGCTGTTCTGCGCTGATTTCCTGGTTCCACTTTAAAAGCACAAAGTGTCGAATCATGGTGAGCGTTTACCTTTTTTCCTGTTCCAGATTGCGGGTATTAATATACGCCTGCTCGGAAATGCGGTGGTAATTGCTGGCCCCATCGAGGAATTTTTTCCAGCTCTGGTACACTTTTTTGGCCATCGGATCGCTTTCTGTGACCTCGGCGTAGTAGTCATATGCCGTGTTTCGCAAATGAATTAACACGTCTTCAGGGAGCGGTTTTACCTGAATATTGTGCTCATCCAACAAGCGATTCAGTGCCGCGTTGTTGCGCGCGGTGTATTCGTCCAGCATATCCTGATTGGCGTAGCGCGCTGCCACTTCCACAATGCGTTGCAGGTCTTGGGGCAGTGCCTCGAACGCCTGTTTGTTGACGGTTATTTCCAGGGTTGGACCGGGTTCGTGCCAGCCCGGGTAATAGTAGTACCGCGCAACCTCGTGCAGGCCCAGCGCCATATCGTTGTAGGGGGCGACCCACTCGGTGGCGTCAATCACGCCGGTTTGCAGGGAGGTGTAGAGTTCGCCGCCCGGCAGGGTGACCGAGGTGCCACCGGCGCGGCTAAACACTTCGCCGCCAACGCCGGGGATGCGCATTTTCAGCCCCTTGAGGTCGGCGACAGAATGGATTTCCTTGATGAACCAGCCGGCCATCTGGACACCGGTATTGCCGCCCGCCAGTGGGATCACGTTGAAGGGCGCGTAAACTTCACGCCACAGCTTCAGGCCACCGCCGTAATGCAACCAGCCGTTCATTTCCTGGGCAGTCATGCCGAAGGGGACTGAAGTGAAAAACGGCGCCGCTGGCATCTTGCCCTTCCAGTAGTAGGCGGCGCTGTGGCCCATCTCGACGCTGCCCAGTGACACCGCATCAAACACCCCCAGCGGAGGCACCAGCTCGCCGCCGCCATAGACCTTGATCAGCAGGCGCCCGCCGCTCATTTCCTTTACCGCCTTGGCAAAATTTTCTGGGGCGGTGCCCAGGCCGGGGTAATTCTTGGGCCAGCTGGTCACCAGCTTCCAGCGAAACACTTTCTGATTGCCGCTGGCCGTGACGGTATCGCTACTGAAATCTTCTGCCTGTTCGCCTACGTAGAGCCAGAACAGGCTGACCAGGGCGGCGACCAGGACGAGAATGATGAGGGTTTGTTTGTTGTTATGGTTTGAGCTCATGCTGTCTCACTTAGGGTTTTGACGAACGCAGAAATACGGGGTTGCCATCAAAAAGGTTGTCATCAAAGACTCTCCAGCTTGGCATAGGCAAGCACCAGCCACTTGCTGCC
>JBFKXO010000085.1:0-8288 GCA_041638115.1 Litorivivens sp. | reverse complement strand
TATGTGGGATACACCGGACCAGTTTATTCCAATGATCGAAAGTTTTGCGGATGTGATTCCACAGCTGAAAGACTGATCAACGGCACTCAGGCCGCGCGTTCACTCTTTTGCTAGCGCGGCCCTGAGTCCTGCCCCCGTCATTTTTGCTGCCATGCGGCGTGGCATAAGCTTTAGCAGGCGGATCATCAATTTATTTTGCCAACCCGGAATCCAAAAATTGCGTTTTCCCAACTGCGCCAAGGCTTCTGCCACAAGGCGTTCCGGTGCCATCAATCCCGAAAGATCCTCATTGCGAAACCCTTGTTTGCGCGGCGCTTCGGTATCCGTTGGTCCAGGCGCCACCACCAGTACGTCCACACCGGAACCACGGCATTCCTCTGCCAGCGCCGCCCCCAGAGAATGGACATAAGCCTTGCTTGCCGCGTAGGTCGCCGACCACGGGAAAGGCAGCTCACCTTCAACGGATCCGGTAAAAATGATGCCACCGCGCCCCGCCGCCTTCATCCCGGGCAAACAATGGTAAGCCAACACACTCGACGCAAGGCAATTGGTATGAACCATTCCGAGGGTCTCGTCCAAGGACGCTTCTTCAAACAAGCCCTTGAAACCAAAGCCGGCGTTATTGATTAGTAGCGATATTTTTCTGCCGGCCAGCGATCTCGCGAAGGTGCGCACCGCCGGAATATCGCTAAGATCCAGCGGGACCACCTCAACATTGACCTGATGGGACAGCCTCAGCTCCTGTGCCAATACCTCCAGAGCCTCAAGCCGGCGCGCAACGAGAATTAAATCCAACCCTTTCCCAGCTAGCGCTTGAGCAAAGGCACGGCCAATACCTGAGGACGCCCCGGTTACCAGCGCTAATGGCCCATAGTCTTTTATCATGGCTATCTCCCTCCAACCCCTAACGTCGAGACCCTCGGCATTGACTTCGCTCTTAGCTCGCAGAACCGGGAAAACACACGCCAGTCCCACCCAGGCCACAATAGCCGCCGGGATTCTTGGCCAGATACTGCTGGTGGTAGTCCTCGGCAAAATAGAATTCCGGCGCGGCAATAACTTCCGTCGTAATGGTGGGCAAGCCTTTCGCTTTCAGGGCTGCCTGATAAGCTGCTCTGGAGGCTTCAGCCTGCGCCTGCTGTTCTGCTGAGTACGTGTAAATGCCCGAGCGGTACTGAGTCCCCACATCATTGCCCTGACGCATGCCTTGAGTGGGGTTGTGACTTTCCCAAAAGGTTTTCAGCAGCGTGTCATAGCAGACCTCGGCCGGATCAAACACCACCAGCACCACCTCATTGTGTCCCGTCATGCCGGTGCATACTTCCTGATAGGTGGGATTGGGCGTGTAGCCCGCTGCGTAGCCTACCGCTGTGGTATAGACACCCGGTAATTGCCAGAACTTGCGCTCCGCCCCCCAAAAGCAGCCAAGCCCAAACATCGCGGTTTCCATGTGCTGCGGATACGGCCCTTTTAACGGCGCATCCAGAACAAAGTGCTTGTCGGCAACCGGCACTGACTCACTGCGACCGGGCAAGGCGCGCTCCGGCGTGGGTAGCTCCGCGGATTTTCCAAACAGTCCCATCATGTACTCCTTATATAAGACGCTACAGTTTACGGGCCAGTAGCAAGCCGTCGCCAATAGGCACGAGACTGCATTCCACCCGATCATCCTTGCCAACCAACGCGTTCACCGATTGAATGGCCTTGGTTTCAAGGTCAAGGGTTTCCTCATCGTCGGTTTGCTGTGCAACACGCCCATCCCACAGGGCATTATCAATGGCAATGACGCCGCCCGGCCGCAGCAGGGCCAAGCACTGTTCGTAGTAACGCGCGTAGTTCTCTTTATCGGCGTCTATAAAGGCAAAGTCATAGTAGTCCCGCTCGCCCGCCGCCAACAATTTCTCCAGGGTTTCCAGCGCCGGCGCCAGTCGCAGATCCACCTTGTAATCCACGCCGGCTTTGTCCCAGTAGCGCCGGGCAACAGCAGTGTATTCTTCGCTAACGTCGCAGGCGACAATCCGACCGTCTGCGGGCAACGCCAGCGCCACCGCCAGGGTGCTGTAACCGGTAAAAACGCCAACTTCAATGCAATGGGTGGCACCCAGCATATTGATCAGCATCTGCATAAACTGGGCCTGCTCCGGCGCAATCTGCATGCGCGCCATCGGCATGGCCATGGTTTCGGACCGCAATTCAGCCAGCACTGGATGCTCTCGAACGGTGGTATTGAGAAGATAGGCGTGTTCCGCCTCGCTCAGCCCGTAACTCCTGTTTGACATACCCTAGCCCTAACAAAAAAACCATAAGAATCATAGCTAAACACCGCTTCGGGTGACCAATTGCCACACTATCAAAAAAAAGTCGTTTGAGAATTGATATTTCTGTGAAAACCGGTATAAATGGCGCCTTCTTTCCACCTCACTGGGGGATTTATGCTAAATGAAGAAATTGGATCTTATGCCGACGCTGGAAGCCGGCTCATCAGCTGTTGACGTTTATACCTCCTCCGATGAAAATCAGGACCACTTCATCGTCCGTGACGGTATAGCATACGCCGGCACACACTTGATCATCGACCTGTGGGGCGCATCCCATCTCGATGATATCCCCAGAATGGAAAAAGCCTTCTTAGAAGCCGTTAAGGTTTGTGGCGCAACGTTGTTGCATATTCATATGCATCACTTTACGCCAAATGGTGGTGTTTCCGGCGTGGCGGTACTGGCCGAGTCGCACATCAGTGTGCACACCTGGCCGGAGCGCGATTACGCCGCGTTTGATGTTTTCATGTGTGGTGATGCCCGTCCCGAACTGGCGATCCCTGTACTGCAACGCGCCTTCCACCCGAAGCGCGTCGAAGTCAGCGAGAACCTGCGCGGGAGGATGGAAGATGTCTGAACAGCAGCTGCAGTTTCAGGAGAAACTGCACGATGGCTGGGCACAGACCTTTGGCATCAAAAACGTCCTCTTTGAAAGCAAGACCGATCACCAGCATCTCATTATTTTTGAGTCGGTGAGCTTTGGTCGCGTCATGGCATTGGATGGCATCATCCAGACCACGGAACGCGACGAGTTTATCTACCACGAGATGCTGGCACACGTTCCCCTCTTTGCCCACGGTGAAGCGAAGGACGTGCTGATTATCGGCGGTGGTGACGGCGGCCTGCTGCGCGAGGTGCTTAAGCACGAAGGCGTAGGTCACGTTACCCAAGTCGAGATTGATCAAGCGGTCATTGATATGTGTGTCGAATACCTGCCGAACCATTCGGCGGGCGCTTACGACAACCCACGCGCCAATATCGTGATTGATGACGGTATCAACTACGTGCAGAACTGCGACCGACAGTTCGACGTGATCCTGTCTGACAGCACAGACCCTATTGGTCCCGGTGAAGTCCTGTTTACCAGCCCGTTCTATGAAGGCATCAAACGCTGTCTGAAACCGGGTGGGATATTTGCAGCGCAAAATGGCGTTAGCTTTATGCAACAGGATGAAGTAACGACCACGAAAAAGCGCTTGTCGCCCTACTTCGAGGACACGCACTTTTACACCGCGGCGGTGCCGACCTACGTCGGTGGCGTGATGACTTTTGCCTGGGCAAGCGACAACACCAGCGCACGCAACCAGCCATTGGAAACACTGGCGGCCCGCTATACGGAAAGTGGCATTAAAACCCGCTATTACAACCCCGGCGTTCATGCCGGCTGCTTTGGCCTGCCACAATATGTGGTTGAGGCAATCGACAAAGCCTGAACCAGCAACGCTCGCCAGATCTGGCGAGCGTCTTTTAACTCTCTTTTCTGAAGACCTGTCCGCTAATCGGCGGATGGTAAATAATCTGTACGGTATTACCATCGGGGTCGAGGCAATAAAAACTGCGTGCGCCATCGCGATGCGTGCGCGGTTCTGACAGGGTTTTCACCCCTTCGGCCTTGAGAAAATCAAACCACTCGTCAACCTGATCCATCTGATCAATGATAAAACCAATATGATCGAGGCGCTGTGTTGCCGGATCGCGTTCACTGCCACGGTAGCGATGCAGCGCCAGATTATCATTCCCCGAACACAGATAGCTGTTATCGTCGTCCGGTTGCCACTCCAGCGCCATCCCCATCAGGTTCTGGTAAAAATGCAGGCTTTCTTCGTAGCGCTCTACAAAAAGCGCCACATGGCGAAGACCCGCCGTCGGAGCTGGACGCTTCGCGCTCATGAATCAACGATCTCGTAACTATGAGTGACTTCAACGCCAGCCTTTTCCATCATGATAGAGGCCGAGCAGTATTTTTCTGCGGACATGGAGACCGCGCGTTTGACGATGGATTCTTTCAGGCCATTACCGCGAACTTTAAAAGTCATATGAATCTTGGTGAATACTGCCGGTACTGCGTCCGCCCGCTCGGCCTCGATACTGGCTTCACAACCGGTAACGTCCTGACGGGATTTTTGCAGTATGGTGACCACATCGAACGAGGCGCAGCCCCCCATCCCCATGATCAGCATTTCCATGGGGCGCGGCCCCAGGTCACGACCACCCAGGTCTGGCGGCCCATCCATGACCACCTTGTGCCCGGTGCCCGAGGTTGCTTCAAAACTGACTCCATCTACCCACTTTACGGTGGCTTCCATCATCTCTGCCTGTTCACTGGTTTTTGAGAAACGCATCCTACCACAAGCACGGCGCAGGCCGCAGGGGTCGCCAATACCGGTTTGACACGGCATAATACGGCGCAAAAGCTCGATAAGATTTTACTCAAGAGGATGGACCTACTGTGATCAGTGCACCCAAGCCAGCAATCCCTAACCTGGATGGTTTTCTAAGCCATTGCCGGCGCCGTCGTTATCCAGCAAAGAGCACCATCATCTATGCGGGCGACGACAGCGATGCGCTGTATTTCATCATCGAAGGCTCAGTAACGGTTCTGATCGAAGACGACGAAGGTCGCGAGATGATCGTTGCCTATCTGAACAAAGGCGACTTCTTTGGCGAGATGGGAGTATTCGACAACGAGGAAACCCGCAGTGCGTGGGTCAAGACCAAGACCGAATGTGAGGTCGCTGAAATCAGCTACAGCAAGTTTCAGGAACTGCGCGAGCAGTATCCGGAAGTGCTGTTTGCACTAGGCACTCAAATGGCCAAACGCCTGCGTCAGACCACCCGAAAAGTTGGCGACCTGGCCTTCCTCGACGTCACTGGCCGCGTAGCGCGCACGCTGCTTGATCTGTGCAATCAGCCGGACGCCATGACCCACCCCGATGGCATGCAAATCAAAATCACCCGCCAGGAAATTGGCCGCATTGTGGGCTGCTCGCGGGAAATGGTGGGGCGCGTTCTGAAAACGCTGGAAGAACAGGGCCTGGTGTCCGTAAAGGGCAAAACCATGGTGGTATTCGGAACACGCTAAGGCAGGTGCGGAGCAACTTCCTGATTGGTGACGATTGATTGCGTCAAGCGCCAACTAGGCAAACAGCTCCGCCAGCTTCTCTCCCGGCTCTTCGGCCCGCATAAAAGCTTCCCCCACCAGAAAGGCATTGACGCCGCGCTCACGCATCGCCGCCACATCCGCCGGCGTGTGAATCGCACTTTCTGTCACCACAATCCGATCCTCGCCGATTTTGTCCAGCAACCGGAAGGTGTTTTCGTGGGACGTTTCGAAGTTATGCAGGTTCCGATTATTGATACCGACCAGTTTTGCACCCAACGGTAAGGTGCGCCGCAACTCTTCCTCGTCGTGCACTTCAATCAGCACATCCATGCCCATTGCTAACGCTTGATCATAGAGTTGCCCCATCTGGGTGTCATTCAGCGCTGCGGCAATCAGCAATATGCAGTCGGCACCAATCGCTCGTGCCTCAACCACCTGATAGGGATGGACAATAAAGTCCTTGCGAATAACAGGCAAGCTACAGGCTTCGCGCGCTTCTTGTAGGTAGGCCTCGCTACCCTGAAAAAAGTCCGCATCGGTCAGCACCGACAGACAGGCTGCACCACCGCGCTCGTAGCTACGAGCGATTTCCGCCGGGTGAAAGTCGGGGCGGATTACACCTTTTGACGGCGACGCCTTTTTGCACTCAGCAATAACCGCGGAACGCCCCTGCGCCAGCTTGTCTTCCATGGCCCGGACAAAACCACGCACCGGCGATGCAGCGTCCGCCTGTTCCTGCAACTGCTCGATGGCAACCCGCCGAGAACGTTCGGCCACCTCTTCCGCCTTGCGATCGAGAATTTTTTTGAGAACAGTGGGCGTTGCCATGGGAAAAACCTTTAACGAAAAGCTTACTTCAGTGACTGTGAAAAGCTGGCGAGCTGCTGCATTTTGTCCAACGCGGCCCCACTCTCCAGTGTTTGCCTGGCCAGCGCAACGCCCGCCTTCAGGGAGTCTGCCTTGCCAGCAACGTAGAGTGCCGCACCGGCGTTCAACGCGATCATATCGGCCGCCTTGCAGGCCACTTCACTTTCGTCACTGGTAAAGGCCGAGCGTATCAGGCCCAGTGAAGCAGCACTGTCGGCCACATCCAGGCCGACCAGAGACTGGCTTTTCAGCCCCGCATCTTCCGGCGTAATGCGATACTCGCTGATGGAGCCGTCTTTCAGCTCAGCCACCACCGTCGGTGCGGCAAGGCTGATTTCATCCAATCCGTCAGTCGCGTGCACCACCATCACGTGCTTGGCGCCGAGGCGCTTGAGCACTTCCGCCAAGGGCCTGCACAGTTCGGCAGTGAATACCCCCAACAACAAACGATCAACGCCCGCCGGATTGGTCAAGGGCCCGAGAATATTAAAGATGGTGCGCTGGGCAATTTCTTTACGCGGGCCGATTGCGTGTTTCATGGCCTGATGGTGATTGACGGCAAACATAAAGCCGACACCCACCTCGCGAATACACTGTTCAACCTGTGTCGCATCTAGATCCAGATTGATCCCCGCGCTTTCCAACAGATCAGCACTACCGCTTTTGGATGAAACCGAACGATTGCCGTGTTTTGCCACCACCGCGCCAGCGGCTGCGGCAACAAAAGTACTCGCTGAGGAGACGTTAAACAGGTTAGCGCCGTCACCGCCGGTGCCGACAATGTCGACCACGTGCTCAAGGCCGGATACATCAACCGCTGTCACCAGCTCGCGCATGACGCGTGCGGCGCCCTCAATCTCATCGATGGTTTCGCTCTTCATGCGCAGCGCCACGAGAAAGGCCCCAATTTGCGCATCCGTACACTGACCGGTCATGATGTCGCGCATGACAGCGGCCATCTCGTCGGTGCTAAGGCTTAAATGCTGAATGGCGCGCCCGAGCGCAGTTTTGATATCCATTGTTGTTATCCTCTCAGCGTGTCAGGAAGTTGGCCAGCATGGCGTGGCCCTCTTCGCTCAGAATTGACTCTGGGTGAAATTGCACACCTTCGACATCGAGCGTTTTGTGGCGAAGCCCCATGATTTCATCCACGGCGCCGTCTTCGGTCTGGGTCCAGGCGGTAATTTCCAGGCAATCCGGCAAGCTGTCTTTCTCAACCACCAGCGAGTGATAGCGGGTGGCAATTAATGGATTCTTCAAACCCGAAAACACGCCCTTGTTCGCATGGTAGATCGGTGAGGTTTTGCCGTGCATCACCTGACGCGCACGCACCACCTTGCCACCGAAGACCTGTCCCAGGCTTTGGTGACCCAGGCAGATACCAAGAATGGGCAACTCACCCGCAAAGGCTCTGATAGCTTCCATCGAGATACCGGCTTCGTTGGGTGTACAGGGGCCCGGTGATACCACAATGCGTTCGGGTTTGAGTGCGCGGATATCATCCACGCTGACTTCATCATTGCGCACAACCTGTACCTCGGCCTTCAACTCTCCCAGGTACTGCACAATGTTGTAGGTAAAGGAGTCGTAGTTATCAATCATCAACAACATGTTACTGGCCTCCTTTACCGCTATGGTCGCGGTGAGTGCCGAGCACCATGGCCGCGGCACGAAACATGGCACGGGCTTTGTTCATGGTTTCTTTCCACTCCAACCGCGGTACCGAGTCGGCAACGATGCCGCCACCGGCCTGCACATAGAGACGGCCGTTTTTGATGACAGCGGTGCGAATGGCGATTGCCGTATCCATATTGCCATTGAACCCGATATACCCCACCGCGCCGCCATAGACGCCGCGCTTGACCGGCTCCAGCTCGTCAATGATTTCCATGGCGCGCACCTTGGGTGCTCCGCTCACCGTCCCGGCCGGAAATACGGCGCACAGCGCGTCCAGCGCGTCATGGCCGTCGGTGATCGTGCCCGTCACGTGGCTCACGAGG
>JBFKXO010000084.1:0-8290 GCA_041638115.1 Litorivivens sp. | reverse complement strand
TCTGAGCAGGCGCAACCGTTTGCCAGTCTTACTCCGCCTGCACCACGTGGCCATGTGCCGGGGTTCCCCGGCTGGACCGGGGGGCGCAGCCTGATGGAGGCCCTGATTCCTGCGGCGCAACGTGCCGGCGCGAAATACCTTACTGGCGTCAGTTGCCAGCGGCTTATTGTCGAAAGTGATGGCCGGATAGCGGGTTTGCAAGTGGAAATGGGTGGCGTTCAGCGTCAGCTGCGAGCCCGTAAGGGCGTCGTTTTGGCCGCCGGCGGTTTTATTCACAACCGCGAGATGCTGACCAACTATGCGCCGGAACTGGCGCGTTGCTCGGTACCCTGGGGCAACATGGGGGATCAGGGAATGGGGATACAAATGGGGATTTGCGCTGGCGCTGCCACCGCGCAGATGCATCATGGCTTTGCCATTATGCCTCTGTACCTGCCGGATCACGTATTAAAAGGCATTGTGGTTAATAGCCGTGCCCAACGCTTTATCGGCGAAGACCATTATCACGCCTTTCTGGGGCACGAGATCGCTTACCACCAACAGGGGCGAGCGTGGTTGATCACGGACAAAACCAGCCAGTACGGCTACGACGACTATCGGGTACAAGCCGTGGCACAAGCCAACTCCATTGCCGGGCTGGAACAGCAATTGAAGCTGCCACCACGCGCACTGGTCGACTCCGTGAACTACTACAACCGTCATGCCGCGAAGGGGCAGGATCCGCTGTTTGGCAAGATCGCGGACTATCTCAGTCCGATTAAACAAGCCCCTTTTGTGGCTTATGATCTCAGCGTCGACAAAGCCTTTTTTCCGGCGCATACCTTTGGCGGTTTACGTACCAATGTGAACAGCCAGGTACTCAATGGTTGGGGGGATGTGATCCCCGGCTTATATGCCGCCGGTCGCACATCGGCCGGGTTGCCGGTGGCGCCTTATGTGGCCAGCGGTATCTCGGTTGGGGACGGCAGTTACTTTGGGCGCCGAGCGGGCCAGCACGCGGTGGAGGGTAAGGTATGAGGATTCTGCTTTTGCTGCTTTCGGTCTGTTTCCCGGCTGTGGCCGACATGCCCGCGGGCGATGCCGAGCGCGGAAAGCTCAAATTCGGGCCTTGCCGCACCTGCCATTACCCGGAGAAAGGTGTCGGCCATAACAATGGGCCGAGCTTGTGGAATATCTTCAATACGCGTGTTGGCTCTCAGCAGGGGTTTGATTACTACAGCGATGCGCTCAAACAAGCGGATTTTGTCTGGACGCCGGCGCTGATGAATGTCTGGCTGGCTGATCCGCAACGCTTCCTGCCGGGTAATATGATGATGAGTCTCGGAATAGAAGATGCGCAGGATCGCGCGGATGTGATTGAATACCTCAAGACTTTTTCCGAACCTGAAACGCCCTAATCCGTGAATCAGCAACCCCTCAAGGCGGCGGCCTGGATGGCCGGCGCCATAGCCTCCTTTTCTGCCATGGCGGTGGCGGCGCGTATTGTGCTGGGTGATCTGACGCCCCTGCAGTTAATGTTCTACCGCAATATTCTGGCGGTCACGATTCTGGTCTGCTGTTTTCCGCTGATGGGCGTGCAGCGTCTGAAAGTGCGCCAGCCCTGGGTGCAGTTGCTGCGTCACAGCGTGCATTTTCTTGCTCAGTACGCCTGGTTTGTGGCCATTGCCCTGATCCCGCTGGCGCAGGTATTTGCGCTGGAATTTACCGTACCGATCTGGTCGCTGCTGTTTGCGGCCATCATTCTCGATGAAAAGATCACGCCGCCGCGGGTCACAGCAGTAGTGCTGGGCTTTCTCGGAACCCTGTTAATCGTCAGGCCGGGGCTGGTGGAGCCGGAGTTCGGCACCTTAGTGATGCTGGCCGGCGCCTTTGCTTTCGGTATCGCGCACACACTGACGCGAAAAATTACGCTGACCGATTCGCCGCTGTCGGTGCTGGTGCTGATGAATCTGCTGCAGTTGCCGATGGCGGCGGTGGCTTTTGCTTTCGAGCCGGCGTGGCCGCCGGGTTGGCAATGGCCCTGTCTGGTGTCGATTGCGGTGACGGCGCTGACTGCCCACTACTGCCTGACCAAAGCCCTGTCACTGGCGCCAGCCAATGTGGTGATTCCGATGGATTTTCTGCGCCTGCCGCTGATCGCCCTGCTGGCCTGGGTGATCTTTCAGGAGGCGGTATCGGCGTGGGTGTTTGCCGGGGCAGCCCTGATGCTGGCCGGGGTGTGGATCAACCTTCGTAGCGAATCGCGACGATAGCGTATTCCCGCTCGCCTTCCGGGGTGCGAACTACCAATTCATCGTCGAGACGTTTGCCCAGCATGGCGCGAGCCATCGGTGAATCCATCGACAGCTTGCGTTGTTTCAAATCGAACTCATCCGGCCCGACTATGCGGTATTCCACTGTCTCGCCGTCCTCGTCTTCCAGCGTTACCCAGGCGCCAAAATACACTTTTTCGCGGTCACTGGGCGGGCGATCCACCACCGTCAGTTCTTCCAGTCGTTTGGTCAGAAAACGCACCCGGCTGTCGATTTCCCGCAGCCGGCGCTTGCCATAGATATAGTCGCCGTTTTCTGAGCGGTCACCGTTTTTTGCGGCTTCGTGCACGGTGGCGGTCACCTGCGGGCGTTCAACCTTCCACAATTGGCGAAGTTCTTCGCGCAAGGTTCTTTCGCCCTCGGCGGTAATGTAAGCTGACCCTTTCTGGCGCGGTGGACGGTAGCGGCTCATGCTGACTCCTTGAAAATCGCCCGCATTGTAATGCTTTCTGCATGAGGGACACTATGCGTAGAGGTTTGGCGCTGCTGGCGCTTTTATTGGCAAGCGGTTTCACGCAAGCCGTGGAGTTGAGTGGCGAGCTCGCTCAGGGCGGTTTGTTGATCGGTAAGGCGCAGCCGGGCGAGCGGGTTTGGCTGGGCAAAAAAGAATTGAAGCAGACGCCTGACGGGCGCTTTGTGTTTGGATTCGGCCGTGACGCAAAACCGACAAAGGTCCTGAAAATCTGTAAGGCCGACGATTGCCGGGAACACGTGCTGAATATTCGTCAGCGACAGTACGATATTCAGCGGATTGAGGGCGTGCCGCAGAATACGGTTACCCCGCCGCCCGAGGTGCTGGAGCGTATTCGCAAGGAAAACACTCAGGTGGCCCGCGCGCGCCGCGCAGTCAGCGACAGCCTCGCCTTTGCCGGGCCGTTTATCTGGCCGCTGGAAGGCCCGATCACGGGTGTATTCGGCAGTCAGCGTGTTTATAATGGCGAGCCGCGCCGCCCCCACTTCGGGGTGGATGTGGCCGCCCCCACCGGCACTCCGGTAGTGGCTCCGGCCGATGCCACCGTGACACTGGCCCACCCGGATATGTACTTTTCCGGCGGCACGCTGGTGATGGATCACGGCTACGGCGTGTCCTCGACCTTTATCCATCTGAGCGAAGTGCTGGTCAAAGACGGCCAGAAGGTCAGGCAGGGTGAGGTTGTTGGTAAGGTTGGCGCCACCGGCCGTGCGACAGGTCCTCATCTGGACTGGCGGATGAACTGGTACAAGGTAAGGCTGGACCCGGTGTTGCACGTCGGGCCGATGCCCCAAGCAAAGCATTAAGGCCCGATAGGGCCGTGTGAGAGACTGATGATTGATAAAAAACTGCTGGAAATCCTGGTCTGCCCGGTAAGCAAGGCACCGCTGGAGTACAACGAAGAGAAAGACGAGCTGGTGTGCAAAGCCAGTGGTCTGGCCTACCCGGTTCGCGATGGGATTCCGGTGATGCTGGAGAGCGAAGCCCGGCAGTTGACCGCCGATGAAAAACTGGGCTGAAACCCGCAAATAGCAAGGCCTACAGGCGATACAAGCGCCGCAGCTTCCGTTATACTCCCCACCCTTTGAATGCACCCAGAACTCTGCCGGACGATGCGCAATCGCCTGGCAGGGTTTTTGTGTCTGACTTTGAACGAGAAAAACGGGATTTTGAATGAAGAGCGCTGAGATTCGCGACGCCTTTCTGAAATACTTCGAGAGCAAGGGCCACGCTCCGGTGGACAGCAGCTCACTGGTGCCGGGCAATGACCCGACCCTGCTGTTTACCAATGCCGGCATGGTGCAGTTCAAGGATGTTTTTCTGGGCGACGACCAGCGCCCCTATTCCCGTGCGACCAGCTCCCAGCGCTGCGTGCGCGCCGGTGGCAAGCACAACGATCTGGAAAACGTCGGTTACACCGCCCGCCACCACACCTTCTTTGAAATGCTGGGCAACTTCAGCTTCGGCGACTACTTCAAGCGCGAAGCAATTCAGTTTGCCTGGGAATTGCTGACCGAAGTCTTCAAACTGCCGCCGGAAAAACTGTGGGTCACGGTTCACGTTTCCGACGACGAAGCTGCCGATATCTGGCTGAAAGAAATGGGCGTTTCTGCAGATCGTTTTTCCCGGCTGGATGAAGACAATTTCTGGCAGATGGGCGATACCGGCCCCTGCGGTCCCAGCTCCGAGATATTCTATGATCACGGCGAAGACGTATTCGGTGACCCGCCCGGCGGCCCGAACGATGACGGCGACCGCTATATCGAAATCTGGAACCTCGTGTTCATGCAGTTCAATCGCGACGAAAGCGGTGAACTGACACCGCTGCCCAATCCCTCTATCGACACGGGTATGGGGCTGGAGCGCATCGCCGCTGTATTGCAGGGCGTTCACAGCAACTACGAAATTGATCTGTTCCAGAACCTGATCAAGGCGGCCGCCGAGGTGATTGGCACGAAGGATCTGGAAAACAAATCCCTGCGCGTGGTAGCCGATCATATCCGTTCCTGCGCCTTCCTGATCAGCGACGGTGTAATGCCCTCCAATGAAGGCCGCGGTTATGTGCTGCGTCGTATCATTCGCCGCGCTGCCCGTCACGGCAACAAGCTGGGTGCTAACGAGCCGTTCTTTCATAAGCTGGTGGCACCGCTTGCCAAGGAAATGGGCGAAGCCTATCCCGAGCTGGTGAAAGGGCAGGCCCGCATTGAAAAGGCCCTGTTGAACGAAGAGGAGCAGTTTGCCAAAACCCTGGATCAGGGCATGCGCATTCTGGAGCAGGATCTTGAAGGCCTGAAAGGCAGCGTCATTCCCGGCGAAACGGTTTTCCGCTTGTACGATACCTACGGCTTTCCGGTGGATTTGACCGCTGATATCGCCCGCGAAAAAGATTTGTCGCTGGATATGGAAGGTTTTGAAGCCTGCATGCAGCAACAGCGTGAACGCGCGCGTGCGGCTAGCTCCTTCAAAATGGCATCCGGCGAAAAGCTGGAAATCGACGGCGAAACCGTATTCTGCGGTTACGACTCGCTGATCGGTGATGCGTCTGTGGTGGCATTGTTTAAAGATGGCGAAGCCGTTAGCAGCCTGAACGAGGGCGAGCAGGGCATCGTCGTGCTCGACAAAACGCCGTTTTACGCCGAGTCCGGCGGTCAGGTGGGCGACGCCGGTTTGATCACGGCGGGTAGCGCCCGCTTCGAAGTGCTGGATACCCAGAAAAACGGTAACCACCATCTGCACCACGGCAGCGTTGCCGGTGGCGCTCTGAAGGTTGGCGATGCCGTCAGTGCTGAAGTCAAAGCGAATATCCGTCAGGCGACCGTCTTGAATCACTCGGCGACTCACCTGATGCATGCGGCGCTACGCAAGGTGCTGGGTGAGCATGTGGCCCAGAAAGGCTCGCTGGTCAATGCCGAGCGTCTGCGTTTTGACTTCTCCAACCCCGAAGCGGTGAGCCCCGATCAGCTGGCGGAAATCGAAGCCTTGGTCAACGCCGAAGTGCGTCGCAATACCGCCGTCGAAACCCGCGTAATGGATATCGACAGTGCCAAACAGGCCGGCGCCATGATGCTTTTTGGCGAAAAATACGGCGACGAAGTGCGCGTACTGAGCATGGGCGGCGATTTCTCGGTCGAGCTCTGCGGCGGTACTCACGCGGAACGCACCGGCGACATCGGACTGTTCCGGATTACTGCGGAGTACGGGGTAGCTTCCGGTGTGCGTCGTATCGAAGCGGTAACCGGCGAAGCAGCGCTGAAGGATATGAAAGCGGATCAACAGCGTTTGGCCAATGCGATGGCGGCGATTAAGGCCACGCCCGAGAACTTTGACAGCAAATTGAGTCAGGTAGTCAGCAGTAATCGCGAATTGCAAAAAGAGATCGATCGTCTGAAAGCCAAACTGGCGACTGCCGGCAGTCGTGACCTGACCGCTGAGGCGGTGGATGTGAATGGCATCAAGGTACTCGCGGTACAGATTGAAGGTGCCGATGCCAAATCCCTGCGCGACAGCATGGACCAGCTGAAAAACAAACTGCAGTCCGGCGTGCTGCTGCTGGCGGCGGTGAGTGATGGCAAGGTCGCACTGGCGGCAGGTGTCACCAAGGACCTGACCGATCGCTACAAGGCCGGTGAGCTGATGAAGCAGGCCGCACAAGCCGTTGGCGGTAAAGGCGGTGGTCGCCCAGATATGGCGCAGGGCGGCGGTGATCAGCCAGAGAATGTCGAAAAGGCACTGGCGCTAGCTGCCGAGTACGTGAAAAGCCTCTGATTCACTCGTCATGGCGAGGAGCGCATTGACGAAGCAATCTTTGTAGGTCGCCTGTAAAACAGGTGAAGATTTTTGTTATTTGGAAACGCAGAAATGAGTCTGATAGTTCAAAAATTTGGCGGTACCTCGGTGGGCTCGGTTGAGCGGATCAAGTCGGTTGCCGAAAAAGTGAGCAAGTTTCGTGACGCCGGTCACGATGTGGTGGTTGTCGTCTCTGCGATGAGTGGTGAGACAAACCGCTTGATTGATCTTGCCAACCAGATCAGTCCTCAGCCGGTCCCGCGCGAAATGGATGTGTTGGTGTCTACCGGCGAGCAGGTGACAATTGCGCTGCTGAGCATGGCGTTGGAGCAACGCGGTTTGCCAGCACGGTCATACACCGGCGCTCAGGTACGCATTCTCACTGATAGTGCCTTCACAAAAGCGCGAATTCGTGAAATTGACCACCAGAATATTCGTAGCGATCTGGCTGCCGGGCGCGTGGTCGTCGTCGCGGGGTTTCAGGGCGTGGATGACGAAGGCAATATCACCACGCTGGGCCGCGGGGGGTCAGATACTACCGCCGTCGCGATCGCAGCTGCCTTGACGGCAGATGAGTGCCAGATCTATACCGATGTGGACGGGGTCTACACGACTGACCCTCGTGTGGTTGAAAACGCCCGGCGTCTGGACCGGATCACCTTTGAAGAAATGTTGGAAATGGCCAGCCTGGGCTCGAAAGTTCTTCAAATTCGGGCAGTTGAGTTTGCCGGTAAATTTAATGTACCGCTTCGTGTATTGCATAGTTTTCAAGAAGGGCCTGGAACCCTGATCAGCCTTGAGGAACAAACGGAAATGGAAACACCTTCAATTGCAGGTATCGCATTTAACCGCGATGAAGCCAAACTGACTGTTGTGGGCGTCCCGGATAGCCCGGGGGTGGCGTCGCAGATATTGGCGCCTATAGGCGACAGTAATATCGAAGTCGATGTAATCGTGCAAAACGTTGGCGATGATGGTAAAACTGATCTAACATTTACAGTACATCGCAACGATTTGAAGCGTGCTGAGGCTATTTTAAAGGAGATAGCTGAAAAGATTGGTGCAGAGCAGGTCAAGACTGACGCCAAAATCGTTAAAGTTTCGTTGGTTGGTGTGGGCATGCGTTCACACGCAGGCATTGCCAGCAAGATGTTCAAGATTCTTGCGGCAGAAGGCATCAACATTCAGATGATTACCACCTCGGAAATTAAAATTTCGGTGGTGGTAGACGAGAAGTACCTCGAGCTGGCTGTCAGGGCGCTGCACGATGGTTTCGAACTGGATAAGGAACCTATCCAGGAATCCTCCTGACGTAATCTAGTTTGCCCCGGACGGCGTAAAACACGTTATCACGGATAGATAACATGGAGAAAAGATATGCTGATTCTCACCCGTCGTATCGGTGAAGCACTTATGATTGGTGACGAAGTCACCGTAACCGTACTTGGCGTTAAGGGAAATCAAGTGCGGATAGGCGTGACGGCTCCAAAGGACGTGGCCGTTCACCGCCAGGAAGTGTATGAGAAAATTCGCAAGGAAAGCGGTGTAGACGCGCAAGTTGCTGAATAAATAAGCAATTTCGACGATTTCCTGCAATCCCCCCTTTGCATAGCCGCTCAATGTGGTATGATGCCGCGCGTTTTTCGGTGTCGCACTGCACATAGCGATCACTCGAAAAATTTGCGGAGAGGTGGCCGAGTGGCTGAAGGCGTGCCCCTGC
>JBFKXO010000083.1:0-8336 GCA_041638115.1 Litorivivens sp. | reverse complement strand
TTGTCGCGCATGCGTTCAAACCAGATTTTTGCGTCTTCGCTGGGGAAGGTCTGGTTACGGCCGGCCCACACTTGTTCTTCACGGCTGGCCGGTTTGCGTTGGGATTCGGGGCAGTTTTGCTCCAGCCATTCGCGGACTTCCTGGCGGAAGGTTTCAAGCGCGTCCATGGGGATCTCCTTACAGGGGTCGGCGCGCTATCTACTCAAAAGTCTCAGGTTTTCAGTAACTTGAGTGAAAAAGAGAGGGCGGGCCGATCGTATGCCATCATCACGGTTTCAGTGATCGAAAGCTTAGCTGAGCGGCCTCCAAACTCAAGGGTGAATCAAGGCAGCTTTATTGACAATTTCGGTCAGTAGATGGTCATGATATGCGAGCCGAGCCCGGCACCCCAGTGGTTTACCTGCTGTTGCAGCTGGTCGGTGTGCGATGCGCTGGCGAGTTGCTGGCTATTCAGGTCGAGGCTGGTGTCGCATTGTGACAGCAAGTGCGTACCTGTGAGGCTATCGCGCAAACGTGTGTTCAGACGCAATTGATCGTTGCTTGCTGCCGGATTTTCCACATCAATGCTGAGGCTGACGACCCCGTCACCGGGAGAGCTGACGCTGCGCCAGCCAAGACGCTCACGCCACTCCTTCTCGATAGAGTCGCGAATAAGGCTGTTAAGAGAACGCTGGTGGTGGCGATTCAAGGTGCGGCTGGGGTCGCGGTAGGAAATCTTTTCTATATATACAAATTGGTAAGAATCGAAGGCTGTACTGTCCGTAATATAGAGCGATGCGGCTGGCACTTCGCGTGCACCGGGAATCTCGCATTGTGGCCGGTCTGCGGGTGCCGTAGCGGCGGTCGCTGACGCGACAGCAAGTACAGCCGCTAGTTGTATGGCCAGATGAGATAGTCGGCGCATGAGGGCACTCCTTACTGTTCTTGTTATCGCTGGAGAAAAAGTACAAGAGTTTGAACTGGCGGTGGTTGACCGGTTTCACAGCGAGCGGCATGGTGGGAACGTTTTTTTGGTACTTATTCACAAATGCAGGGGCAGGGAATGAAGCGATTTGAAGGCAAGGTGATTTTGGTCACGGGAGCTGCTTCGGGGATCGGCGAGGCGGCTGCATATCGTCTTGCCGAAGAGGGCGGGAATATCTTCTGCACGGATATCAACGAGCCGGCACTCAAAACGGTCACCGAGACCATTGCCTCGCGAGGTGGAACGGCAAAATCCCGGCGTCTGGATATAAGCTCGGAAAGCGATGTTAACGCCTGTGTTGCCGACTGTATCGCGCAGTTCGGGCAGCTGGACGCAGTCGTGAATATGGCTGGCATTCTCCGTTTTGATAACTGTCATGAGTTGGCATTGGCCGATTGGCAGCGGGTGATTGACGTGAACCTGACTGGCACGTTCTTGTTGTGCAAAGCGGTGCTGCCTGAGCTTCTCAAAACCGGTGGTAATATCGTGAACGCTGCCTCTACGGCTTCTCTCAGTGGTCTGCCGTGGGGTACCGCCTACGGTGCCAGTAAAGGCGCGGTATTGGCGATGACTCGTACTATCGCCGTGGAATATGCCAAGCGGGGTGTGCGGGCCAACTGCGTGTGTCCGGGCGATATTTCAACCAACATGGCAGCCAAAGTGACCTTTCCGGCAGACGCGGATATGAGCTTGCTGGGACGCATCAGTTCGTTGAGTGGCCCGAAGGAACCCAAGGTCGTGGCAGGTGTTATTGCAATGTTGGCGTCGGAGGATGGAGCACACATTACGGGTGAGCATATCCGCGTAGACGGCGGTACCTTGTCCTGAGCAGTATCCTGATCATCACCCAATCCATTTCGGTGCAAAACCAATAATGTTATCGTTTCTCATCGCAGCGTATGGGAAACGATAATGACAACTTACCTATTAGCGATTGATCAGGGTACCACCAGTTCTCGTGCCATCATCTTCAACGGTGAAGGCGCTATTTGCGGCATTGGGCAGCAAGAATTTCCTCAGCATTTCCCCGCCGACGGCTGGGTGGAACACGACCTGGAAGATATTTGGGATTCTACCCTCACTGTGTGTCGGCAGGCCATTGCCGCGGCCGGCATCGATGCCAGTCAGATAGCCTCTATCGGCATTACCAATCAGCGTGAGACCACAGCTTTGTGGGAGCGCGACACCGGCAAACCCGTGGCCAGGGCCATCGTCTGGCAGGATCGTCGTACCGCCGAGCAGTGCAATCGTTTCCGCAAGGAAGGCGTCGAAGCCATGGTGTCGCGTCGTACCGGCCTGTTGCTGGATCCTTATTTTTCAGGGACTAAATTGAAGTGGTTGCTCGACCATACGCCGGGCGCTCGCGACAAGGCGCAGCAGGGCTTACTGGCGTTTGGCACGATCGATACCTTCTTGTTGTGGCGCCTTACCGGTGGCAAGGTTCACGCCACCGACGCTACCAATGCGTCGCGCACGCTGCTCTACAATATTCATCGTCAGTGTTGGGATGACGAACTGCTGCAGCTGCTGGATATTCCCGCCGCGATTTTACCCGACGTAAAAAACTCTGCCGATGATTTCGGTGTAACGGAGCCCGATCTGTTTGGTGCGTCGATCAATATTGGCGCGCTGATTGGTGACCAGCAGGGTGCGACGGTCGGTCAAGCCTGCTTTTCCCCCGGTATGGTCAAGAGCACCTACGGCACGGGCTGCTTTGTGATGTTAAATACGGGCAGCCAGGCCCTGACCTCGGCCAATCGTTTGCTGACAACCATTGCCTACCAGCTTAATGGTCAGCCCACCTACGCCCTTGAAGGTAGTATTTTTGTCGCGGGCGCGGCGGTGCAGTGGCTTCGCGATGGGCTGCATCTGATTGGAAGTGCATCCGAAATGCAGACGCTGGCCGAAAGTGTCAGCAGCTCTAACGGTGTTTATATGGTGCCTGCATTTACGGGATTGGGCGCACCGTACTGGGACCCGGATGCCCGCGGTGCCATCATGGGGCTGACCCGCGACACACAAATCGCCCATATTGCCCGGGCGACACTGGAAGCAGTGTGCTACCAGTCGCGTGACCTGCTCGATGCTATGCGCAGTGATGGCGCAGATATAGACACCCTGCGAGTGGATGGTGGGATGGTGGTTAACGACTGGTTGGTGCAGCGTTTGGCCGATACGGTGGGGTGTGAATGTCAGCGGCCAGAGGTCATTGAAACCACGGCGCTGGGCGCTGCGGCGCTGGCTGGCCTGCAAGCAGGCTTGTACGAGTCGCTTGAAGACTTCAGTCGGCTTTGGCGAGCGGAGCGTGCTTTTGCGCCGGTGATGTCAGAGGCAGACCGTGAGCGTCGTTATTTCGGCTGGCAGAAAGCCGTGGCCCGAGTCCGAAGCTGAACTAACAGTGGATTAATGCCGACTTAGTGTGGCGCGGCCATGGTGTAGTCGAGCTCAAGCTCGGAAACCCGGCGCGGGCGGGAAATATAGTATCCCTGTAGATAGTGGACGCCCATATTACGCAGCAGGTCGGCGCTGCCGTCATCCTCGACACCTTCTGCGACCACTTTTTTGCCCAGTGCCAGCGCCATATCGACCATGGATTTCACCAGCAGCTGATCGCTCTTTCGTTTGTACAGATAACGGATAAAGGATTGGTCTATTTTGATGTAGTCCACCGGCAGGTCGCGCAAGTATTCAAAGGAGGTAAAGCCAATACCGAAGTCGTCAAAGGCGATCTGCACGTTGAGAGCAGCCAGCCGTTCACATAATTCCCGCGCCGTTTCGAGGTTGTTGATTGCCTCGGTTTCCACAATTTCAAAGATCAGGTGGCTGGGGCGAGCGCCGGTTTCCAGCAGCAGGGATTTCAGTTCCTTGATGAACAGATCACTTTCAAAGGTCGCTGCGGTGATGTTGACGCTCAGTTTCAGATCCAGGCCCTGACGCTCCCACACTTTGAGTTGTTCAAGCGCCATTCGCAGTACCAGGAGATCGAGCCGGGCCATTAAGCCATTTTCCTTGGCGATATCCATAAATGCAGCCGGCGAAACCAGGTGTCCATCTTCCGACCGCATCCGGACCAGGCTTTCGCAGTGGGAAATTCGCTCTTGTTTCAGATCGTAGATGGGTTGGTAGAGCAACACAAAGCGCTCTTCTGATAGGGCTTTAACAATGCTGTCGTGCACCTGCAGTTTTTCCTGCCGCAGGGCGCGATTGTCGACCGATTCGGAAATGCGGTTTATTTTACCCCGGTTGACGGGCTTAAGATCGCGCAAGGCCGCAGAGGAGTTACTGACAAGCTCGTCGACCGTCTCGCCATCCTGCGTGTGAGACGCCAAGATGCCGCTCAAACTGATCTCTATAGTGTCATCGTCCACCACTGAGAAAAAATGTAGTGGTCGATTCAGCACCGGGTGACCGCTCTCGGTAAATTTATCCTTGTCGATAATCAGTAAGGCACAGAATTCGTTGGCTCCGGTACGCGCAATAATGGTGTCGCAGGTAATGAGGCGTTCAATAAAGCGCGCGGTTTCCTGAAGGATGGCGTCGCCAGAGTGAAACCCGTACATGTCATTAATTGACGAAAACTTGTCGATATCCAGCATGAGTAGCTCGACAAAGTGGCTATCGCAATATTGCTGAATCAGTAATTCCGCCTCTTCGTGGAAGGCTTCGCGGTTTAGCAGGCCGGTTACGTTGTCGTGTTTGCTGAGCCAGCGCAGGCGACTTTCAGTTCGGCGGCGCTCGGTAATATCCAGCCCGACCGAAAGAATCAGTGGCTCGTTATTCGCTTTGACTCGGGCGTGGACCCAGGTCAGGTCGCTGACAGTCCCGCTGGTGCTGCGAATCAGCTGTTCGGTTTGTAAACGGTTCTGCTTGCCCTCTATCAACGGTTTCAGGTTTTCGGTAATGCTGTGGCCAGAGAGATCAGGCAGGACAAGATCGGAAATTTTTCGTTGCTCAACATCAAGACGAGTCCAGCCTGCGAGCTCACGACCGTAGTTATTTAACAGCCTGATATCGCCGTCGAGTGTGTGTGCTGCAATCACCAGCGGTGAATCATTTACCAGCACGTCATTGAAATCTTGGGCTTCGCGGTGTTCGGCAATTTTTTTAACAAGTTGTTGCCGGTGCTGAACCACCGACGCCTCCATCTCCTCCAGCGCATCGGCAACTTCAAGCACAGTGAAATTAAGTTGATCCACTTCGTCCAGATAACCGGGGTTATGGGTATAACGCTGCAGCGCATCGCGAAGCCGATCATAGTTGGACTCTGACAACATCGGGATGGTGTTCGACAAATTGACCAGCTTTTTTAAGGCCGTGCGCAGCGCCAGCAAGGTCAGCACGAATGTGACACACAGGGCGATAACTGCAGCGATCAAGCCACCTCTAAGCGAGTCCTGTATTTGTTGCTGGGCCGGATTATCATCGGCCAGAATCACAACACCCAATGGCGAGATAGTGAATCGCGTGGGCAGGGGGTTGTACGACGCGGCAAACATGCCGCTGCTCGTACGTACATAAACAGGCTCACTTTGGGAGATAAAGCTAGTCGATGCTTCGATTTCATTGACCAGTGACCGGGTGGTAGTGGCATTGGTTGCTAATATGGGGGTGAGATCCTTGCTGTCGGCCCGCAGTAGAGCCACATCGGCGCCGGTCAGACTGGAAAAGTCGACAAATATTTGTTCAAGATTTCTTGCTGCCGACAGGATAAACAAATCACCTTTGCTTGAGACGACCGGAACATAACTGACTTGATAGCAGGTGGTTGAGCAGTAAATGCGGCTCACGGGTTGCTGTTGCTCTGTAACCTGCTGGGTCAAGCGGTTTTCGAGGCTCTCGACGGGTGTCTGAGCCATGGCATTCGTTTTCCACTGCTGAATGCGAGGACCGCCAAACTGGTGCAAAGTGATTGATTCAATGGCTGGGTTGATCGACAGCAGCGTGGGCGGTTTTTGGTTGGTGGAGCCGGCACTGTAGGATTCGACGGAGACTTGGGACAAGGTCTCTTCAAATTGCTGGGTAGAGCGCTCAATCAGTTTTTCAAAGACGGCTGACAATTCTTCAATGCGCTGGGCGCTGGCAAGCCGATTGATATTCAGGGCATTGAGGTAGGTAAGAGCACTATTACCAATCAAAGCTAACGCCGTAATCAATGTGATAACGAAGAGCAGCTTGGTTTGAAGGCTGAGCTTAACCTGCTTTTGGTGGCTGGTCATTGGTAACGGCTAAAATCAGAAACGATAGCCTGCCATCATAACAAACAATTCCGATCTTTCCGCGATTTGAGTGTTGGGATTGTCGACACGGGGCACGGGTGCCGTGCCACGCACGCCATGTAGCTCGGCGGCGAAAAGCCAGTTTGGCGTCGGCGCCCAGCGTCCACCCAGAGTGGCAACCGTCGAGTCAGTTTCATTAGGGCGTGTTCGGTCACCGATTTGATGGTCTATCCGACCATACCACGTCAATTCACTGTTTTGCCGGAAGTCCACCTGCAGGTAAGCGCTTTCGCCTTTGCTCCCGCCGGTGCTGGTCGCGCCAAAGGCTGGCGCCGAAAACAGGAAATCTGTCGACAGCAGGGAATATTCCAGTGTGTAGGATAGGCGCTCACGATTATGTTGAATGGACAGCCCCGTCATCGTGGTATCTATTTGCGCCAGGATCGCGTTCGAGTTGAAGGTAAGCATCCCATCAAACAGGCTCAAGGCGAGGCGCCAGCTCCCTCCCATCAGATCGGTGCTAAGTTTGGCTGACAGTGGACGTCGCAGCTCGGTATCCCCGCCAGAGAGGAAGGACTGGCTGCCGCCGCCACTGATGTTGTTCAAGGTGGTGGAATCGATCTCGTCGGTGCGACCAAGCGTCAGATCCAGCGTGGTCGATTGCCAGTCGTTTTCCCAATAGCTATAGAGTTGAGCTCCGTCTACGGAAAAGAATAGTTCGCGAATGCCATAACCCTCGTAATAAAATTGGGGTAGGACAATAGACGGGCGCGTAAAGAAAATGTCGCGGGTGGCATTATACAGGCCGAAGGGGTTGCGGATGCGTCCTACACGAGCTCCCGCGGCGGATTGGGTGGATTGGAAAAAACGAGCATCGGCGTAAAGGTAGTCCACACGCACGCTGCCGTCGTCGCCTCTGCCCGCGTCGCGCGCGTAAAGCTGGCCTGACAGGCTGAATGCTGGAGAAAAGCGGTACTGCCCGCCGATTCCGGCTTCGTAAAAATCCCAGGAGCCGCCCCCCTCCGTGCTTTCGCCAAAGTAGTTGTTGCCTTTGCTGTACATAAAGGCCTGACTGACGAAACCGTGAAGTGTGTAGTCCTCGTGGTCATGAGCATGTCCCTGCAGGGGAAGCACACATGAAGTGAGCAGCACGATGGCGTGCGCGATGATTGACTGCCGTGGGGAGCGTATGGTCATGCTTAGAACCTGAGAGTCTGATCGGTCGGGAGTGACGCCGCGCCGACGATTTTTATGGGGTTTTCATTGCCGGGTAAACGATTGGCGTAGCCAATGGCTCCGGGCGTAGATCGTACTTTCTGATAGAGCTGGTAAGTGGTGGCGACTTCTTCCGGTGCGACACCGGTGCCGGTAAACGTCAGCTGGTCCCATTGCTTGCGCAAAACATAGGGGAATGTTTTGAGATAGCTGATGCAGAACTCCTTGTGGAGTGGGTGAGACTCGGGTAGCACAAACACCCGTACCGGGGTGCCATCTGGCCAAGCTTGCATGCGGCCATAGAATACCGAGCGGAGCACGCCGGCTGAAAATGAGGCAGGCATGCTGACGCTTTCGTTGACAATCAGTTGAACCTCGTCACTGGCTCGTGCAGGTAGCCCAAGCAGTACGCCTAGGGCAAAAATAGCTACACAAGCTTTGCGGCGTGCCGTGAGTACGATCAAGGCTTTCTCCGTATATGGCCTTAATGCCACGTCGTAATACTGCAAAATAGGCAATCTGACCGTCGGAGTTTATCAGATTTCCTCTCGAAAATGCTCGATAAAGGCGACGATGCGCTTGGCGTTGGCTCCCAGATCGCCTTTTCCTACCCTTGATACAGAGCGTAGATCAACTTCGCTCCCAGAGCCAGTGCTGCGGATGCGAATTACCACGTCATCCTTGAAGCCAAACCAGCGCGTTGTGGCGACTGCCTCAATCTGTTGCGCCTTGGCATCTTCGTAGTACACCTCCCAATCCAGCGTCTTCGCCGTGGCCAGCGCTAACTGGAACGCTTCGGCGCTGCTGAGCTCGGTCGTCAGAGTCTGCAGGTCCGGGTAGGCCTTCTGTTGGATGGTGGCCAATTCGCTGCTGTAGGTCAGGGGGTTGGCATCAGCGCCGCGCTTGGCAGGGGCGGCGATAAATTCCGGTGGGTCGGCAGG
>JBFKXO010000082.1:0-8383 GCA_041638115.1 Litorivivens sp. | reverse complement strand
TGATGCTCGATCTGACCACTGACGATCTGGTCGGCTACCAGCACAATGATGGCGCCCAGCAACGCCATACCGCCAAGTATGACCAAGAACTGTCTTTGCAGCGCCGCGCGCCGCTCGGCACGCCAGGGGAGGAGGTTAATATTTGCCATCAGTCAAAACTCCTCAGCGCCAGCCCACAGGCAATCATCATTGCCGGTGCATCACTGTTTAATGCCAGAACATCGACACCGGGAGCGACTTCCATATTCGCAAAGGGATTGGCCACCACCGCGGTAGTGCCAATTTCCTCACTGACTTTTTCTGCCAGCCCGCTGGTTGAGGCAACGCCACCGGCCAGCACCACCAGATCGACCATGTTGTACTGGCTCGCCGAGAAGAAGAATTGCAGTGCGCGGGTAATCTGCTGCACCACCGCTTCGCGATAGGGTTCGAGCACCTCTTCCTCGTAGTCGTCGGATATGCCGCCTTCTTTCTTGGCCTGACCGGCTTCCTCGTAGGTGATTCCGTAACGCCGCTGAATCTCTTCGGTTAGCTGGCGACCACCAAACAACTGCTCGCGAGTGTAGATAGTCTCCTCATTGACGATCACACTGAGCGTGGTCACCGTGGCACCGATATCGACAATCGCCACCACCGAATTTTCATTCAGCTCAAACTGTTCGGCTATAAGGGAAAATGCGCGTTCCATAGCGAAGGCCTCTATGTCGATGACCTTGGCCTCCATACCGGCAAGCTCCAGCGCTTCAACCCGCGTATCGATATTTTCCTGCCGCGATGCGGCCAGCAGCACGTCCACCATTTCTTCGTTGCGCTCGGACGGTCCGAGCACTTCAAAATCCAGCGCAACTTCATCCAAGGGATAGGGGATGTATTGGTCAGCTTCCATGGTGATCTGTGTTTCCAAGACGTCCTCTTTGAGGTCCGCCGACATCTCAATCACCTTGGTAATGACGGCAGCACCGGAAACCGCCGCAGCCGCGTTTTTCTGTTTTGATCGGGAACGCGCATAGGCCAGACGCAAAGTCTCCGCCACCACCTCGGTGTCGGTGATGTTCTTTTCCACCACCGCATTCTGCGGCAATGGCGCCACCGCGAAGCTTTCCACGCGGTAGCGACCGTCATTGCGGCTCAATTCCAGCACCTTCACTGTGCTGGAACTGATATCCACACCAATCACCTGGCTGGGACGCCAGCCGCCGAAAAGTTCCTTTAACACCAGAGTTTTCCTATCTGCATCCGAGACTTAGAACACACTTTTTATAATTAGATTAAATACCACAGAACCCGATTTCGCAAATAGTTATAATGAAATTTGAGTAGACAGCGTCTCAATTCGCTAACATAGACGCCATTTCGCAAACCCCAAGCCACCATTCCACAGGGCTCGAATGTCAAAATTTATTGTTCTACGGCGGGTACTTACACATCTGATTCTGGTACTTGCCGCCGGCGCAGTGGCCGGCTTCGCTGCCATTTTTATCTATCTGACCCCAAAATTGCCAGATGTGGATTCGCTGCGCGATATCCGTCTGCAAACGCCCCTGCGCATCTACAGCAGCGACAATTTGCTCATTGGCGAATTCGGGGAGATGAAAAGAACACCGCTAGACTTCGAAGATATACCACCGCTCTTTATTCAGGCCTTCCTCGCCGCTGAGGACGACCGTTTTTATCAACATCATGGCGTAGATATCGGTGGCTTGCTGCGAGCAGCGTCACAATTGATCATGAGCGGGGAAATTCAGACCGGTGGCAGCACCATTACCATGCAGGTCGCGAAGAACTACTTTCTCAGCCAGGAGCGAACTTTCTCTAGAAAATTCAATGAGATATTCCTGGCCATCAAGATCGAACGGGCACTGACCAAACAAGAAATCCTTGAGCTGTACCTGAACAAAATCTTCCTCGGCAATCATGCCTACGGCATCGAAGCCGCCGCCGGCGTGTACTACGACAAACACGTGGGTGAACTCAATCTGGCGCAAATGGCCATGATCGCCGGCCTGCCCAAAGCCCCGTCGCTGTATAACCCTCTGGTCAATGCCGCGCGCGCCAAGGCACGACGTGACTGGATACTCAGCCGTATGCTCAGCCTGGGTTATATCGATCAGACCGCCTATGAAGAGGCACGTACGACTGAGGTCAGCGCCAGCTATTATGGCAGCAAGCTACAGGCGGACGCGGCCTATGTTTCGGAGATGATTCGCCGGGAGATGATCCGGCGCTATGGCCCGGAAGCCTACACCGAGGGTTATCGAGCTTACGCCACCATCGACAGCAAATTGCAAAATGTCGCCAACGAAGCTGTCATTGCCGGCGTCCTGGATTACGACAAGCGCCATGGCTATCGCGGCGCCGAGGATCACTGGTCCCTGCCCGAGACCATTAAAGACCTGGAACACTGGCGCACCGAACTGCGCCGCGTGGGCGCGGTTGGCCGCTGGGAACCGGCGCTGGTGTTGGCACTGCGCGAACAGGCTGCAGACATTCTGTTGCGCGACGGGAGTCAGGTCACCCTGAATTGGGAGGACGGGCTGTCCTCGGCCCGCCCCCTGATCGATGAAAACACTCTGGGTAAATCCCCGGAGAAAGCCAGCGACGTCCTCAAGCGCGGCGACGTGATTCGCATTACCGCCGGCCAGGGACAAACCTGGCAACTGTCGCAACTCCCCGAGGTGCAGGCCGCACTGGTATCCATGAACGCTGACACAGGCGCCATTGTCAGCTTGGTGGGCGGTTACGACTACGGCTATAGCAGCTTTAACCGCGTCACTCAGGCCAACCGTCAACCGGGCTCCAACTTCAAACCCTTTGTCTACGCCGCCGCGCTGGAAAACGGGGCTACACCCGCCACCGTGATCAATGACGCCCCCATCGTGTTCGACGACCAACAACTGGAAAGCACCTGGCGCCCGACCAATGACAGCGGCAAATTCTACGGTCCGACCCGCCTGCGCAAGGCCCTGTACAACTCGCGCAACCTGGTCTCCATACGCCTGCTGCGTTCTACCGGCATCGCCACCACCATCGACTATGTGCGGCGCTTTGGCTTTCGCAAATCGCAATTGCCGCGAGATCTCTCGCTTGCACTCGGCAGCCTCTCCGCCACCCCGCTGGATGTGGTCAACGGCTACGCGGTCTTTGCCAACGGCGGCTACCGGGTTAAACCCTACGTACTGGAACGGATTGAGGACCGCGACGGCAATATTCTCTACCAGGCCGAGCACCCCATTGTGTGCCGCGACTGCGAGAAAGAAGCCACGTTTCCCGAGGACGAAGTCTTCGTCGGCAACGAACCCTTTTTCGAGGAAGCCAACAACCTCGAAGCCATTCTCAACGCCAAACCGGAAACGCCCAAACCCGCACACCCGGACGCGGAGCGCATTGTCGAGGAACGCGTGGCCTACATCATGGACAGCATCCTCAAAGACGTTATCCGCTACGGTACCGGCCGCCGCGCACGCAAGCTCGGACGCAACGACCTGGCCGGTAAGACGGGCACCACCAACGGCCCCACCGATGTCTGGTTTTCCGGCTACGGTTCGGGCGTGGTGACCACTACCTGGGTCGGCTTTGACAACAACAAATACCTGGGGCGTCGGGAGTATGGCGGCGCCACTGCGCTACCTATCTGGATTAGCTATATGGAGTCCGCGCTCAAGGGCGTTCCCGAACGCCACCCGCAACAGCCTACCGGCATCGCCACCGTGCGGATCGATCCAGACAGCGGCAAACTCGCTGCACCCGGCCAGAGCAATGCGATATTCGAAATCTTCCGCGTCGAAAACGTACCCGAGGCCGACAGTGCGGAGGGACCGGCGCTCACACCCGGTGCAGGGCCCGGCGACAATACGCTGGAGGAGATTTTCTAACCCGAACGCTAATCCAGCGCGCCAACCCCAGGCTCGAATCCAGAGCTACAGCGCCTCCAGCGCCTGCGCCAGATTATCGACCGCCACCACCGTCATTCCCTCCAGGGGTTTGCGCGGTCGGTTGGCGGTGGGCACGATAGCGCGTTTGAAGCCGTGTTTGACTGCCTCCTGCAAGCGCTCCTGACCGCTGGGCACGGGCCGGATCTCCCCGGACAAGCCCACCTCGCCAAACACCACCAGATCTTCCGGCAGGGGCCGGTCGCGAAAACTGGAGACAATGGCGAACAACAGTGCAAGGTCGGCACTGGTTTCCAATACCTTGACCCCACCCACCACGTTGACGAACACGTCTTGATCCCCGACCTGCAGACTGCCGTGACGGTGCAATACCGCCAGCAGCATGGCCAGGCGATTCTGCTCGAGCCCCACCGCTACCCGCCGTGGATGACCCACCGCGCTGGCATCCACCAGGGCCTGAATTTCCACCAACAAGGGGCGCGTTCCTTCCCACACCACCATGACAACACTGCCCGAGGCCGGCTCGGCCTGACGATTCAGGAAGATCGCCGATGGGTTTTTGACCTCTTTAAGACCCAGCTCGGTCATGGCGAACACCCCGAGCTCGTTGACCGCGCCAAAGCGATTCTTGTGGCCGCGCAGGGTGCGAAAACGGGTATCACTGCTGCCTTCAAGCATGATGGAGCAGTCAATCATATGTTCCAGGACCTTGGGACCGGCCAGGGAGCCTTCCTTGGTCACGTGGCCAACCAACAGCACAATGGTATTGGTTTGCTTGGCAAAGCGGGTCAACGCCGCGGCGCACTCCCTAACCTGCGACACACTGCCCGGCGCTGAAGCCACGCCTTCCATGTGCAGCACCTGAATCGAGTCCACGACCATGACCGCAGGTTTTTGTCGGGCCGCCTGGGCCAGAATCGACTCGAGCTGGGTTTCCGATAGCAACTGTAATTTGTCTGCCTTCAATTCCAGCCGCTTGGCACGCATCGCCACCTGCTGCAGGGACTCCTCACCGGTGATATACAAAGCAGGCACAGACTCGGCCAACTTACACAGCGTTTGCAGCAATAATGTGCTTTTGCCGGCTCCGGGGTGGCCGCCAATCAACACCGCAGAACCTGGCACCAGCCCGCCGCCAAGTACCCGGTCAAACTCGGATGAGCCGCTGTGAATCCGCGGCAGTTCAGCCAGATCAATACTGTCCAGGGTCTGCACCTGGGAAGCCGCCGCGCCGGCATAGCCCACTGAGCGCGCCGGCCCCTTGCCGGCGGCAGGGCCGAGCTTGACTTCCGACAGGGTATTCCAGGCACCACAATCGTGGCATTGCCCCTGCCACCGACTGTATTCACTGCCGCAATCATTGCAGACAAAGGCCGACTTCTGTTTTGCCATTGAGCGATTCCCTAATTCGCGGTTGGCCCCAGGCAAGGGCTCACCGTACAATACCTCTTTGTTCCCGCATGTAGTTTGAGCCGTGATCGAACGCCCACTGATAGTTTCACCGACACTCGCCGCCACGCTTGGATTGCACGAAGCCATCCTGTTGCAGCTGCTGACCGAGTGGGCCCAGTTACACGGGGGAGAAAACAGCTGGCAGCTTATCGACAAAGATCAGCTGCAACAATTGTTGCCGTTCTGGCAGGAGGCGGAAATTGACCGCATTCTTCTGCAATTGCAATCTCAAGGCGTGATCACGCTCACCAGCGCGCTCAACAGCAGTGTGCGCAACGTGCGCTTTTCCCTCAACAGTTCACATCAACGTGAACCCGAACCACCGCGCAGCACAAAACCGGTCCGGCAAATCCCCGAACGGCCGGCACCAAGGCAGCAGCGCTCGCCCTATCAACGCGACAGCGGTGCCACCCCCATCGATGGCAGCTGGCAGCCAGACCGGGAAAGCATCAACTACCTGACCCGCTTTCACGGGGTTGAACCCGCTTTTATCGACGCCATGCTGCCGGAATTTATCGCCTACTGGCGCGACAAGGGCGATGCCCGCGCCTCCTGGAACAGCACCTTTACCCAGAATGTGGTGAAACGCTGGAAAAAGCACCAGTACGAAAAAACCGAAGAAGCCCAACTGCTGCCAATCTCGCCGGATTGGCAACCCAGCGCCGATGCCCTGGAAATTCTGGAGCGGGCCGACATAGACCGCAGCTTTATCGAAGATGCCGTGCCAGAGTTCGTTCTGTATTGGCGGGAAAACGGGCGCCGCGACAGGCAGTGGAACACCCGTTTTATCGAACACGTTCGGCGCCAGTGGGCCCACTACACCAACGCCATTGAGCACGATACCGAACCACGGCAGATTCCAGCCAATTGGCAACCCGGCGACGCCGTGTTCGACATTCTGCGCATGGCCAATATCGACGCCGACTTCGCCCGCCAGTTGTTGCCGGAGTTCCGACTCTACTGGCAAGATAGTCGACAATTGCAACGCTCCTGGAACAGCAAGTTTCTACAGCATGTGAAGTACCAGTGGGCTCAGCGCCACCGAATGGGAGAATACAATGCGGGACAGCAAAACGCTGACGGAAAGCCTCAGTCGGAAGCTGAAAAACTCTTCCGCAAACTCACCGACCGAAGCTGGGCGAGCGGACTCACAGGAAAAACCACAGGCTGAAACGCCAATTACCGAAGCCCATATCGACGCCATCAACCAGCTGTTTACCGAGCTGGAGCTGGCCTACCACAACCAGTTTCACAAGGCCTTTCCCGGCGACAAAGCCAATGTGGCCAAGCAGCTCTGGCTGCACAGTCTGGTTGACCTGAGCCCGGAAGAAATCATTCGCGGGGGCCGCCGCAGCATTCGCGAATCTGCCTACCTGCCGACCTTGCACACCATTCGCGAGATGAGTAAACCCTCACTCGCCGAATTCGGGCTGCCCGACACCCACAGCGCCTACCTAGAAGCCTGCCGCGCGCCGTCACCCAAGGCCGAACATGCCTGGAGCCACGCCGCGGTATATCACGCCGGGCGCGCCGCAGACTGGTATTTCCTGGCCAACAACCCCGAGCGCACGGCGTTTCCGGTCTTTCGCGAACACTACGAGCGCATCTGCCAGCGCGTACTCGAAGGCGATGAATTGGCCCTGCCCAGCACACCCGCCCTGCCACAGGAACACAACACCCCTCTGTCACTGGAGGAACGCCGGGAAAAACTGCGCGCCCTGCGCAAAGAACTGGATGTCTGAGCGTTATACATGGCGCCGCCGCGAGGCTACAATAGCGGCCCTCACTTCGTTCAGGGCGCCCCATGGCAGACGACAACAAAACCCATTTCGGTTTTAACACCGTAGACCGCGACGATAAAGCTGGCCTGGTCGCTGGCGTGTTCCACTCGGTCGCCTCCCGCTACGACCTGATGAACGACCTGATGTCCGGCGGCATTCACCGCGTGTGGAAACGCTTCACCATCGAGCTTTCCGGCGTACGCCGCGGCCACCGCGTTCTCGACATCGCCGGCGGCACCGGCGATCTTGCAGCAAAATTCAGCAAACTCGTCGGCCCCACCGGCCAGGTCGTGCTGGCCGACATCAACAGCTCCATGCTGGAGGTCGGTCGCGAAAAACTCACCGACAAAGGCATTGTCGCCAATATCGACTATGTACAGGCCAACGCCGAATGCCTGCCCTTTCCAGACGATTACTTTGACTGCCTGACCATTGCCTTTGGCCTGCGCAATGTCACCGACAAAGACGCGGCATTGCGCTCCATGCACCGGGTTCTTAAACCCGGCGGGCGCTGTCTGGTGCTGGAATTCTCCAAACCGCAAAGCGAGCTGTTGAGCAAGGTCTACGACCAGTACTCGTTCAGTATTTTGCCCCGCATGGGCCAACTGGTTGCCGGTGATAGCGAAAGCTATCGCTACCTTGCCGAGAGCATTCGCATGCACCCGGATCAGGAAACCTTGAAAGGCATGATGGACGAGGCCGGCTTCGCCAACACCAGCTACTACAATATGACCGGCGGCATCGTGGCCGTCCACCGGGGTATCAAGGCATGAAACTGCCGACCCCGGCGCTGGCCGCGCTGGAATCCCTGATCAACCGCGCGCTGGAACTCGATCCCCTCACCCGGGAAAAGCTGGAGGCGCTTAACGGCCACAGCTTCACCCTGAACTGCACCCAGCCAGCGTTTTCGCTCACGCTGGTGATCAGCAGCCATATTCTGTTGCTGGCCGAAAACGACACCCCCTCGACCACCACCCTAACCGGCAGCTGGGATGAATTCAGCAAGATCGCCCTCGCCAATGACCCCGCAGCCGCCCTCATAAACGGCAATGTGCGGGTAGAAGGGGATACCTCACGCGTTATCGAATTGCGGGAAATCCTCAGCGAACTGGATATCGACTGGGAAGCCCCCCTCGCCCGCCTGATTGGCGACGTTGCGGCGCACCAGATCGGCCGGGGGCTGCGACAGGGCGGGCGCTGGGCGCTGGGCGCACTGTCGGCCTTCCGCCGTCAGGCCACCGAGTTTATTCGCGAAGAGAG
>JBFKXO010000081.1:0-8386 GCA_041638115.1 Litorivivens sp. | reverse complement strand
GTGACGGTGTATCTGTCTCGCATTGTATAGGCTCTAATTTTTGCACTTCATGTCGCAGTACTTGGTGTCTGCCTTCGACACACGATATCTATTGGTAATATTACCCAATTGCGGCGTATTGTGAATCAGATCACGGAATCGTGCAATCTTTAATCGATGACAAGTCGTTAAGGTATATGGGAAGTTCGAATGCTTTATAGAGCCAATGACACATAACGTGAAATTGTGATTTGGAGAGTGCAGAACGTGTGCAATAGTCGTTCAATCTTGCGGTGGAATAGGTAGATGGGAAGCGTGGACCTGCTGCGTTTTGGCGCGTTTTTGGCCGTATTGGCTCTGATGTTGCTGTGGGAGGCAGTGCGTCCCTATCGACCTTCTTCATGCCAGCAGCGACGCTGGATCAATCTTGCGTTTGTATTGGTTAACGCGGCTGCTCTGCGTATTTTTGTTCCGGTGTTGGCAGTCGGTGTGGCCATTTGGGCGCAACAGGTAGGCATGGGCGTGTTTAATCGTATCGCACTGCCGGCGGTAGTCAGTGTCGTCACGTCAATTGTTGCGCTGGATTTGTTGGTGTACTGGCAGCACCGCATGTTTCATCGCGTTCCGATGTTTTGGCGTTTTCACGCGATGCATCACAGTGATATTCAGTTTGATACGACCACGGGGCTGCGCTTTCATCCGCTTGAAATCATTTTATCGATGATGTTGAAGATGGGCGCGGTCGCTTTGCTCGGTGCGCCAGTGGTGGCGGTAGTGGTGTTTGAAATATTGCTCAATGCCAGCTCGCTGTTTAATCACGGTAATGTGAGCTTTGCGAAGGGAGTGGAGCGTCGGCTGCGCGCGTTGGTGGTGACACCGGATATGCATCGTATTCATCATTCAATTGACGACAGCGAGCATCATCGAAATTTCGGTTTTCTGCTCTCCTGTTGGGATCGGTTGTTTGGCAGCTATTGCGGAGAGTCGCAGCAAGATCCACAGCAGATGCCCGTGGGTTTGGCGAGATTTCGCAGCCAGGATGAACAAAGTCTGGTCGCTTTACTGATTCAGCCCTTCAGGGCTTAGCGACGACTCAGGGTTTAGTAATTACGGCATCGCCGTAAATACGTCGAAAGGGCTCGGGCATGCGGCGCGCTTTGCCACTGCTCATGCCAATGCTGACCAATTGCCAGCGGCCGCGCAGGATAGTTTGAGATTGATCGTTTCCGTTTTGAGCGGGTCTTATCAGCTGAAAGCGACGCTCCAGCTGCAGTTTGCCGTCGCAGTGGGTCAGCCAGGTGCCCATTACCAAATGTTCGTCAAGATAGGCCGCGCCGATGTAATCATACTCTGCGTGGCGAATAGCCATGGCGGTATCGAGTGCGCGGTAGTCCTCAATGCCCAGTCCGAGCGCTTGGGAATGGCGCCAGCCCGCTTCCTGACACCACAATACGTAGGCGGCGTTATTGACGTGGTTCAGGCTGTCGATATGGTCAGTTTGGGCTGTGAAGGGTATTACAAAAGGGTCTGGTAGATCCCAGTCAGCGGTCGTTATGTGCGGCACGCTAGGCTCCAAACAGGCTGGCTTCAGCGATGCCGTCAAACAGGAATTGCACGGCCAGTGCGCTCAACAAGATACCAAACACCCGTGTGATTACCTGAATGCCGGTGAGGCCGAGAAAACGATTGATTTCGCTGGCCATCAGCATGGAAACCAGGGTGACGCCGATAATGGCGACCATCGATATCAGCACCACAGCCTGGTGTAGAACCTGGCTGCTGGCGTCTGCCATCAGTAATAGGGTGGCCCCAATGGCACCCGGGCCGGCGATCAAGGGAGTGGCCAAGGGAAACACGGCGATATCGTGTTTTTCTATGGCCTCGTTATCTTCATCTACCGTGGTGCTTGTAGCACCGGAAGGTCGAGCGAAAACCATGTCGATACCGATCAGCAACAAGAGAATGCCGCCGGCCGCCCGCAGGGCTGCCAGTGAAATACCCAGACTCGACAGAATGAATTGCCCAACGATAGCAAAGACAAACAGGATGCCCAGCGCAATCAGGCAGGCTTTGATGGCGATTTTGCGGCGTTCACGCCGCGGAATGGCGACCGTAAAGGCGGCAAACATGGTGGCCACATCAATCGGGCCGATGGTGGCGAAAAACGTGGTGAGGGCAACGGCGGCATATTCGGACATGGCGGCTAAAGTACTGTGAAGTGGAGAGGGCGTCCAGTGCTTTGGGCCTGCCATAGCGATTTATGCGGTCGTTGCGGAGGGCTGTGACGATATTCACAGTGGTGGGCCTTCAGGCTGCGTTGTTGCGGATTTTGGGGTATAAGTTTTAGCGCAGAAATCATCCCGTGCCTTGCATAACGCAGCGAGCAGTCGGGAGCAGAATAATAATCGCGCAGCGAGAAAGGCTTCCTACTATAGCGGCCAATAATCATAACCTGTGTGCGAAGGCGCGCACGATAGTACAGGACATTCTGGGTGTTTTTAATCAAACGATTTACGATGGCTTCGCGTGTGGGCAGGGCCTTTGCAGTGGCCAGTGCGATTGCACTGGGTGCCTGTAACGGGGATTCCAGCAGCTCTGGTGATCGGGTGGCGCAATCGCCGACGGAATCTGATGTGGTGCAGCCCGAAAGCCAGGGTATGCCGTCATTCAATGCAGCTTTTCGATTGGCGCGTCAGGCGACTTTTGGCGCAGATGCGCGCACGTTGGCCGATATCAGACAGCGCGGCATCGAGGGGTGGATAGACCACCAATTCGCGATGCGTTCAGCCTACGATTCGGCGACAGATACCCACAAAACCCACCTTGAGCGGCTGCGGACAATGGCGGTGGCGGTTGAACCGGAAACGGATTGGTTCCCGCAGGAGCTGCAGACCTTGTCAGGGCTGCCGCTATTTAATGGCGCTGCCTCGCGTCACACCCTCGATTATCAAAACAGTATCTGGTTCGAGAATGCACTCGATGGTCCGGACCAACTGCGCCAGCGCGTGGCGTATGCGCTGAGTCAACTGATGGTAGTGTCCCACACAGAGTTTCCGCTCAATGCGCGGCCGGAAGCGCTGGCGCACTACTACGATGTGCTGGCCAAGCACGCATTTGGCAATTTCCGCGCCTTGCTGGGTGCGGTGGCGCGCAGCCCGGCGATGGGGATTTATCTGTCGCATCAGGGCAACCATAAGGCTAACCGGGCAAGGAACACCCTGCCCGATGAAAATTTTGCGCGTGAACTGATGCAGCTGTTTACCATCGGTCTTTACGAGCTGAATCCCGATGGAACCCCTCGTACCGATGCGAGCGGCCAGCTCATTCCTACATACACGCAGTCTGATATTGAAGAATTATCGCGGGTGATGACTGGCTGGGATTTGCAGTTCAACAGCCGCTACGGTCGCCTTTGGCAAAACGAAGGTAGCCTGGTGCATCCAATGGAATTCAACACGGATGAGCACGATTTTGGTGAGAAACTGTTATTAGGCCAGGTGATTCCCGCCAATATGCCCGCAGGTCGCGATCTGGATGCGGCGCTGGATATCTTGTTTGCGCATCCCAATGCGGCGCCCTTTGTCAGCAAACATTTGATTCAGCGCTTGGTGACTTCGAATCCAACGCCTGACTATGTGCGGCGAGTGGCGGCGGTGTTTGCCGATAATGGAGACGGGGTGCGGGGCGATCTCAGGGCTACCGTCAAGGCGATATTGCTAGACGATGAAGCGCGAAGCGCAGCGGCCGCTAATGCCGATGATTACGGCAAGGTCGTCGAGCCCCTGTTAGCCTTGACCGGTGTGTTGCGAGCAATGGATGTCAGCCCGCTCAATGGCTGGTTTAACGATCAGCTGGATAGCACCGATCCGGCTAAAGTAGAGGGTTTTTACTTCTTTCGTTCCGACCATCGCTGGGAGCTGGGGCAGGCGGCATTAAGGTCGCCCTCAGTGTTCAACTTCTACAGCCCGGATTTTGTCCCTCAGGATGATTTTTACAACAGCGGGCGCGATGATGCGCCGCTGGTTCTACCGGAAATGCAGTTGCGCACACCGGCAAACATTGCCGGCTTTCAGAATTTGCTATTGCCGGGCAAGCGGCTGCTGGAGAAAACCTGGATCGCCCAGGAACACGGTAGCCTGAATGCCTATGTAAACGCTCAGGAGCGTTGGCTTGATCAACGCATGCTGGCGCTGGTGGATTATGGACCGCTACTGGCAGTATTTGAACGCCATGTGGATGGCGACACCGATGGCGATTTTGAAAACATAGATGCGTCCACGACCAACGCGCAGGGGCTGACGCCAAAGCAGGCCGGCATCGATGCGGTACTTAAGGCGCTGGAACATAACCTGAGAGGGCAAATTCCATTGCCGGAACCCTTGCGATCCGAGTTGCTAGGGTTGCTTGATCGCGGTGCCTATTTTGATGACTCCGGAGTCACTGCTCGCGAAGAAGCGTTGCGTGTGGTGTCGGGTGGCGTGCTTTACGTTGCCTTGTCTGCCGATACCTTGGCCCAGCAGTAGAGGACCGCCCGATGACACATTGTAACCGACGCGATTTTTTCAAAGCATTGATGGGTGGTAGCGCCTTGGCCGCTACCGGCGGTGTTGGCACCCTGTATTCAGGTTTCGGTCATGCGGCGGCACCGGCCTTTAACAACTACAAGGCGCTGGTGGTGTTTTATCTGTATGGCGGCAACGATGCCTACAATATGGTTATCCCCATGGGGCAGGGCACTAGCAGTTTCGACGAATATACCAATAGCCGTGGTGCTATTGCGGTGGCAAACAATCCCTTAACTGCCGGGCGCGACGGGCAGAACCCCTACGCTGCGGTTGGCGGCGGGGATGCCGAGAAATACCTGGGTGGACTATACGAATTCAGCGATTACGTGGCTGGGTTGGACGGATATCGCCCGGACAGTACGATCGGGTTCAATGCCATGATGCCGGAGCTGGCTCAGCTTTACCGGGATCGACAGGCGGCTGCCGTGGTGAATGTGGGCAGCCTGGTCGAACCGGTCACTAAAGCCCAGTTGGGGCAAAAACGATTACCCCCCTTTCTATTCGCCCACAACCATCAGACTCGAGCCATGGAAACCGGCTGGGCCGACAACCTCAATGCCATGGGCTGGGCCGGGCGGCTGGCCGATCTTTGGGAGGCGCACACGGTCAGCGGAGTCAATCACGGTTCGCCACTGGGCATGAATGTGTCTTTTAGCGGTAACAGCCGTTTGATGACAGGCTTGATGAATGCACCGTCCGTTTTGTCACCCAGCAGTCGGCAATTGTTTGATCGCCAGGGTGGGATGTTTGATCCGGACAGCTTTCGCCAGCTGAATCGAGCGCTGGCGCAGGATCACCCCCTGCAACGGGTGCTGCGCAAGGCAAACCGTCGTGCAGCCGATCTCTCGGATTTGATTGAGGATGTGTATCTGGGTACGGCGGATATGTTCTCGCATTTGCGCAACCCCTATGGTGGTGCGCTATTTTCTGCACCTGACGCCACCGACCTGGCACTCAGCCGGGGGCTCTCTGGGCAGGCATTGCGCGCATTTCACGCGGTCGCACGAATGATTCATGTTGGGCGCGATGTGTTAAAGCTGAATCGGCAGGTATTTTTTGTGGGGATGGGTGGGTTCGACAATCACACTGATCTGGCCAATAAACACCCGCTGCTGCTGCGAGAAATCAGTCTGGCGCTGAGCGATTTCACGACCGCGATGAGCGAGCTGCAACCGGGGCGTGACAGTATTGCCGATGAGGTCCTGGTGGCCACACTAAGCGATTTTGGTCGTACGCTGGGCAATAACGGCGACGGTACGGACCATGCCTGGGCGGGCTGTAATCTCCTGCTGGGAGGGGGTATTGATGGCGGTCGAGTACTGGGAGAGCTGCCCGACCTGCGCCTGGGGGGAGACAGTGATACGGCGACTAACCCGTCGAGCGCCAAGGGCCGTTTGATTCCCACGACAGCGATTGATCAGTATTTGGCCACGCTGTGTGATTGGTTTGGGGTGGCCGAGGCCGACATGAGCGGGCTGTTCCCCAATCTCGGCGCCTTTGAGTCCCGCCCGGGGGAGCCCTCGTCGGCCTATCTGGCGCTGAATGAAACGGGCGGTTCGGGTGGCGGCAATCTGCCACTGCCGATATAACGAATTGCCCGAAGATGATTTCATGCATGCTTGGTCGCGGCTTTCCTGATAAAATCGACGGTCACGTTGTAACTACACAGGTTTTCGTTGAATGGAGCAGCAAGTATCTCCTCAACAGCTGGTGCGCGACCATTTGGAGACGCTTCAGAGTGCTGTCGACACGGTGGATTCCGGGCGGGAAGCCAAGATTGAGCGTATCAAGGCTTTATTAAAAGCCCGTGACGCGGTTCTGGTTGCTCACTATTACACAGATCCGGAGATTCAGGCGCTAGCCGAAGAGACCGGTGGTTGTGTGTCTGACTCCCTGGAAATGGCCCGCTTCGGTCGCGATCACCCGGCCTCAACGCTGGTGGTTGCCGGCGTAAAATTCATGGGCGAAACCGCGAAAATCCTGTCACCCGATAAACGCGTGTTGATGCCAACCCTGGAAGCCACCTGCTCCCTGGATATCGGCTGCCCTGCGGACGAGTTTTCCGCTTTTTGCGACCAGCACCCTGATCGCACCGTGGTGGTCTACGCCAATACCTCGGCTGCGGTCAAAGCGCGGGCGGATTGGGTTGTCACCTCCAGTATTGCGCTTAAGGTAGTGGATTATCTGGATGCGAAGGGTGAAAAAATTCTGTGGGCGCCGGACAAACATCTGGGCTCCTACGTGCAGCGTGAAACCGGTGCCGATGTATTACTCTGGGATGGCGCCTGTATCGTCCACGACGAATTCAAGGCGCAGGGCCTGAAGGATCTGATGGCCGTGTACCCCGATGCGGCGGTGCTGGTTCACCCCGAGTCGCCCGAACCGGTGGTAGAATTGGCTGATGTGGTTGGTTCCACCACGCAGATCATCAACGCCGCACGCGATCTGCCTAATCAGCGTTTTATCGTGGCTACCGATCAGGGGATTTTCTACAAATTGCAGCAGGTGGTGCCGGACAAGGAGTTTCTGGTGGCACCCACAGCGGGTAATGGTGCGTCGTGCCGCAGCTGTGCCAACTGCCCCTGGATGGCGATGAATGCCCTCGATAATCTGGCGGAAGCGCTGGACAAGGGGCTCAACGAAGTCTTCGTGGATTCTGCATTGATCGAGCGAGCTTTGTTGCCGCTGGATCGGATGCTGGATTTTGCCAGCAAGAATCTGTGAATTAATGGCAGGGATGCTGCCCCGTTGACGGGGTGCGCATCTGTCCTCACGTACCCACAGCGCTGCGCATGTTAAGGAGCGCAGTGACGTGGTGATCTCGATCGGCCGCTGCCATGCTGATGCAGATTACTTCGCTTTGCTCGCAATGACGGTGGTTGTTAAGCGGGGATGCGAGAACCCGCCTGCATCGCCATCAAAATTTCTTCAAGGTTTCTCTTAAATCCTGCAAGTCTTTCATGCGTTGCCGCAGTTTATGTCGCGCCACATTGCTGTCTGCCGTGAGCGGCCAGGCATAGTGCAGCTGCTTTTCGGCACTATCGAGATAGCCTCGCAACATAAAGTACTCCGCTCGCGCCATATGCACGCCCAGAATATTGCCTGAAAGACCGTGCAGTTCTGCCAGTTGATACCATAGGGCGGGGTCCTCGGGCCGTCGGTTGCTGTGTGCTGACAGCAGCTCCTCGGCTTCGTGGGGTCGTCCGCCGCGCTGTAGTACATCCGCCAGTGTCATGGTGAGGGCATGGTTGCCGGGGTTGAGGTCCAGGTGGGTTCGCAACAGCTCAGCAGATTCTTTATAGGCCTTTTTTCCCGCCAAAATATTCGCTTTCGCTACCACGTAGGTAATGCGATTGGGATCATCTTTTAGCAGGGGTTGGAGTCGCTGGTCGGCCTCTGCCCATTGATCGTTGGCCATCAGCGCAATCACCACGCCGTAGGCGGTGGCTTCAGACGGGTTGTTTTTCAAGTGGTGCTGCCATTGATTGAGCAGTTCGCGTTTGTTGCTGGCCAGCGATAGTTCTGCCCGTTTTTTCATCAACTGGAAGTTCAAGCTGTCCGTATACACGCCGCGCTCGTAATTGCGCGCGCGGTTGGTGCTGTCGCTGATCCGGCTGTCTGTCAGGGGGTGGGTCAGCAAAAACTCTGGTGGTTTGTTGCTGTTGAAACGCAGGCGCCGATTCATGATTTCAAACATCGCCGGTATGGCTGCCGGGTCCATGCCGGCGTTGGCCATGGTCTGCATGCCCAGGCGATCCGCTTCCTGTTCGTGTTCGCGACTGAAGCGCAGTTGCGACTGCATGGCGGCAGCTTGTCCGGTGGCTATGGCGGCCATCCCGGCG
>JBFKXO010000080.1:0-8394 GCA_041638115.1 Litorivivens sp. | reverse complement strand
TTGCCGACATTGAAACCGAGGGTGCCATCAAAAATACTGACCTGCAGGTCATCGTATTCAGTGATAAAAGCTTTCGCATTCAGATCCGCGCGACCGTCCCAGAGGGTGCTTTTGCTACCCACCTCCAGTGTGATGGCCTCTTCCTCTTCAAACTCAAAGGAGCCGATAAACTGTTCACTTGGGTCATCTCCGTAATTGGGATTGTGCGGCGCTGGGTCGTCCGCCGCCGGCGACTGGTTGGAGCGCGCATCAAAACCGCCAGATTTAAAGCCCTGACTCAGGGTGGCAAATAGCATGGTGCTGTCGCTGGGCTCGTATTGCAGGGTAAACAACGGGGAAACATTGGTAGAGGAGCGGCTACCTTTTAGATCCTGTTCTTCAACTGAGAGCACCTTGGCCAGTACGGTGCGCACTTCCTGCTGGTCGAATTGGCTACCGTCGTTGGTCAGTTTGATAGAGCGGCTGCCGTCTTTGGTTTCGTAGGACAGGCGAGCGCCGAATGTCGTGCGAAGATTGTGTTGCCAGTGCCAGGTACCTTGAAAAAACGCAGACCAGAGGGTGGTGTCGGTGGTGAAATTGCGCGGAGTGCGAAGTTTGCGCAGGTGTTCGCCCGCATCACCCACGCCTGCGACACCCCCGAATAGGTCGCCGTCTACAGGACGGTCACCTAAATCTCCACCCGCAGCCGCATCGGCGACATTGAGCAACTCTGGCAGAATCGTGCTGTCAATACGAACCGAGTCGAAATAATCCAGTTCGCTCTTCTGAAAATACCCGCCGGCGATATAGTCAAAATCATCCCCCACCGGAGACACCCAGCGAAACTCCTGGCTGAACTGCTGGTATTCTTCTTGAAGCAGTGCGTCGAACACTTCAGCACCGGTAAAATCGACATCGGCAACTTCTTCAAATTCGTAACGCATCAAGCCGGTGATTAAGGTCAGTATCGTGCCGTCAAAATCGACATCGGCTTTGACGGTCACATTGCGAGTGTCGTTGTAGCTGTAGTCTCCGTTGGAGGAGCGTTTGTAATCCTGATAATTATTGAGCACGGATTCGTCAGCGTCGATATTCAGCGCGCCCGGTACCTGCGTATTGTCCAGAATCTGCGCATAGGTGCGTCCGGCAAATAGCGGGTTGGTTGAGTTGGATGGAATATCGGTGACGACTTCCACCTGGCGCCCGGTTACGTCGAATTTCCCCGCCTCCAGTTTCGTCAGAATCTGCAGGCGGTCGGACACCGCCCAGTCAATCAAGACGCGAGCGGTGGCTTCGTCGCGTGCGGGCTCGTCCCGGTCCAGCGTCAGGTTTTCAATGTAGCCGTCGAGCTGGCGATAGCGGCCGGCAAAGCGCAGGCCGATGCTATCGCTCACCGGGCCCGACAACACCAGATCAACCACTTCTTCGCCGTGTTCGGGTGCATAAAGCAGCGATACCTTGCCTTCGCGTTCGTCACCGGGCCGACGCGAATGCAGGCTGATGGCGCCGGCAATACTGTTTTTACCGTAGAGAATATTCTGCGGACCTCGCAACACTTCCACTCGCTCCAGATCCAGGAAGGGGGCGCGCGAGAGCTGGGCGCGACCGTAGTAGATACCGTCGAAGTACATGCCCACGGATTGTTCAAAGCCCTGATTGATGCCGCTGCCGAGGCCGCGAATATAGATATTGGTGCCAATACCCGTTTCCGACATGGTGAAGTTGGGGATATAGGCCTGCAGGTTTTCGATCTTGTCGATTCCGGCCTCCAGTAATTTATCGCCGCCCATGGCGCTAACGGATACGGGCACGTCTTGCAGGCTTTGTGAGCGCAGCTGAGCGGTCACTAGCACTTCCTCCAATACAGGAGAATTGGCCTGTACGCCGCCACTGAGGATAAGAGCGAGTGCAGTCGGGGTTGCTATGCGTCGGTTCATTATTGTTTTACTCCACCACGATAGTGATTACTCGGCGAGCTGTTGCGCCAGCTCGTCGACAATTTCCTGGATGGTTTGCTGGTGTTTCACTGGCCCTACCGATTGGCCCGCCGCCCAGATATCTTTCCAGCGCTTGGCATCCACACTGGCGCTGACATTCATTTCAGCTTTTCTGGGCATGTTATTTGGGTCGAGCCCGGCGGCCAGCAGTGAGGCGCGAAGCCAATTGGCGGCGACTCCGGTGATGGCATCGGAGCAGACGATGTCGTCGACTGAACTGTCGATTACCATCTGTTTATAGCCGTCAGCGGCCATGCTCTCACGGCTGGCGAGAAATCGAGTGCCGAGGTAGGCCAGATCGACCCCGAGTGCACGGGCCGCGCGAATGCCTCGTCCGGTGGCGATACCGCCCCCCAGAATCAGTGGGCCATCCCAGAATTCGCGCACCGCATCGACAAAAGCAAAGGGGCTGAGTGGGCCAGTGTGACCGCCCGCGCCGGAGCAAACCAAAACCAGACCGTCTACGCCCGCATCAACCGCTTTGCGAGCGAATGCCGGGCTGATCACATCGGCAAAAACCAGAGAGCCTGCCGCATGGGCACGGTCAATGATGTGCTTGGGGCTGCCTAGCGCGGTTACGATCAGGTCGGGCTGATACTGCAGCAGCAGTTCAAGGTCGGCATCACGCCGTTCAAAGGTTGGGTGCACAATCACATTGGCAGCCCAGGGTTTGCCATTGCAACCCGTTTTAATGGTATCAAGCCAGTCTTTGAGTTGTTCGCTGGTGCGTGCGTTTTGCGTGGGAAAGGAACCGAGAATCCCTGCGTTGGCGGCGGCTACGACCATGTCCGGACCGGAAATCAGGAACATGGGAGCCTGTACAACGGGCAAGGTGAGGCGCGAGCAGAGGGATTCAAAACGCGAATGACTCATGTGGATGCTGTCTCCAAACGGCGTGCCAGCTCATGGCGCAGCACTTTATTCAAAGGGTTGCGCGGCAGGGCGTCGACGGCGATGACCTGTTCCGGCCATTTAAAGCGCGCCAGCCCGGCCTGTTCCAGATATTGGGCAACATCGGCAACGTCCAGCGCTCTCTGGCTGACCACAAACGCGGCAACGCGCTGACCTAAATGTTCGTCGGGGTAGGGCGCGACGGCGGCCTCCTGAATATCCGGGTGTCCTGTTAGCAGCTGGTCGATTTCTTCGGGGGATATCTTCATGCCACCGCGCACGATCAGATCCTTGCGGCGGCCGACAAAGCGGTAAAAGGCATCGTTGTCTCCGGTAATTTCAAACAAATCACCGGTGCGGAAGTAACCCTCGGAATCGAACAGCTCACGGTTGGTTTCAGCGCTGTGCCAATAGCCTTCAAAGACAGTGTCGCCCTTGATTACCAATTCCCCGGTTTTACCCGCTTGGTTGATCACCTCGCCAGTATCCGGGTCGACCAGTCGGGTATGGAAAACCTCGGCGATACGGTTGTGCCAGGAAATATCTGGAGCGCCAAAGCGCGGAAACAGGCTGGCGCGGGCATTGGGGTCCGGTACATCCTGTGCGTCTGACACAAGACAGCAGCCTTCGTTAGAGCCGAACATATTCACCACATCCACGCCCAGTTGGTCTTTAAAACCGGAAATCATCGACGGAGCGAGCGGCGCGCTGCCAGAGCCGATTACGCGCAGGCTGGTCAAGTCACGGCTTTTCAACAGTTCAGGGGTGGCGAGAAGCAGCGAGAGCAAGGCCGGCGGCGCAACGGTATACAGGGCTTTTTCTTCCTCGATCTGCTGCAGAAACACCGGCAGGTCGAGCGGATGGTGTAGGGCGAGTTTGCCGTTTACGGACAGCCAATACACCAGAAACACGCTGATCGCTGCCATATTGACCATGGGGAAAGGCGCGACCATCGCGGCACCCTGCGGCAAGGCGGTGGCGTCTTCGAATGCCGGAATCATGGCCAGCCAGTGTCGATGGCGGCGCGGAACGCCCTTTGGGGTGCCGGTGGTGCCCGACGTCCAGCATAGGGTAAACAGCGCATCCTGATCGGGTACAGAAACGTTCTCTAGGTGAGCGGCATCCTCGGTTCCGCCCAGTGCCTGCCAGTCACCGATTGCACCATCAATGCAGAAGCAAAGTGATGACTTTGGGAGCAATCCAGCAAAATGGTCGAGCAGGTTGCCGTCCTTGAAGCGCGAGCAGCTGACAATCGCACGGGGGTGGGTCGCATCAATAATCATGCGCAGCTCGTGCTGCTGATACTGAACCGGCACCGGTGAGACGATTAGACCCAGCCTCGCCGCCGCGAGATAAACCAGTGGTAGTTCAACCACATTGGGCAACTGTACCAGCACAATATCCCCGGCGCGCAGCCCACGCTGGTGCCACTGGGCTGCGATACTCAGTGCTTCGTGTTCTACCTCGGTAAAGGTGAGTCGTCGGGCAGGGGTACCGCAGAGCGCCTCGCGGTTGGGGGGATCAAGTAAAGCTTCCTGCATCGGAGCGCGTTGCAGCGCGTGCTGGAACAGTCGCCAGAGTGACGTTGGCTCGGTCATGGGGTCTCCCTGCTTGACAGGTGTTATCTGAGTTCTACAATGAAATCCTACGCTTGCATTACAGAACCTGTCAATACAACTATAGCGATGCACTGGAGAATGCCATGAGCGCGGTCAAGCCACTCCCCGAGCTGAATCAGAAAAACCCCTATCTGCACGGTCTCTACGCGCCAGTTGCCGAAGAGAAAACCCATTTAGAATTAAAGGTGACCGGAGAAATTCCCAAAGACCTCTGCGGCAGCTACCTGCGCAACGGTCCCAATCCCCTACACACGCCGATGGGAATGCACCACTGGTTTGATGGCGATGGCATGTTGCATGGGGTGTATCTGGAAAACGGCAAGGCCGAGTACCGCAATCGCTATGTGCGGTCGCAGGATTTTATTGATGATGCCAACGGGCAGTGTGTCGTTGCCGGTGTGATGGAGCCGGTGACCGGAAAACGTGAGCCAAAAGTGTATAAAGACACGGCCAACACCGATGTCATTCTCCACAATGGCGAGCTGATGGCCTTGTGGTATATCAGCGGCAATCCGGTGCGGCTTGATCCCAGAACACTGGATACACTGCGCGAGGAAAACTTCGGAGGCAAACTGCCTCGGCATGTATCGGCCCACTCCAAAACCGATCCGCGCACTGGCGAATTCCTGTTTTTTGATTACGCCCTTTACGAACCGTGGATGAGTTGCGGGGTGGTGAATGCGGACAATGAACTGACCGGCTTTCAGACCATTGAATTACCCGGCCCGCGCCTGCCCCATGATATGGCTTTTACGGAAAATTATATTGTGCTTCACGATTTGCCGGTGGTCTTTACCGAGCAGGCCTTGAGACAGCGGCATTGGTCCATCGAAATTGCCCAGCAGCCAACCCGCTTTGGCGTGGTGCCCAGAAACTGCAGCGGTAAGGTCACCTGGTTTGAAACGGATCCCTGTTATATCTATCACGTGATCAACGCCTGGGAAGAAGGCGATGAGATTGTGATGCTGGGTTGCAAGATGGTGCCGAACCCTCATGTAAATGGCGCCGCTTTCGGCCCGTATCGCGCTATGGTGGAAGTCTTGGCGCTGAATGCGGTTCCCAGCGAGTGGCGTATGAACCTCAAAACCGGTCAATGCACCAGTCGTGATCTGGATGACGCCATCGGTGAATTTCCCAGTATCAATCTGAACAGCAGCGGCCAGAAAAACCGATACGCCTATGTGCAAGCGATCGCGCCAACAGATACGCTGAAGTTCGAGGGATTTTATCGTTACGATTTCAGCGCAGGCACAAAAAGCGCGTACTTCTATGAGGACGGAATGTGTGGCTCGGAAGTCGCTTTTGCCCCTCGTATGGGGGCAACGGAAGAAGACGATGGCTATGTGGTTGGCCTGTGCAGTCATGAAGGTACGGGCGAATCAGAGTTTCGAATCTGGGATGCGCGCGCGATTGAAAAAGGCCCGCTTGCGCGCGTTCACCTTCCGGATAGAGTGCCTGCCGGATTCCATGCGACCTGGGCTGATGCCCGTGACTGGTAAAGGCGCGGATCAATCGGAGGGTTTTAATGCGCAATATTGAACATCCTATTTTAGGCGGCTGGGAGCTGGTTTCCTGGATTATCACGCTCGGTGACCAGGCAAGTTATCCTTTTGGTGAACAGCCGCAGGGGCGGATTCTTTACACGAACGATGGGCAGATGAGCGCGACTATCGCGCGATCAGATCGTCCGCATCTATCGCATCCGGTGCCGGCAAGGGCGCCCGAGCATGAGAAGCTCTCGGCATTCGACAGCTATTTTTCCTATGGCGGCGCGTTTCACATTGACGGTAATGAGGTTGTGCATCGCGTGGAACTTTCGCTTAACCCGAATTTTGTCGGCACGGAGCAGCGTCGCACAATGACCTTTGAGGGCGTTTACCTGACGCTTTCGGCCGATGAACAAACGGCGAAAGGTCTAAAACATCATGCAATTCGCTGGAAAAAGGTAGGGCACTGATGGAGCTGTTTGAGAAGCACGAACAACGATTTAATGCGGCGCGCAAGGCGTGCAAAGAACGCTTTCACTGGTCGCCTTTTCCTGAGGCAGCCGTGCTGGTGCCCGATCACGACACCCTGTCACAGCAGGCTGATGAGGATTTTGCGGCGCTTTGCCATAGCGCTTTCACGCTGACGCAACCGGGCATTGTGGGTGAGGCCGGTGACGAAATCTCTCCCTATACGCGAGAACCTTTGGGAATCGCTTACCCGCGCAGCGATCCTGAGGCACTCTTTGCCGCTGCTGAAGCAGCGATGCCTGCATGGTCGGGCTTGAGCCCGGAGCAGCGCATTGGCATTTTGATGGAAGTGATCGGCGCGTTGGAATCGAAGGTCTTTCTGATGTCTCGGGCGGTCATGCATACTGCCGGACAGAGTCCGAATATGAGTTTTACCGGCAGCGGGGTCAACGCCCTCGATCGCGCTATAGAAGCCTTGGTTTATGCCTATGAGGCCATGCGTTTCACACCGGATTCGGCGCGCTGGGAACGGCAGTTTGGCAAGGCCACTATTTGCTTGAATAAAACCTACAGGCTCGTACCCCGCGGCGTCGCAGTGTGCTTTACCTGCGCCAGTTTCCCCACATGGAATGCCTGGTCTTCAATGATGGCCAGTCTGGCAGCGGGCAATCCGGTCATCGTCAAACCCCATCCCGGTTCGGTATTGCCCATGGCGCTCAGCGTGAAATGCTTTCGCGAAGTGCTCGCAGCCAATGGTCAGAGTCCGGACTTGGTGACCTTGCAACTGGATACCCGCGATGAGCCCTTGGGCAAAATTCTGATCAAACATCCCAAAACAGCGATTGTCGATTTTACCGGCAGTGCCCGCTTTGGTAGCTGGGTTGAGCAGAATGCTCATCCGGCCCTGTGTTTTACCGAAACCGCGGGTGTGAACACGGTGGTGCTCGATTCCTGCAGGGATCTGGACGCCGTCATCCGATCGCTGGCGACGACCCTGTGCATGTTCTCCGCCCAGATGTGTACCAGCCCGCAGAATATCTATTTGCCAAAACAGGGGGTGAAAGAAGGGGGGCACTGGGTGCCCGCTGAACAAGTGCGGCAGCGATTGGCAGACGCGGTTCACGCCATTGCCGAGAATCCCCGTAAAGCGGCCATGATTCTCGCGACGATTCAGTCGCCGGAAACGGAAATCCTGCTGGACGAGCTTGCTCCGCAGGCTGAGGTTCTGCTTGCGAGCAAGACCTATACGCACCCGGATTATCCGAATGCTCGTACCCGCACGCCGCTGATGCTCAGTGTCAGCCCCGCGCAGCGCGATCTCTATCTGGGCGAGCGCTTCGGCCCGGTATCTTTCGTTATTGAGTGTGACAGTGCTGAAGATGCGTTGCAGCAGGCGACACAGGATGTTCGGGAAGCCGGAGGGCTCACGGCTTTTCTCTACTCCCAGAGTGAGCCATTTATTGAACAGGCCGAGCAGGCCTACGCCCGAGCAGGTGCCCAATTGACGATCAACCTGACGGGGCCGATGCCCTTGAACTTTGCAGCGGCGTACAGCGACTTTCACGTTACCGGTTTGAACCCTGCGGGTAATGCGTCACTGACAGAGCTGGGTTTTGTCGCGCAACGGTTTCGTATAACCCAGAGTCGTCGGCCGGCTGGTGACTGTTAGGTCTGCGTCAGTGCGAGCAGCGCGAAGCTATCTCGCCAGGATCGTGAGATTGCTTTGCTGCGCTCGCAATGACGGCGCGGACAACCACAGGCTCATCGCTGACAGTGGTAGAATGCGCCGATGAATTTATCCTCCCCTACAGGGCTGCCTGTCTCTACGGATCAGCCCATCGACAATCCACTTTTGCATGCCCGAGCCATCAGTCGGGCGTTGGGTGTGGTGGGTGATCGCAGTTCACTCCTGCTGGCCTATTGGATATTTCTCGGTCGCTTTCGTTTTACCGA
>JBFKXO010000079.1:0-8472 GCA_041638115.1 Litorivivens sp. | reverse complement strand
TCGCGGTTGTCGGCCTGGACCTTGGCCATGACCTCGTCGACCGATTGATTACCGCTCAGGCCATCCGCCAGATTAGAGCCCACCCCAGGTTGCAGGATATTGACCGCTGCCAGGCCCACCAGAATCGCCAGCAGGCTGCTGGTTAGATAAAAAGCGATGGTTTTGCCGCCCAGTTTACCCAAGCCTTCATTGTCGCCGATATTGGCAATGCCGCTGATGATCGAGGACGTCACCAGCGGCACAATGATCATTTTCAGGGCGTTCAGAAATAGCGTGCCGAGGAAGACGTAGACCGCGTAGAAGGTGAGGTTGCCGATGCCGGCCTGGGTGCCGGTAAGGCTGCCAATGATAATGGCCAGCCCGATAGCGATTGCAATTTGCCAGTGAAGCGCGACTTTTTTCATAGTATTTTCAGTAGTATGGCCTGACACTTCACTTTACCGCGGGCAGCCCTCGGGCGCCACTGATCACATCGCACAACTCAGGGAGAGTTCAATGGAAATTAATCTGGGTATTTTGTTGACCCTGCTGCTGATCGTAGTCCCCTTCTGGAAAATCTGTGAGAAAGCCGGTTACTCCGGTTGGCTTTCGCTGCTGGTCATGATCCCGCTGATCAATATCGGTTTTCTGTTCTTTTTGGCCTTTTCCGATTGGCCGCGAGATCGCCCGGCAAGTTAATCCAGCGGTAATTCCGCCCTTGGCGGCGGCTGGGTATGCTTTGCGATAATAACCATAAGCAAGGCTGACCCATGACACAGGCACTGGCTCCGGCATTGGAGCCCATTACTGAAGACGATGCGTTTATCGCCAAAGCGCTGGAAGACGCGTCAATCCCCACTCTGATGCTGGCAATGATCCACATGAGCGGCGATACCTCGTTGCTTGATGGCGCTATTCGCCCGCTGGGTGTGTATCTCAATGAAGTGCAGGGTTATATGTCTGACGAGGACAAGGCGGCGGTGCGGGCTCAAGCACTGGAGGTGATCAAAGCCTACCGCGATGGCGGCTGCCAGAGCGCGCGCATTGATGATCATGAAGTGATTCGTCGCATGATGAGTTTCCTGGTGGCCGAAGAGGTTCCCATGGAATACGTGCCGATGATGCTCGAGGAGATGGAGCTTGACGGCGACGCTCGCCAGTTGGACTGGGACGCCATTCCGGCCGAACAACGCGCAGATTTTCATGTCACGGTGATTGGCGGCGGCATGTCCGGTGTGCTGGCGGCAATCCGCCTGAAAGAAGCCGGCATCAGCTTTACCGTGATAGAGAAAAATGCTGGTGTCGGCGGTACCTGGTATGAAAACCGATATCCGGGCTGCCGGGTTGATGTTGGCAATCACTTTTACTGCTATTCCTTTGCCCCTAATCACGAGTGGAGCGAATACTTTGCTCAGCAACCGGAATTGCAGCGTTATTTTGAAGATTGTCTGGATCGCTTCGGGGTGCGCGAACACTTTCGCTTTAACAGTGAGGTGGTTCGGGCCGAATACCAAGAGGATTCAGGTTGTTGGTGGGTAACCACTCGCGACGGTGATGGTGTGGAAAGCCGCCATGAAACCCGCGCGTTGATCAGCGCCGTGGGTCAGCTAAACCGGCCAAAATTGCCTGATATCAAGGGTCGCGACAGCTTTACCGGCATTGCTATGCACTCGGCCGAGTGGCGCGATGATGTGGATTATCGTGGTAAAAAGGTGGCGGTGGTTGGCACCGGTGCCAGCGCCTTTCAGATCGTCCCCACCATTGCCGATGACGTCGCCGAGCTCAAGGTGTATCAACGCTCAGCACCGTGGATGTTTCCCAATGTGGACTACCACCGCCAAGTGGAAAACGGTGCCCAGTGGTGTATGAAAAAGCTGCCATTTTACTCGCGCTGGTATCGTTTTTTGTTGTTCTGGCCGGGCTGCGATGGCCTCTTGCCAAACCTGAAAATTGATCCCGACTGGCCGCATCAGGATCGCTCGATCAACGAAATGAATGACATGGTGCGGGAAGTTTTTACCGACTGGATGAAGCAGCAGGTTGGTGACGATGAAGCGCTGCTGGCCAAAGTGGTGCCGGATTATGTGCCGCTGGCCAAGCGTACCTTGCAGGACAATGGCAGCTGGTTGACCTCTCTGAAAAAGCCCCACGTTGAACTGAAAACCGAGGGTATTCGCGAGATCACGACTACCGGTATTGTGGATGCCGAGGGTGAATTGTTTGAGGCAGATATCATTGTTTATGCCACCGGCTTTCATGCCAATCGCTTTCTCTGGCCTATGGACATCGTCGGTCGTGATGGCGTGAGGCTTAGCGAACAATGGGGTGAGGAGCCCGAGGCCTATCTTGGCATTACGGTCCCGAATTTTCCCAACCTGTTTTGCCTGTATGGTCCCAACACCAACCTGGCCTTTGGTGGCAGCCTGATCTTCAATTCCGAATGCGAGGTGCGCTATGCCCTGTCTGGCATCCGCACGCTACTGGAGAAGGGAGCCAGCGCACTGGAAGTGAAGCCCGAGGTGCACGCGGCCTATCAGACAAAATTACAGGACGAATTGTCGACGATGGTCTGGTCCCACCCCAGTGTAAAAAACAGCTGGTACCAGAACGACGCGGGTAAAGTCACGGTGTTATCGCCCTGGCGCTTGCGCGATTTTTGGGAGTGGACTCAGCGTGTCGACGAGGCGGATTACCAATTCCATTAGTGGCGTTCGGCTCACCCCTTAGCTGGCTTGTAGGTGCCAGGCGCCGGGAAATCGGGCATCCGAAGCGAACACCCCACCTCCGGGCAGGCGCTTGGCCTCTTTTTTAGCCTCACTGGCCAAGGCAGAAATATCATCGGCCCGAAGCCCGGCATCCACATCCGGGTGCACCATGCCAATGGACAGGCTCATCAATGGGAAAAAGGCGTTGTTGCCTTGTCGATCCTTGGCCCAAAACCCCTTATTGGCTCTAGCCACCGGATCATAGAGCGCGCGAGCCTGAGTTCTGAACAATTCGCAAATCTCGCTGCAGGTGCCGAGCGCATCGGCGCTGCGCAGCAATAGCAAAAAGTCATCACCGCCGATATGGCCAATAAAATCCTGCTCTGAACTGAGCGCCTCCCCCAGAATGTTAGCCAGCATGACAATCGCCTTGTCGCCGGCGGCGTAGCCGTACACATCGTTGAATGCCTTGAAGCTGTCGATATCGCAATAGGCCACCCAGAAATCAACGCGCGAGGCGATCAGTGCGTTCACTTGTTCATTGATCGGCACATTGCCGGGCAATTGAGTCAAGGGATTGGCGTGGCGGGCGCTGCTGATTTGCTGGTCGGTGATAGCACGCAATAGCGCAGATGTTTTGGCGACACCGCGGTAGGCGCCGCCATCGGCTACGATAAAATCCTGAATCAGGTCCTTGTCGCTATCTTCCGTGAGGAGATAGCTGACGTCTTCCAGTGCCGCCTGACTGTCGACCACTACCGGCTTTTCGTTCATAAACTTTGCGACCGGCTTGCGCCCGTGTAGCTCGGGGCCAAATCGCTCGGAAAAAATTTCGAGCACCTGCTGGCGGGTGATCAGGCCCACTGGCGCATTGTGCAGCAGCACCGGCAAACTGCTGATATCCGGATGCGTCTTGAAGATATCCACCACGTCGACCATGCGGGTATTCACGTCGATCGACGGATAGGTTTGCAGTAGCGAACCAATGGTCTTGCGGTTGGCCAGCGCCCGTTCGCGCAGCACCGGTTTCGCGGTGAGGCGTTCGATGGCATCGGAGATCACGGGTTTGGTGTTGGGTCGCCCGAACAGGTAGCCCTGCACATAGCGCACGCCCAGTTCGCGCAGGGTATTGGCCTCATCGTCGGTCTCAATACCTTCAGCGATAACCCACGATTTGGTTTCGTGGGCCATAGCGAGAATCGAGCGAACAAACTCGCGCTTGATCGGATCGTTGTCGATACCTGAAATAAAGTGACGATCAATTTTGACAAAGTCTGGCTGCAGTTGGGTCCACACCTTCAGACCGGCATAACCGGCGCCCAGATCGTCCACCGCGAAACCAAATCCGCGAACTGTAAAGCGCTGTATCGCCTCGGCCAATTCCTGCACATCATTGGCCTGATACTGCTCGGATAACTCCAGTACGATATTTTCCGGGTGCAGGCCGTGCCGCGCGAGCAGTGATTCGGCAATCGTCAGCGCTTGCTCCGTCATCAGGCTCATGGGGCTGATATTGACGAACAGCTTGGCAGGCAGCGCCAGTGAGGAAAAAGCCGCGCCTGCGGTTTCCAGCGCCAGCAGCTCCAGCTCGCGTATGACACCGGCTTGCTCGGCGGCGGGAAACAGCACTGCCGGGCTGGATAGCGCACTGTCCGCCGGCCCGCGTGTCAGCGCTTCGACGCCGAGAAAGGATTGGGTGCGCAGATCCACAATGGGTTGGAACACGCTGCTGATGGCCCGGCTTTTCAGCAGAGCGTGGATATTCTCGGAATGGCTACAGGTCATGGCTACTGAATTCGCAAGTACAAAAAATGCCCAGAATTCAGTACACACCGGTTCTGTTACAGGGGTGTGACAGTAAGCTGGCAGTTTTTAGCGAAATCAGTCGCCGCTAACCAAAACTGGCCAGCAGCGCGCGTTCATCGGCGATCAACTCGGTGAAGACCTCATGCTTGTATAGGCGCTCAAAATACGCGGCGGTTTTCGGCCAGCGCCTGGCATCGCAGGTGTGCTGACTGTGGAGCATTGCAACGCTGATGGCGCCCACGGCGATATCTGCTTGGGAAAAACCGCTCTGCAGCAAATAGTCGCCTGCTATTTCCGTTTCGAGATAGTCAAAAATTCGCGGCAATTCCTCATGAATCGCTTTGTCGATATCGGCCTGAATCGGCTCGCGCTGAAACACGGTTTTGGCTAAAACCACTTCCGCGAACAGATGGCCGGCCATGGCGGTGGTCATCACTGAGCCAGCGTATTCTTCGAACCAGAGCGCTCTGGCGGCTTCGAAATTGTCGGCGGGCAGCAGCGGCCTGTCCGGATACTCACGTTCCAGCCAGGCACAGATGACGGAGGAATCGCTCAGGTAGAGATTGCCAATGCGCAGTAGCGGAATTTTCTTCAGCGGGCTGTTCGCCGTGAATTCTTCGGGCTGGTCGTCACCGAAGGGCACCACAAATACATGATCGTAAGCAACGCCCTTGTAAGCCAGGGCGGCGCGTACCTTGCGCACGTAGGGTTAAATATGGGCGCCGTAAAGTGTTAGTTCTTGCATTGCGATCGCTCAAAGAGTTGTTGGTGTTTTAACGCTAATCGGTATTCCCCGGCAGGTCGAGTGCGTGAATGCACAAGCCACGCGCTATACTGCGCGTTTTGCCGGAACCGAGATATGTCAGCGCTGAGTGTTCTGTTTCTCGATGAGCATCTGGTGGCGATCAACAAGCCAAGCGGCCTGTTAGTGCATCGCAGTGCCATCGACCGTCACGAAACCGAGTTTGCCCTGCAGCAAGTGCGCGATCACGTCGGCGAAAAGGTGTATCCGGTGCACCGCCTCGACAAACCCACCTCCGGGGTGTTGCTGTTTGCGCGCTCGCCGGAGATCGCGCGGGATCTGCAAACGCAGTTTGTCGAGCGGCGGGTGGTAAAGCGTTATATCGCTCTAGTTCGTGGCTACGCGCCGGACGAGATTGAGGTTGACCACCCGCTCAAAGAAGAACTGGATAAAATGACGGATCGGCGTGCCCGTCAGGACAAGCCGGCGCAAGAAGCGCAAACTCGTTTTCGACGGCTGGCCAGCGCGGAGTTACCCGTGGCCGTCGACCGCTACCCGACCGCCCGTTACTCCCTGGTGGAAGCCCTGCCGCTTACCGGGCGAAAACACCAGATTCGCCGTCATCTAAAGCATCTGGCACACCCGATCATTGGCGATGCCAAGCATGGCAAGAGCGTCCACAACCGCTTTTTTCAACGCGAATATCAATGCCACCGTTTGATGCTGGCGTGCGTTGCGATGGAGCTGAGCCACCCAGTGGGTGGCTCAACACTGGTGTTGCGCGCCGACCCCGGTGAGGAGTTTGAGCGAGTTTGCCGCGCGTTTGGCTGGCTTGATGCGCTTCGATCTATCCACTGGACAGGTAAAAACGCAATCCTGCACAGGGCTTGCGCGCGCTCGCCACTGGCATTGCGGCCAGTGGGGTGATAAAACTCGGGCCGTCTGAATGCTGGAGTGTCCCTGTGCAAGAAGCCCTCGCCCATTTACTGGCCTGTAATCAACTGGAAGAAATCGATACCAATCTCTACACCGGTCGTGCTGCCCACGACAGTGGTGGCCGAATCTACGGTGGCCAGGTGCTGGCCCAAACGCTGAGCGCCGCTGCGCGCACTGTGCCCGAGGGTTTTAGCCTGCATTCCATGCATGCCTATTTTTTGCGGATGGGGGACCCGAACCGACAGGTAGTTTACGAGGTAGACTCGATTCGCGACGGCCGCAGTTTTATGACTCGGCGGGTGGTGGCGCAGCAATACGGTAAGGCCATTTTTAGTGCCATGCTGTCCTACCAGAGCGCGGAGGAGGGGTTTGAGCACGCCAGAACAGTGCCCGATGTGCCACCGCCTGAAGCGCTACCGAGTGACAGTGAGCGGCTGAAAAAATACTTCCCCGACCGCAAATTTGGTTGGCCTATCGAGTTTCGCAAAGTTGACCCGCAGAACCTTGAAAACCCGGAGCCTGCAGAGGCGGTGTCCTACACCTGGTTCAAGGCCGCCGACCGAATCGGCGATGACCTGACCACCCACCAGCAATTGCTGGCTTATGCCTCGGACAATCCAATCCTGATCACAGCACTTAAACCCCACGGCGTTTCCTTTCTCAACCCGGAGCTGGCGACGATTTCGCTGGATCATGCGCTGTGGTTCTACCGACCCTTTCGGGTCGATGACTGGTTGTTGTACGAAACCCACAGCGATGTAGCAGCCAGCGGTCGCGCCTGGTGCCGGGGCCGGATCTACAATCGCCGGGGTGAGTTGGTGGCGGCGGCGACACAGGAAGGATTATTGAGATTGAAAAACCGATAGCGTGTCGTGCTGCGTACAAGATATTTACCCCTGAGAGGATCTGTTTGTGCGAGTTATCGTTTATTGGTTTGCCGTTTTGCTGACGGCCTGCGCCGCTCACACCGGCAGGCAGCCAGAGGTGCCGACAGTATCCTTGCCTGACACGGAATTTCGAGTAAATCGCAATCTGATCTACAGCCCCCACGATTGGCCGGAAAAACTGCAGGCGGATGTTTATCAGCCGCAGGGGGTAGGCCCCTTTCCAGCCGTGCTTGTAGTGCATGGCGGTGGCTGGGAGCGACGCTCGCCAGAAGATATGGAAAGCATTAGTGAGCGCCTTGCGTCACGTGGATTTGTGGCGGTGAATGTCGCCTATCGGTTTGCTCCTGAGTACCAGTTCCCCGCGCAATTGCACGATTTGCAGCAAGCCATGCACTGGGTTCACCGGAATGCGGAGCGCTTTGGCATTGATCGGACGCAGGTCGGCGCCTTGGGATACTCGGCAGGAGCACACTTGGTCAGTTTGCTGGGGGTGGTTGCCGGTACCGATAGTGAGCTCGACCGGCCCTATGGTGGCCCTGAAACCAAACCCTATGCGGTGGTAGCCGGCGGTACGCCCTCCGATTTGCGCAAGTTTACGGGCGGCACCCTGGTGCCGCAATTTCTCGGCGGCACGATTGATCAGATCCCTGAAACCTTTGCTGCCGCTTCACCCGTGGTTCACGTGCACGATGGCGCGCCGCCGTTCTTTCTCTACCATGGTGGTGCCGATCTGCTGGTCAGTGACGACCATGCCACGGATTTTCGCGCCAGGTTGGAAGAGGCTGGTGTTTATACCGAACTCTATGTACTGAAGTGGCGTGGCCATCTAACGGCCTTCGCCACCAGTGGTTCTGCCATTGACGAGGCTATGCAGTTTCTGCTGCGCGTGAAAGATTAGCCGATTAAAAGGGTTGCCATGGCCTTGCGCATGGATTCGGGAATGGGCGTCGCCTTCTGGTCCGCTCGCCGCACAAAAACGTGCACAAAATGCCCATGGGCGCAGGCATTATCCTCGCCCTCTTTGAATATCCCCAGGTTGTAGCGCACTGAGCTGTTGCCCAGCTTCTCAATGGCCAGGCCTACGTCAATATTCTCGGGATACGCTACGGGCGCCAAATACTCGCAACCTGATGACACGACGAAACCAATAATTTCGCCGCTGTGAATATCGAGGCCGCATTCTTCAATCAAAAAGCGATTGGCTGCGCTGTCGAACCAGGAATAGTAGGTCACGTTGTTGACGTGGCCGTAGATGTCGTTGTCCATCCAGCGGGTGGTGATGGGATAGAAGCGAGCGTAGTAATCACGTTCGGTTGGGTTCATTCGTCATCCTTGATAGGCGACGCGATAGATCGCCAGTGCATCGGTCTCACTGACCTCTCGTGGATTATTTACCAGCAAACGCTGTTGCAGCATG
>JBFKXO010000078.1:0-8569 GCA_041638115.1 Litorivivens sp. | reverse complement strand
TCCACGTCAAAGGTCGGATCGGCTTCGGCATAACCCAGTGCCTTCGCTTCGGCCAATACATCGGCAAAGTCGCGACCTTTCTCGCGCATTTCAGTGAGGATAAAGTTACCGGTACCGTTGATGATACCGGCCAGCCACTCGACCTGGTTAGCGGCCAGACCTTCGCGCAGCGCCTTGATAATGGGGATGCCCCCGGCGACCGCCGCTTCAAAATTGACGCTGACGCCCTGCTCCTGAGCCGCAGCAAAAATCTCGTTGCCGTATTCGGCGATCAGGGCTTTGTTGGCGGTTACGACGTGCTTGCCGTTGGCAATGGCTTCGAGTACCAGATCGCGAGCCACGGTAGTACCGCCAATCAGCTCAACGACGATATCGATCTCGGGGTTGCGCACCACTTCGAAAATATCGCGAGCCACCGGCACATCGCCGGTATCGCAGGCAGGATTGTCGCGGCGAGCGCCAATCTGGGCGACCACAATATCCGCCCCAACACGGGCCTGAATCGACTCACGGTTACGCGCCAGAACATTAAAGGTACCGCTACCGACGGTGCCCAGACCACAAATGCCTACCTTAACGGGATTCAAGCTGCCTCTCCTCACGTGCCCTGCCCGGCAATCGCCGGCTGGCGGAAAATTGAAGGCGCGTATTCTAGCTTGAATTGGAGGCTAATACACCCGCAATCCCTCACCCTTTGGGCGGTGCGACGGTTCGCGAGGGAAAGGGTGAGAGGAAATCAACCGGAATTAGCGTCAGCCCGCATCATCCGCTTGATATTGCGCAGGGCCTGCCGGGTGCGTTGCTCGTTTTCGATCAACCCAAACCGTACATAACCCTCACCGTATTCACCAAAGCCAATCCCCGGCGAGACCGCGACCTTGGCCTCCACCAGCAGCTTCTTGGCAAACTCCAGCGACCCCAGCTCGCGATAGGCTTCCGGTATGGGGGCCCAGACAAACATGGTGGCTTTTGGCGGCTCTACCTTCCAGCCCATCTCATTGAGTCCACTGCACAAAACATCGCGCCGCTTTTGGTAAAGCTGACGGATCTCTTCCACACAGCTCTGATCCGCCTCCAGCGCGTGAATGGCCGCCACCTGCACCGGCGTGAACATGCCATAGTCAAGGTAGGACTTCATCCGGGCCAAGGCCGCGATGAGTGTGGGGTTACCACAGCAGAAACCCACCCGCCAGCCGGGCATATTGTAGCTTTTGGACAGGGAGTAGAACTCGACGGCGATATCCTTGGCACCTTCCACCTGCAAAATGGATGGCGCCTGATAGCCATCATAGACAAGATCGGCATAGGCCAGATCCTGCACCACCCAGATCTCGTGTTCGCGAGCGACATTTACAATTTTTTCGAAAAATTCGAGCTCGACGCAGTGCGTTGTCGGATTTGCCGGAAAGTTCAGTACCAGCATTTTGGGCTTGGGCCAGCTATTGCGAATCGCGCTTTCCAGCTCGTCGAAAAAGCTGTGCTCGTCGCTCATCGGTACGTGCCGAATATCGGCACCGGCAATCACAAAGCCGTAAGGGTGGATCGGATAGGACGGGTTCGGCACCAGAATCGCATCGCCGGGCCCGGTCGTGGCGAGCGCCAGATGAGCCAGCCCTTCCTTGGAGCCCAGCGTGACGATGGCCTCGGTTTCCGGGTTCAGATCGACGTCGTAGCGTCGTTTGTACCAGTCACAAATCGCCTTGCGCAGACGCGGAATACCCCGCGACTGGGAATAGCGATGAGTATCGCCGCGCTGGGCGGTTTCGGTCAGCTTGTCGACAATATGCTGCGGTGTCGGCTGATCCGGATTGCCCATGCCAAAATCAATGACATCCTCACCCCGCGCTCGCGCCGCCTGCTTCAACTCACCAATGATATTGAACACGTAGGGTGGCAGACGGCTGATGCGATGGAATTGATCCTTCACGGGCTCTCCTAACGGATGATTATCACTGAAAAATCAGCCTATTTCCCTTCTATAGCGACGCGCGCCAGCGCATCGGCAGGCATATAACCGGGTACCAGTTCGCCGCGTGTAGTCACGATGGCCGGCGTACCTGTTACCCCCATCTCGCTACCCAGCATGTACTGATCAGTAATGGGGTTGTCACAGGTCGCCGTTGGAATACTCTGGTTGTTTTTGAGCCGAGTCAGGGCTTCCTGCGGATCTTTTGCACACCAAGCAGACACCATTTTCGGCGTAGTGCGCGACTGGGCACCGCGAGGCAAATCACGCGGATAAGCCAGATAACGTACTTCAATGCCCAGTTTGTTCAATTGCGGCACTTCATTGTGCAACTTCCGGCAGTAACCACAATCGACATCCGTGAATACGTAGATCGACGCTTTGGTTTCACCCTCTGCCGGGAAGATAATCATCTCGCCCTTTGCCACTTCAGCCATGCGCGCCTTGCGCATAGCTTCGCGCTCTCGCTCTGCGATATTGATAAAGCCACCTGGCGCCAGCTGGAACAAATCGCCGGTCAGAAAGTATTTGCCGTCTTTGGTGGCATAAACGGTGGGGCCGTCTTTCAATTGGACTTCATACAAGCCGTCGACATCGCTGGGCTTTACGTTTGCCACCTGAATATCAGGGCGGCTTTTATTAAACGCCTTGCGGATAGTTTCTGCGGGAGTTGCCGCCTGTACGGAAAGGGCAACCAGTGCCGCACACAAAATGCCAATCCGTAAAACAATATGATTCATGAAAAAAACCTTTCAATTCGAGGGTTAACAGGTTGGAAAGCTCAAAGCCGAAACAGTTCCGAAAGCTGATCAACCTCGGGGATGATGCTGCTGGTGTAGTTGCTTCATTCGCTCTCTCGCCACGTGAGTGTATATCTGTGTGGTGCTCAGGTCACTATGGCCCAACAACAACTGTACTACTCGCAGATCTGCGCCGTGGTTTATCAAATGGGTTGCGAAAGCGTGACGCAGGGTATGGGGCGAGAGGTCTACGCGGATATTGGCGCGTAGCGCGTAATGCTTGATCCGGTGCCAGAATGTCTGCCGGGTCATCTGCGTCCCCCGGCGACTGGGGAACAAAACATCCCCGCTGCGTGCCAGCTCACGCCTTCCGTGTGTGAGGTATTGCTGCAGCCAGTGAAGCGCCTCCTCCCCCATCGGCACGAGTCGTTCCTTGCTGCCCTTACCCATCACCTTGACGACACCCTGATGAATATTGAGCTGATGCAAACTGAGACTCACCAACTCCGATACTCGAAGGCCGGTGGCATAAAGCAATTCAAGCATGGCCTTGTCGCGAAGCTCCAGCGCAATCGAGGTATCGGGCTGCGCCAACAAGGCATCCACATCCTCTTCGCTCAGAGATTTGGGCAGCGGGCGCCCCAGTCGCGGCGAGTCAATATTCAAGGTAGGGTCAATCGCAACAAGGTTTTCTCGAAGCAAGTAGCGATAAAACCCTCGCAAGCAGGAAAGCATACGCGCCGAACTGCGCACCGACTGCCCGCGCTGCGCCAACTCCCCCAGCCACTCCAATAAATCGCCCTTGGATACACGCAGTAAATCTACGCCCTTCCCTCGCAGCCAGCGCTCAAATTGCTCCAGGTCGCGGCGATAGGAAGAGAGCGTGTTTTCACTCAGGCCCTTTTCCAGCCAGATGGCATCGAGAAATTGATCTATCGCATTTGTCATTGCCGAAGTTTAGCCGCGCAACCGGCTCAGGCAAAGACCATTAGAAAGGCCACACCAGGGGAATGAGCCCAATCGTTGTCACCGCCGAAACCACACTCACTGGTATCCCCAAGCGCAGATAATCGATCAGCGTGTATCCACCGGGCCCCATCACCATCAGGTTCGTCTGATAACCCAGCGGCGTCAGAAAGCTGGCGCTGGCCGCAAACATGATCGCAAATACAAAAGGCAGCGGACTGACACCCAACTGCTCTGCAATACCAATGGCGATAGGGAACATCAATACCGCGGCCGCATTATTGGTGATGACCTCGGTAATCAACGTGGTCATCAGATAAACGATAGCCAATGCCACCCAGGGATTTTCCAAGCAGGAACCCAATACCCCACCCACGAGCCAGCGTGCTGCGCCGCTGACCTCCATGGCCGTGCCCAGCGCAAACGCCGCGCCTATCACAAGAAGCACCTGCAAATTAACACTGACGTACTGCCGCGCCCGGTTCAGTGAGACACAGCCTGTGACTAGCAAACTGGCGGCCGCCAACGCCGCCGCCTCAACCACCGACAACCATCCGGAAAGGTTAATAAACACCATCAGGACAAGAATACCAACCGCAAGCGGCGCTTTGGCAAAGTCTGGTGGCGACGAATCCTGCAGTGGGCTGACCAACAGGAAGTCACGGCGATACTGATACTGATCTACAAAGCTCTCACCCGCCTCCAGCAACAGCGTATCCCCAACTTGCAGCACCGTTTCACCAACCTTCCCCGAGAGGCGTTCACCACCACGGCTGATACTTAAAATTGCCGCTTGATAACGCGTGCGAAATGCGCCCTCTTTGACCGATTGATGTAAGGCGGGGAATTCAGGGCCGATCACCACTTCAATCAGACAGCGCTGGTGGTGGTACAGCGACAGCTTGTGTGCACTGCCATGTGTCGGAACCAAACCCTGAATTCGCTGCAACTCACGTGCACATTCAGGCGCGCCCACAAAGGTCAGCGTGTCATTTTCCTCAAGCACCATGTCTGGCCCCACGGCGGTAAACAGGTGGCCGCCGCGCTCGACATCAGTAAGATAGCCATGGGTAAGATTGCGCAAACCCGCCGCTTCAATCGAGCGATCAATCAGGGGGCTGCCCGCAGGAACCGTCATTTCGACCCAATATTCCCGAGCCTTCTCTGCTTGCGCAACAAAGCTTTGCCGCTCTCGCAACAGCCGCGGTGCAAAGAACACCATAAATGCGGCTCCAACAAGCAGCAGCGGGAGCCCTACCGGGGCCAGATCAAAAATACGAAAGCCGGGATAGCCCTCACTTTGCCACAGACCATCCACTACCAAATTGGTACTGGTGCCGATCAGCGTACAGGTACCACCAAGAATGGCAGCATAGCTTAACGGCAACAGCAACTGGGAGGGCGAGAATCGCAAGCGCTGCGCCCACTCTTGAACCGCCGGTATCATCATTGCCACAACCGTGGTGTTATTCAGGAAGGCGCTGAGCAACGCCGTGGGAAAGATCAGGCGGATTTGCGCACCGCGACTCCTTTCAGGCCGCCCCAGCAGCATCCGAGATACCCAGAAAATAGCGCCGGTATCACGCAAAGCGGCGGCAACGACATAGAGCAAGGCAACGGCGATAAGCCCCGGATTGGAAAATCCGGCGAGTGCCTGCGAAACATCTATCACACCGCTGATCAACAGGACCAGCAAAGCGCCGAGCATGATGGCGTCTGCCGGCAAACGATTAGAGACCAGCGCGGCAAAGGCGCCCACCAATACCAGCAAGGTCAAAGCGATATCGAAAGACATGGGTGGCGCACTCCAGGGCACGCAGTACCAACATTGTCGCGCATGCTAGAGCTTGGCCCGCCGAAAAGGCAATACTATTTCGCTATAACCATATTCGCAGAAAAGCGAGGCTTTTTCGGGCACAAAAAAAGGCACCGTCTTGCGAGGGTGCCTTGCTGACTGCCGAGCAGTCCTTATTTGGTATCCAGCTTTTCCTTGATACGGGCAGCCTTACCGCTACGCTCACGCAGGTAGTACAGTTTGGCCTGACGAACGTCACCGCGACGCTTAACAGTGATGCTGTCAACCAGCGGGCTGTGAGTCTGGAAAGTACGCTCTACGCCAACACCGTGAGAAATCTTGCGTACAGTGAATGCAGAGTTGATGCCACGATTGCGCTTGCCCAGCACAACACCTTCAAACGCCTGCAGACGCTCGCGGTTACCTTCTTTAACCTTAACCTGAACCACAACGGTGTCACCGGGGCTGAACTCGGGCAGCTCCTGTTTGATCTGCTCTGCGTTCAGTTCCGCGATAATTTTGTTGCTCATGGCACACTCCTCAATAAAGTCATAGCTTCACAGCTATTGGCTAGTCTGCTCGCCTTGGTACTCGGCTAACAGCTCTCGTTGCTCATCATTTAACGCCACCTTTTCCAACAGGTCTGGGCGACGTTCCCAGGTTCTTGCCAGCGACTGTTTCAGCCGCCAGCGTCGAATTCTTTCATGGTCCCCGCTCAGCAATACCTCGGGTACCTGTTCGCCCCGATACAACTCCGGGCGAGTGTAGTGCGGACAATCCAACAACCCGTCCACAAAAGAGTCTTCAACCGCCGATTGCGCATGCCCCAAAACACCGGGCAACAAACGGGCGACTCCGTCTATCATTACCATGCCGGCCAGCTCACCGCCGCTCAGCACGTAGTCACCGATCGACCATTCCTCATCAACTTCCGCCTGCAGCAGACGTTCGTCGACACCTTCATAGCGACCAGCTAGCAAAATCCATTCTTCTCGCATTGCCAGTTCAGCCAGCGCCGCCTGATCCAGCGGTCGGCCCTGTGGTGACAGATACGCCACCCTGGCTTTCGGCAATGCCTGTCTTGCAGCAGCAAGCGCATCGCTCAATGGCTCGGTCTTCATGACCATGCCTGGCCCGCCTCCGTAGGGGCGGTCATCGACCGTTTGATGACGATCGTGAGTAAAATCCCGCGGGTTCCAACTCTGCACCGACAGCAAGCCATTCTTGATGGCTCGCCCGGTAACGCCATAGTCCGTTACCGCAGCCAGCATTTCCGGGAACAGGGTGATGAATCCGATCTTCACCCTTAAAACTCCGGATCCCACTCCACCTGCATCACACCGGCGGCGAGATCAATCTCTGTGATGAACTGCCCCGGCACGTAGGGAATCAACCGCTCCCGCTCGTCCAGGCTGCCCTCACAGGGCTTTACCACCAGCACATCGTTGGCGCCGGTTTCGAGCAGGTGATCGACCCTGCCCAACAACAGGTCGTCTCCCCCTGCTGTCACTTTCACCAACAGACCTTGCAGTTGGTGCCAGTAGTATTCGTCTTCGGGCAGTGCCGGCATCGCCTCTCGGCGAATCGCCAGTTCACACCCGGCCAGCTCTCTGGCCACTTCCCGATCATCCACACCTTCCAGCGCAGCGATCAGGGTTTTACCGTGGCGCCGCCCTTCCACAATCGTGACGGGCTGCCACTGCCCTGCTTTTTTCATGAACACCTCACGGTATTCGAGCAGGTTGGTCATCGGGTCGGTGTAGGAATACAGCTTCACCCACCCTTTGACACCATAAACTGTCGACACTTTGCCGACAGTTACCAGGTCATCCGACGCGCTCACCAGATGCCTGACGCTGACTTAGGCAGCTTGCTGAGCTGAAGCTTCTTCAACCAGCTTGGCGACGCGATCAGACAGCTGAGCGCCTTTAGCAACCCACTCTTCGATGCGAGCAGTATCAACACGCAGACGCTCTTCCTGACCACGAGCAACCGGGTTAAAGAAACCCACGCGCTCGATGAAACGACCGTCGCGAGAGTTGCGGCTGTCGGTGACAGTCAGGTGGTAGAACGGACGCTTTTTGGAGCCGCCACGTGACAAACGAATAGTTACCATGCTTTTGAATTTCCTACGTTTTTTGGCCAACTCCCGAAAGAGCCAGCCCATCTTCAAATCAGTACCAGGACGCTGTCGACAAACCAGCCCCTGCAAAGGCGCGACATTCTACGGGAAAGCGCGCTGAAATGGAACGTTTTTTCAATGCCTTAGAACAGGCCAATCACATACCGGGAAAGCGGCCACCACCACCCATTCCGCCACCGGGGGGCATCATGCCACCCATGCCGCGCATCATATTGGCCATACCGCCTTTTTTGGTCATCTTCTTCATCATCTTCTGCATCTGCTTGTGCTGCTTGAGCAGACGGTTCAGATCCTGCAGCTCGGTACCCGAGCCCAGAGTGATGCGCTTCTTGCGCGAACCATTGAGCAGGTCAGGGTTACGGCGCTCGGCGGGGGTCATGGAGTCGATAATGGCTTCCATGCGCTTGAACATCTTGGTGTCGATCTGACTTTGGGCCTGCTGGGCCATCTGCCCCATGCCGGGCAACTTGTCGAGCATGCCGGTGATACCGCCCATGTTCTGCATCTGCTGGAGCTGGTCTTTCAGGTCTTCCAGATCAAACTTTTTGCCCTTCTTGATCTTTTTGGCGAGCTTCTCGGCCTTTTTCTTATCGAGCTTCTGTTCCGCTTCTTCAATCAGCGACAGCACATCGCCCATGCCGAGAATGCGCGAGGCAATTCGATCTGGATAAAAGGTTTCCAGAGCATCGGTTTTCTCGCCCACGCCCAGAAATTTAATGGGCTTGCCGGTAATGTGTTTGACCGAGAGCGCCGCGCCACCGCGGGAGTCCGCATCCGACTTGGTCAGCACCACACCGGTCAACGGCAGTGCCTCACTGAAGGCCTTGGCGGTGTTCGCCGCATCCTGACCGGTCATGGCATCAACCACGAACAGGGTTTCCACCGGACTGATCGCCCCGTGGAGACGCTTGATCTCGGTCATCATGTCTTCGTCGACATGCAGACGACCGGCGGTATCG
>JBFKXO010000077.1:0-8840 GCA_041638115.1 Litorivivens sp. | reverse complement strand
TCTCGACCCAGGCCGTGCCGGGGCCGGTGAGTTTTTGCAGCTCAAAACCCTCGCCGCCAAAGACAGGTATACGGTCTTCACTGGCAGTTTCCGGATGGATGCCGGAAAACTGTAGCTCACCCATGGGCGTATCAAAGCCGAAGGGAGAAGCGGCAACGGCAGAGACCCCGTCAGCAAAGGCATTTTCAACAATCGGGTTGAGTACATTCAGGTTGGCTGGTGTATTGACCGGGTCATCAGCATCAAACGGCGTCTACCAGAGCGCAGGGGTCGAAACAGGCAAAGGACTCAGACGACGCCAGAATTCGCGCCAGATATGCCCGCCCCTGGAATCCAGGTTATTCTTACCGTCCCATAGGGCCAGCGCTGCACAGGCTTCACTGATTTGCACAGGACCCGAGGTGCCTAGGGCCCCTGGCAGTGAACAATAGGAATCAAGCACAGTTTGCCGGGCCAGGCGCTCGCTCATTACAGCGCTATCCAGCACGATTTCTTTCAGGTTATCGAGAGTAAACTTGGCGCCACTGCGTCCATCCGTGCCTGCCAATCGATCCTGTATCTGACGAATACAGAGACGTGTACGCAGCGAGCGCTGAGTTTCTTCGGCACCGATGATGGCGTCAAAACCTGTGATCGGTTCAGCGGTATTGGTCAGCCAGTAACTGTCGTTACAGTTCTGAACCCAATCGTTGCGCCGCTGTTTCGGCAGGTTATTGATACCGAAGATCCCCGGTGCAGGCGCGTCCTCATCAGTACCCCAATCGCAGGCACTGCGCGAGCCATCAAGCAGTGGCAAACCGGGCACCAATTGCGCCAGCGCCGGCACGAGAATGCTATTGCCGCAGGCCTGTGGCGCAACTTTTTCATCTTCTACATGAGGCACAACGGTCACATCGCCGTAGTAGACCTGCTGGTCTCCCGGCCCCGCCGCAGTGGTGTTAACCCAGGGCACACCCAAAACGCTGCCATGCAGCTCGACAAACTCCTCCAGGCTTTGGGCGCTGTTCCAGCGGAAAAACTGATTAATCAACCGGGTATTCTCCGCGTTGGCATCTCGCAGGGTATAGCCCTTGGCAACTGACCATTCGAGCACTGGAACACCACTAACGGCAAACTCCAGCATAGGCCCGTAGTGAGAGCGATACAGCGTTCGCGTTTCGGTGGTAATTGTCCCATCGGCTTCCTTGACCTCGATTTCAAGGGGCACCGCTTCCATATCCACAAACTCATTGTCGAACAGGTACTGGGTGGGGTTGGTGGGGTTCAGCGTCAGTTCGTAAAAGGTAAAACGGTAGGCGGTGGATACCGTGTGGCTCCAGGCAAATTTGTCGTTAAAACCGATCAACACCGCTGGCACGCCATAAAGCGATGCGCCCATAATTTCAGTGTCACCCACATTCAAGTGGCTTAGATAGAGACGCTCTGTGCCCGTCCAGGGAAAATGTGGGTTACCGAACAACATCGGCTGGCCTGTCTCGGTCGCTTCAGGTCCCAACGCATACATATTGCTGCCAATGGGAAGCTCACCGCCCAGCGGAAAGGGCAATTCACTTTGCGACAATGCGCTAATGGCCGGCAGGCTTACCGGCAGTGGCGCGTTGCCAGGACCAGGTGGAGCCGCCGTTGCAATGCCTTCGACGAACACCGACGAACTGGCAAGCAGCCCCAGCCGGAAATAGCGGCGGTACATGTCGTCTTCGGTAATATCCAGTAGCCATTCAGCGTCGCGACAAGCGGCGTGTCGCCCCGGATGATCGCCCTTGCGTATCTCTTGAATGTAACGGTTAAAACCTGCCACAAAGCCGGTGGTGGCCGCGGCGGCCTCCGGCACGATATCTGCCTTCAGCGCGTTCAAGGCTTCTTCATTGGCCAGCAATTTCCAGAAAAAATCGGAGTCCACAGGATTGGCAGAAGAGCCATTTGCAACGATAAGATAACGCGATCCATCGCGACCAAAATAGCGGGCCCTCTCGCCGCGTATGGTGACCAGGTCTTCCAGTAACACACAGAGATTGTCTTGCGCATGCACGTAACCGTAACCGTAACCCATACTGCCAAAATTGTCGGCGTTAATATGAGGTACACCAAATGAGGTGCGACGCACGGTGACGTCGTAGGTCAGTTCCGGTGGTTCATTTTCACCGCCTCCGGAACCACCACCTTCCCCGCCCCCAGAGCCATCACCGTTGTTTCCGCCCGAGCCATTATTGCCTGCCGCGGGGGAACCGCCTGCTATCGCAAAATTTGTGCTGCGACTGTCCGCATTACAACCTGCAAGGGCAAGAAAGATCAGGGCGATACCCGCCCAGCTCGTGAAACGCATGGTGAACTCCTGTCAGCTTTTTTGGTTATATTGCCGTGTTACGCAAATGGGACGCGAGCGGATGCTCAATGTACATAGTGAACACATCGAGACCGCAGAGAGTCAAGCCTTTTGAGCACAGGGATTTGAAGGTCGTTAAGACGGTTTTAGATAGGGCGGACGCAGCAGGATTGCCTGCGCGCAGGCCCCCTTTCGCTGCTGATAAATACACACTCCCGCTTGAGCGAGAGTGTGTATCGAGGTTTACTGGCCTAGTTCTTCGCGTCCAGTGCCTGATAGTAATCCATCAGAATCTTGGCCACTTCCGGGCGTGAAAACTCGGGCGGCGGCGCGATGCCCTGACCCAGCATTTCACGGACTTTGGTGCCAGACAGCAGTACAAAGTCTTCTTTGTCGTGATCAGGCGCGTCGCGCATCATCACCACCTTGTTGAGCTTCTTCGAGTAAGCGGTGTGATCCGCCTTGAAGATCTCAATACCCAGTGCACCGGCGGGCACCTTCTCGTCAAAGATCGTCTGCGCGTCAAAGGCGCCGTAGTAATCTCCTACACCGGCGTGGTCACGACCAACGATCAGGTGAGTACAGCCACAGTTCTGACGGAAGACCGCATGCAGAACCGCTTCACGGGGGCCAGCGTACAGCATGTCGAAGCCATAACCGGTCACCATCGCGCTGTTCGGCGGGAAGTACACTTCCACCATCTTGCGAATCGCCGCATCGCGCACATCCGCAGGAATATCACCGGCTTTCAGTTTGCCCAGCAGCATGTGAATCAGCACACCATCAGCCTCCAGCTGCTCGCGTGCCATATGACACAGCTCTTCGTGGGCGCGGTGCATGGGGTTGCGGGTCTGGAAGGCCACAACCTTTTCCCAGCCGCGCTCGGCAATTTCATTGCGAATCTCAACCGCGGTGCGGAAAGTATCCGGGAAATCGGTCTGGAAGTAGGAGAAATTCAGCACTTCAATCGGACCGGACAGCAGGGTGTTACCCAGGTTTTTAAAGGTTTTTACCCCGGGATGCTCGGGGTCGAGGGTGCCGAAAATCTGCTCGGCCATACCGTCGATCTGCTCGGCACTCACGCTTTCAACGGCTTCAACATTCATCACCGCCAGAATCGGGTGACCTTCAACGTTGGGGTCGCGCAGGGCAATGCGGCTACCCGCTTCAATGCCTTCAGCAGATTCGGTGAGGTTAACCACCGGTACCGGCCAGAACAGGCCGTCGGCCGTCTGCATGTTTTCGGCCACGCTCAGCGCGTCAGCCAGATTCATGTAACCTTTGAGGGGGGTGAAGTAACCGGCACCCAGCATCACGGCGTTGGCCGCCGCCGCAGAGTTTAGCAGCATTGAAGGCAGAGAATCGGCCTCTTTTTGCAGGGCGTGGTGTTTTTCAGTGTCGTAAACGAACAAGGGATTCAGTTCGTCAGCGCCATGGGGTTTGATCATAAATAACTCCGTGTAGTTTCGGTGTTAGTTTCGGTTTATATCTCTAACGGGAAATCGTTGGCTTAGATAATGCCGCGCTTGCTCATTTCTTCGAGCAGTACGTCCACTTCTTGTTCCAGACTCATTTCGTGGCTGTTCAATACCACTTCAGGCTTCTCGGGTGCCTCGTAGGGATCGTCGATGCCGGTAAAGTTCTTGATCTCGCCCGCGCGGGCCTTCTTGTACAGGCCTTTCGGGTCGCGCTCTTCGGCGACTGCCAGCGGTACATCAACGAAGATTTCCAGGAAGTCCATCTCGCTCTGGTCGTGCAGCTCACGTACCAGATCGCGGTCGGCACGGTAGGGGCTGACAAAGCTCGACAGTACGATCACGCCGGTATCGACAAATAGTTTGGAGATCTCGCCGATACGACGGATGTTCTCGGCGCGGTCTTCGGCAGAAAAACCGAGATTCTTGTTAATACCCAGACGCACGTTGTCGCCGTCCAATCGGTAGCACAGGTGGCCCTTTTCAATCAGCACCTTCTCCAGTGCCACAGCTACCGTGCTTTTACCGGAACCCGACAAGCCGGTAAACCACAGGGTCGCGCCCTTCTGCTTCAGCAGCTTCTGTCGGTCATCTCGGGTTACTTCGCCATCGTGCCAGTGCACGTTAGTTGCTTTTTGCTCTGCCATATTGCTCTCCGGGAGAATTTCAGGACCGACAACTAGCCGGCTTCTTGCGAAACCCGGCATGATACGGATCACCTGGCCATTAGTAAAACGGGTTATTATAATAGTCAGTATCGATTTTTTAGTTAGTTAAAGTCGTCATTGCGCACCCACTACGCTTCGCGGGGGCATGCCAAGCACGGCAAAGCAATCTCTTCGGGTATAGCACCAGTGTCGGGAGATTGCTTCGCCTTGCTCGCAATAACGGTTTATTTTCTGAGGCACTCGGCCATGAACTTCACACTCCGCCAGCTCGGCATCTTCCTCGCCGTTGCCCGCCACGAAAACGTCTCTCGCGCCGCACAGGAACTGAATCTGTCCCAGTCAGCCGCCAGCGCTGCCCTGCAAACGCTGGAGCAGAACTACGGCATGACCCTGTTCGAGCGCCACGGCAACCGCCTCACCCTTAACTCCATTGGCTCCAGCCTGCGCAAGGAAGCAGAAACCCTCTATGCCCACTGCCAGCAGTTTGACCAGATCCTGCGCCAACACGGCGATCTCGGCCATTTAAAGGTCGGCGCCAGTTTTACTATCGGCAACTATCTGGTGGTGCGTTATCTGGCGGACTACCTCGCACACTACCCGGAGGCTGATGTGGACTTTGCCACCTCCAATACACCGGATATCGTCAACCGCGTACTGAATTATGAAGTGGATGTAGGGATGATTGAGCGCGAGGTTCACCATCAGGATCTGGAACTGATCCCATGGATGGAAGACGAGCTGATTGTATTCTGCGCCGCTGACCACCCCTTGGCCAACAAGGGCACCCTGAGCAACCGCGATATTCGCAACGCCCGCTGGATCCTGCGTGAACCCAACTCCGGCGCCCGTCATACCTTCGACCATGCGATGGCCGAGCTACTGCCGGAGCTCAATATCGTGCGGGAGTTTCATCACAACGAGGCGATCAAAAGCGCGGTGGAATCCGGCCTGGGCATCGGCTGCCTGTCGCAGGTGGTGGTTCAGAATGACCTGCGCACCGGCAATCTGGTGCCATTGAAGCTGGCAAGGCGCGACATGCGTCGCCGATTCTATTTTGCGCTGCCACGAAAGCGACACCAAAAACCGGCGGTGGACTACTGGATTACCTTATGCCGAAGCTCGGTCGGCTAACGGTTACAATGCGTCGCAGAAGCATGCGTTCTTGCCGGTAGCGGTAAAACTTTTATATTCCGATACCACACCACATCGCCATGATCCTGCAACAGGATATGGCCGCGTTTCGCCATGCCATAGTTTTCGCGCTTGCTAAACTTGCTCTGGGCAACCGCCTCGCGCCAGCGCTCGCTGCAGCGATCAATGCTGACCACCTGCACGCCATTCAGCCAGTGAGTGAGGCGTGAGCCCTCGACACGAATCCGTGCCGTGTTCCATTGCCCTACGGGATTTGTGGCATCTTCGCTGCTGGCGACCAGATCGTAGAGATCACCGGCGCGATGCGTCGGAATCTTGCCATCAGCGTGGCGCTCATTATCCAGCACCTGCATTTCGACACCCAAACGCCAGGGCAGGTCCTCATTGTCGTTGGGGATCAGGTAGAAAATCCCGCTGTTGCCGCCCTCGGAGATTTTCCAGTCGATGCTCAACTCGACATTCTCAAAAGCCTGCTCGGTCATCAGATCAAGCAGCGGATTTTTGACGAAGGGATTGATAAAGTTGAGCGCATAACGAAATTCCGAAACGGCACGCACCATCTTCAGGCTGCCATTTTCGATTTCCCAACCTTTGACGGGTGCGCCCGGCTCCGCGCCATAGTTGCGCCAACCCGAAAAGGAATGACCGTCGAAGAGAAGTTGCCAGCCTTGCGCAACTTCTTCATCGGACAACGTATTGGCGGCAATCGCCGGCAGCGAGCAGAACCACAACAAGAGCCCCGCCAGCCACCGCAGTTTCATCCCCGCAGTTCCATCTTGGCCACCTGATTGCGATGAACCTCGTCGGGGCCATCCGCCAATCGCAGGGTGCGCGCCATGGCGTAGGCGTAAGCCAGACCAAAGTCGTCGCTGACACCACCACCGCCGTGGGCCTGAATAGCCCAGTCGATAACCTGACAGGCCATTTGAGGCGCTGCGATCTTGATCATGCCGATTTCTTTGGCTGCCACTTTGTTGCCCACCGTATCCATCTTCCAGGCCGCGTTCAGCACCAGAAAACGGGTTTGATCGATCATGATGCGAGCTTCGGCAATGCGCTCGGCCCAGACAGTTTGCAGCGCCACCGGCTTGCCAAAGGCAACGCGGCTTTTCAGGCGGTCACACATTTTCTCCAGCGCACGCTCAGCCAAACCAATCAAACGCATGCAGTGGTGAATGCGGCCCGGCCCTAAGCGACCCTGGGCGATTTCAAAACCACGACCTTCACCCAGCAGCATATTGCTGGCCGGTACGCGCACGTTTTCAAACAGAATTTCCGCGTGGCCGTGAGGCGCGTCGTCGTAGCCAAAGACTGGCAAGTGACGCAGTACGGTCACCCCCGGGGTATCACGAGGCACCAGAATCATGGATTGCTGACGATGACGGTTCTCGTTCTCCGGGTCGGTCTTGCCCATAAAAATAAAGATTTTGCAGCGCGGATCGTTGCCACCGGACGACCACCACTTGCGACCGTTGATCACGTATTCGTCGCCGTCACGAACAATAGAGCTTTCAATGTTCGTCGCGTCAGACGAAGCCACCGCCGGTTCGGTCATCGCAAAACAGGAGCGGATCTCACCCTCCAGCAAAGGCTCCAGCCACTGTTTTTTCTGCTCTTCGGTGCCGTAACGGGCGAGCACTTCCATATTGCCGGTATCGGGCGCATTGCAGTTAAACACCTCGGGTGCCCATAGTACCCGACCCATTAATTCACACAGCGGGGCGTACTCCAGGTTAGTCAGCCCGGCGCCGTGCTCGGATTCCGGGAGGAACAGGTTCCACAAGCCCAGCTCCTTGGCCTTGACCTTGAGTTCTTCCACCACAGCCGTTGGCTCCCAGCGTTCACCGGTGTTCACTTCGTCAATAAAGCGCTGCTCGTTGGGGTAGATATGTTCATCCATAAACGCGCTGACGCGGGCGATAAGTTCCTGAGTTTTTTCCGAGTATTCAAAGTTCATACTTTTCTCCTTACGTACGGCTTTAGCCGCGCGCCTTGATTTTTTCAACCTGCTGCCAAGCCATTTCTGCCAGCGGCATCACCGCTGAGCCCATCTGTTCAGCTTGCTTGCTGGCCGCCGTTCCGGCTTTTACGCGCCCCATAATGCCCTGCAGAATGCCCGCCAGACGGAACATGTTGTAGGCCATGTAGAAGTCCCAATCACTGGGATCGATATCCTTACCGGTACGCGAACAATAGGCCTGAATGTGTTCCTCCTCTGAGGGAATGCCGATACTTTTCAGATCGACACCGGCGAGGCCACGGAAAGCGCCTTTGGGGATGTGCCAGGTCATACAGTGATAAGCGAAGTCTGCCAGCGGATGTCCGAGGGTCGACAGCTCCCAATCCAGCACCGCGACAATGCGCGGCTCTGTGGGGTGCAGCATCACGTTATCCAGCCGGAAATCCCCATGCACAATCGCAGAATCATCGCCGGGTGGAATATTTTCCGGCAGCCATTCGATCAAGCGCTCCATCGCCGGAATCGTTTCGGTTTCAGACGCTTTGTACTGCTTGGTCCAACGGCTGATCTGGCGGGCAAAGTAATTGCCGGATTTGCCGTAATCTTCCAGACCAATGGCGGCATAATCGACGTTGTGCAACGCAGCGATAACGCGATTCATATCCTCAAAAATCGCGGTGCGCTCACCGGGACTGAGATCGGGTAATTCCGGATCCCACAGCACACGCCCTTCGACGCAATCCATAATGTAGAAGGCGGTACCGATAACGGACTCGTCTTCGCACAAACAGTAGGTTTTTGCGACGGGCACATCGGTTTCTGCCAGCGCGGTAATCACCGTATATTCACGATCTACCGCATGGGCTGAGGCGAGCAGTTCACCCGGCGGCTTGCGACGCAGCACATAGTGCTTGCCGCCCGCCGACAGTTTATAGGTCGGGTTGGATTGCCCGCCCTTGAACTGACTCACTTCCAGTTCACCGCTGAAGCCCTCAACATGCTCGCGCATGTAGGCTTCAAGGCTGGCAACATCAAACTGATGTTTTTCCTGTACCGCCATGGTACCGGAAAAGGTTCCGGCCAGTTTATCGGCCATCCCTTACACCTCCCCTGGCGTGATCACGACCTTGCCGGATACCTTGAGATCCATCTGCGCACGTATCGCATTGGGGCCATCCTCCAGGGACTAGGTACCGGCAATATGCGGCTTCAGCTTGCCCGCCTGCAGCCACTCAAACACCGCAAACAGATCCTTTATATTG
>JBFKXO010000076.1:0-8869 GCA_041638115.1 Litorivivens sp. | reverse complement strand
GTAAAACTGTTGAATACTTTACTCAGGATCATCCAGCATATACCCGGCACCACGGACAGTGGTTAACAGCTGCTTATCAAAACCCTTATCGATTTTCTGTCGCAACCGGCTGATATGCACATCAATCACGTTGGTCTGTGGGTCGAAGTGATAATCCCAGACGTTTTCCAGCAACATGGTGCGGGTCACCACCTGACCGGCGTGACGCATCAGGTATTCCAGCAATTTGTATTCGCGCGGCTGCAGGTTGAATACCTCACCACCACGGGTGACCTTGTGTGCTAGCAAATCCATCTCCAGGTCACCCACTTTTAAGCGGGTCTGGGTGGCAGTGGATTCCTGGCGGCGCAATACCGCTTCAATTCGCGCGAGCAATTCAGCAAAGGCAAAGGGCTTGACCAGATAGTCATCGCCGCCCGCTTTGAGGCCTTTGACCCGGTCATCCACATCCCCCAGTGCACTCAGAATCAGCACCGGGGTTGCAGTATTGGAGGCGCGTAAGGTCTGGATAATGGTGAGACCGTCTACATGAGGCAGCATGCGGTCAATAATGGCAACGTCGTAATTTTCAGTCGTGGCTTTAACCAAACCCAGCTTGCCATCGGCGGCGTGGTCAACACTGTAACCACTCTCTTTCAGACCTTTGACAATGTATTCCGCCACACTGGCGTCGTCTTCGATTACCAGAACACGCATGCGTCAATCCCGTTTGATCTTATTGATCTGGACCAAATAGTACATTTTTGGTGCTGCAACGCACCCCAGCCCAGTGTCTGGCGAGATTAGCACTATCCACCGCGTGTGTCAGCGCCGGGGCCCCGGCATTACAGGATAGTAAGCGAGCAGGGTGCTACAATACGCGGCCAAAATCCGTGAGAAGCAGCCTCCCATGTCCAACAGCACCAACACCGACCAGATATTACCCGCCGGCGTGCTGCCGCGTATTATGGCCATGGTCTACGACGGCATGTTGCTGTTCGCCCTGCTTTGTCTGGCAACCCTGATCGCAGTGCTCGTCACCGGAAAGCTCGACCCGAATATTCCGGAGGCCAGCAGCAAGGTCATGCACGAAGCCGACCCCTTGCTCACCGGCTGGGGGTTCCAGTTCTATCTCGTTGCAGTAGTGATTGGTTTTTACACCCTGTTCTGGCGTAAAAACGGGCAAACACTGGGCATGCAGGCCTGGCGCATTCAAGTACAGGATAAAGCGGGTGGTAAACCCAGCTGGGGACAGTGCATCCTGCGTTGTGTTAGCGCCCTGCTGTCTATGGCACCGGTATTTTTGGGATATTGGTGGGTGTGGATTGATGCGGATAATCGCAGCTGGCACGATCGCCTGTCCGGCACGCGGGTGATGCGTCTACCCAAACGCAAAAAATAGCACTAGACGCGACGCATCATCATAGCCGTGCCAAACAGCAGGCACAGGCCGATAGGAATCAGCGTTGCCACCAATGGCTCAAACCCGAACACCAGACTGGCGGGGCCGAGCATATCTTGCAGCGTGCGAAAGACGATGCCCACCATGACCCCGGTAAAGACCCGAAAGCCCATGGTGACCTGACGCAGAGGGCCGAACACGAAGGAAATAGCCACCAGCACCAGGGCAATGATGGCCAGCGGTTGAAGTATTTTCTGCCAGAAGGCCAGCTCGTATTCGGCGCCGCTCAGGCCCTGATCCTGCAGATAATTGGCGTAGCGCCAGATACCGCTGATCGACAGGTCACGGGGTTCCAGCGCCAACAGGTTGAGTAGCTCCGGTGTCAGCTCGGTCTCCCAGTTGCGCTGCGAAAAATCCTCGCGCCGGGTGCCTTTATCGGTAAAAGTCGACAGCGAACCATCCTCCAGCCACCACTGGCCGTCGGAGAAGCTGGCGCGCCGGGCAAAGGTCACTTCCTCCAGCTCCCAGCGCTCGCCAAACTCGTAGACCAGCACCCCGTGCAATACCCCTCCGGCTTCCACTGCATTGAAATGCATGTAGCGATCGCCCTCACGGTGCCACATACCGTATTGGGAATGCACTTTGCCTTCTTCCTGCAGGGCGATGGCGCGTTCACTCTCCGCAATCTGTTGGAAGCGCGGCGCCACATATTCAGCGATCAGCAGGCCAACCAGCGTAATCAGAATTGTTGGCTTTAACACCGCCCAAACCAGCCGCCGGGTACTGATGCCGGCAGAGCGCATCACCACCAGCTCACTGGTCCCGGCCAGCGAACCCAGACCCGCCAGACATCCGACCAAAGCAGCGAAGGGTAAATATTCGAACAGGCTAGTTGGCGTGGTCAGCAGCACATAGTGGACCACCTTGCCAAAGGAATAGTCGCCGTCCAGATCTTCCAGCTCATCGATCAACGCAGTCAGAAGATCAATCCCCACAATCACCAGCAACACCAGGATGACAGCGGCGGTCACCGTTCGTCCAATATAGGCGTCGAGCTTGTACATCAGCGAGCCCCCTTCAATCGGCGTATCCAATCTGGCCCTAACAGAAACAGCAAGCCGAGCAGCAGAAAGGTCACATGGATTACCCACAACCCCGGAATGCTCGCCAGTTCGCCTTCCGCCAATGCTTCGCGACCCGCGTTAAGCGCAATCAGATAGACCATATAGAGAAGGAAGGCGGGAAACATTTTGGCGTAGCGGCCACTGCGATGGTCGGTTTTACTCAGCGCAACCGCGAGCAGTGCAACCACTGGCACCAGCAGCGCCAGTGAAATTCGCCACTGCAAGGCGGCGCGATCAGCCATCTGATCCGACTCCCATAGCTCTTGAGTACTTTTGCCATCAGCGGCCTTGCGGCCACGGGAATGGGTTTCATCCTGCAACCATTGGCCGTAACGCTCAAAACGGGCCACCTGATAATCCAGTGCGCCGGGCTGACCAACGTAGCGAACCCCTTTATCCAACAACAAATAGCGCTGCCCGGTTTTTTCATCGCTGTCGAATAAACCAGAATCCGCACCGATAATCGCTACCAGTATCCGGCCATCGTCGGTTTCCATCGGCTGCGCGATAAACACGCCCGACATACCGTCATTTTCGCGATTGAGCTTTTCAATGTAGGTGACCCGACCACTGCTTTGATCCAGTCGAAACTGCCCTTCCACCGCCGCTTTTAGCCCGTCCGAGCCCTTGCTTTCCACCAGCAGTCGCTCGTAGGCCCGGATTCCCGCCGGTGTGACCACAGTACTGAGCAGCCCTACGGTGAAGGTGACCAGCGCGATGGGAACGATAGCTAACTTGAGTAACTGCAGCCGACTGATACCGCAGGCATTCATTACTGCCACTTCCGAATCCACATACAGCCGGCCGTAACTGAGCAGAATGCCAATAAACAGCCCGAGAGGCAGAATCACTTCAAGAAAGTTGGGCAGGCGATAGAGCATGATGAGAAACAGAAAGTCAGGCGCCAACTCGCCGGCAGCGACATCTGCCAGGTACTTGATCAGCCGCCCGCTCATGATGATCACCAGCAGCGTGAAAGTGACCGCAAGCATCGATTTCAACAATTCGCTGGTGATGTAGCGATAAAGAATCAACAGTAGCCCCAACTTTCCTGATTGAATCGCAGGCAGTACACTGTGTCCCCACGAAAACTAGCCCACTAAAACGTGCCATTATCCTTACTTTCGACCGAATTCGCGAGATCAAACATGCAAATCAGCCTGAAAGCTCCGACCAATCCTTCTCGTCAGAAATCCGCTGCCCTTGCGGTATTGCTGACCAGCGACGATCTCAACAAGCCTACCGGCGACGAAGCGCTGAATGACATAATCGCCCGCGCGCACAAACGTGGCGATTTCGATGGCAGCGCCGCACAAACCTGTTTGCTGCCACTGTGTGACACCCTCACCGCCGAACGACTGCTGCTGGTGGGTCTGGGCGATAGTAAAGCGCTCAACGAGAAAACCTTCGACAAGGCCGCTGGCGCCCTGTTCAAATCCCTGCGCCAGCAAAAGCTGAGCGATGCAGCCGTATTATTGGCCAGTGACGCGTTGGCAGAGGCCCGCCAGGTGGCATCGCTGGCGCGCAACGCCGAAACCGCCAACTACCAGTACACGGCCTCACTGAGCAAAAAGCCCGACCCAAAACTAAAGAAACTGACCCTGCTCGCAAGCGCAAATTCCGGCAATCGAAATGCCCTGAGCCAGGGCCAGAGCATCGGACGTGGCATTAATGTCGCCCGCGAGCTCGGCAATCTGCCGGGCAATTACTGCACACCGTCCTTCCTCGCGAAAGAGGCCAAGGCGCTTGGCCGAAAAAATGACAAAATGAAAGTCACGGTGCTCGATGAAAAGAAAATGCGCGAGCTGGGTATGGGCTCGCTGCTATCGGTTACCGCCGGCACCGAAGAACCCGCCAAGCTGATCGTGATGGAATATCAGGGCGGCAAGAAATCCGACAAGCCTCAAGTGCTGGTCGGCAAGGGCATTACCTTTGACAGCGGCGGCATCAGCATCAAGCCCGGCGCCAAAATGGATGAAATGAAATTCGACATGTGCGGCGCCGCCAGTGTGATGGGCGCCATGACAGCCGTCACCGAGCTGGGCCTACCCATCAATGTGGTCGGCATTATAGCCGCCGCCGAAAACCTGCCCAGCGGCCGCGCCACCAAACCCGGTGACGTAGTGACCAGCATGTCGGGCCAGACCATTGAAGTACTTAACACTGACGCCGAAGGTCGTCTTGTCCTGTGTGACGCTCTGACGTACTCCGAGCGTTTCAAACCGGCGGCGGTTATCGATATTGCCACTCTCACTGGCGCCTGTGTGGTCGCACTGGGCAAACACGCCAGCGGCCTCTACAGCAACGACGATGCCTTTGCGGAAAAACTGCTGGATGCGGGCGAGCGCAGCGGGGATCGTGCCTGGCATATGCCGCTGTGGGATGAATACCAGAGCCAGCTCGATTCCAACTTTGCCGATATTGCCAATATCGGCGGCCCGGAAGCGGGCAGCGTCACCGCCGCCTGCTTCCTGTCGCGCTTCACCAAGAACATGACCTGGGCCCATCTGGATATCGCCGGTACCGCGTGGTTGTCCGCTCCCAAAGGCGCCACCGGCCGCCCGGTTGGCTTGCTGATGCAGTATCTGCTCGACTGCACCAATCAATGACAAAGGTCGATTTCTACATTCTCCAGTCGACGCAGCCGCAGGACGCCCTACTCTACGGCTGCCGACTGGCAGAAAAAGCCTATCAGCGGGGGATGTCTATCTACCTGCACTGCGCCGACGAGGCGCAGGGACGGGCGGTCGACGACCTGCTCTGGAGCTTCTCCCCCCAGAGTTTTGTGCCCCACGCCCTGAAATCTGCCGGCACTGACGACAGTGTCATCGTTGCGTGGGATCGCGAAGCGCCCCAGGGTGGCGATCTATTTATCAATTTCGCCCCAGAAATACCGGACTTTTTCAGCCGCTTTGCCCGGCTGGGCGAGATTGTCTGTCAGGCTAATGACTGGCTAGCACCCAGCCGCGATCGCTACCGTTTTTACAAAGACCGCGGCTACCCGCTCAATACCCACAAGATCGCCTGATTGCTGCGCCCGCGCCGGTGGCCTCACCGGGCAATTCCAGTATAATTGACCGCCTTTTACGCACGGTTGCCGCCGTTCCCCTCACGTTGTAACGATTGGATTTATGGACAAGACATTTCAACCAGGCAAGATCGAGGCCCACTGGGGCAAAGCATGGGAAGACAAGGGTTACTTTCGCCCCTCCGGTGAGGGCGACTCCTACTGCATCATGATCCCGCCGCCGAATGTCACCGGCAGCCTGCATATGGGTCACGCCTTTCAGGACTCCATCATGGATGCCCTCACCCGCTATCAGCGGATGAAGGGGCGCAACACCCTGTGGCAGGTGGGCACCGACCACGCCGGTATCGCCACCCAGATGGTGGTCGAGCGCAAACTGGCCCATGAGGAAAACAAAACCCGCCATGATCTTGGCCGCGAAAAGTTTTTGGAAAAGGTCTGGGACTGGAAAGCCGAATCTGGTGGCACCATCACCCGCCAGCTGCGCCGCCTCGGTGCCTCGGTAGACTGGGAGAACGAACGCTTCACCATGGACGACGGTTTTTACAAAGCCGTGCAGGAAGTGTTTGTTCGCCTCTACGACGACAACCTGATCTATCGCGGCAAGCGACTGGTCAACTGGGACCCGAAACTGCACACCGCCATTTCCGACCTGGAAGTGGAAAACACCGAAGAACAGGGTCACCTTTGGAACTTCCGCTATCCGCTGGCCGATGGCGCCAAAACCGCCGACGGCAAAGACTACCTGGTGGTTGCCACCACCCGCCCGGAAACCATGCTGGGTGACACCGCCGTCGCGGTAAATCCAAAGGATGAGCGCTATGCCGACCTGATCGGCAAGTTCGTGATACTGCCTCTTGTTAACCGTCGCATCCCGGTCATCGCCGACGAGTACGTGGATCGCGAATTCGGCAGTGGCTGCGTGAAAATCACCCCCGCCCACGATTTTAACGACTACGCCGTAGGCCAGCGCCACAGTCTGCCGATGATCAATATCATGACCATCGACGCGGCGATTCGCGACATCGCCGAAGTGTTTAACAGCGATGGCAGCGAAAACAGCGACCTCGACGCCAGCCTTCCAGCGACCTACGCTGGCCTCGACCGTTACGAGGCGCGCAAGCAGATCGTTGCCGATTTCGACAGCGCCGGCCTGCTGGAAAAGATCGACGATCACGCCTTGAAAGTACCGCGCGGTGATCGCTCTGGCCTGGTTATCGAACCCCTGCTGACCGACCAGTGGTTTGTGGACGCCAAAACCCTGGCCAAGCCCGCCATTGAAGCGGTCGAAGACGGTCGCATCCAGTTCGTACCCAAGCAGTACGAAAACATGTATTTCTCCTGGATGCGCGACATTCAGGACTGGTGTATATCGCGCCAGCTGTGGTGGGGCCATCGCATTCCGGCCTGGTACGACAATGACGGCAATGTCTACGTGGCTCGCGATGAAGACGAAGCGCGCAGCAAGTACAACCTGTCAGAGGACGTGGCATTGAATCAGGATGAAGACGTACTCGACACCTGGTTCAGCTCCGCCCTGTGGACCTTCGGCACTCTCGGCTGGCCCGAGCAGACCGAGCGCCTGAAAACTTTCCACCCCACCGATGTGCTGGTGACCGGCTTCGACATCATTTTCTTCTGGGTGGCGCGCATGGCGATGATGACCATGCACTTTATGAAAGACGAAGACGGCACGCCCCATGTGCCCTTCAAAACCGTGTACGTGACCGGCCTGATCCGCGACGAAAGCGGGCAGAAAATGTCGAAATCCAAGGGCAACGTGCTCGACCCACTGGATATGATCGACGGCATTGAGCTGGATGATCTGGTCGAAAAACGTACCGGCAACATGATGCAACCACAGCTCGCCGAGAAAATCGGCAAGCGTACCCGCAAGGCCTTCCCGGAAGGTATCAGCGCTCACGGCACCGACGCCCTGCGTTTTACCCTGTATTCGCTGGCCTCCACCGGCCGCGATATCAACTGGGATATGAAGCGCCTCGAAGGCTACCGCAACTTCTGCAACAAACTGTGGAACGCAGCGCGCTATGTGCTGATGAATACCGAAGGCGAGAATTGCGGCCTCAATGACGACGTCAGCCTGAGCCTGGCGGATCGCTGGATTATCTCCCAGCTGCAGGAAACCGAAGCGGCCGTGGAAAAAGCGCTGGCTCAATACCGCTTTGATCTGGCGTCACAGGCAATCTATGAGTTTGTCTGGAACGAATACTGCGATTGGTATCTGGAACTCTCCAAACCCGTGTTGTGGGATGACAACGCCAGCGCGGAATCCAAGCGTGGCACACGACGCACGCTGATCAAGGTACTGGAAGCCGTGTTGCGACTGGCCCACCCCTTTATGCCCTTTATCACTGAAGAAATCTGGCAGAAAGTGGCACCGATTGCCGGGGTGGAAGGCGACAGCATTATGCTCCAGCCCTACCCCGAAGCAGATCAGAGCAAAATCAATCCCGAAGCTAACGCCGACGTTGAGTGGCTGAAAGATGTCATCGTCGCGATTCGCACCATTCGCGGTGAAATGAATATTCCGCCGGGTAAACAGATTCCGGTCTTGCTCAATAACTGCTCTGCGCAAGATCAGCGTCGCATCGACGAGAATCGTCAGTTCCTGACCACGCTCGCCAAGCTTGAGAGCCTGACCGTACTGAGCAGCGAGGCCGACAAACCCATGTCCGCAACCCAGCTGATCGGCGAGATGGAACTGCTGGTACCCATGGCCGACCTGATTGACAAGGATGCCGAACTGGCGCGCCTGGACAAGGAAATCGGCAAGCTGGAAAAAGAAGTTCAGCGCCTGGCTGGCAAACTGGGCAATGAGGGCTTTGTCGCCAAAGCACCCGCCGAGGTCGTGGCGAAAGAAAAGGAAAAACTGGCCGCTCAGGAGCAATCGCTGCAGAAAATGCGTGAGCAGAAGAACAGCATCGCGGCGCTGTAAAGCGCCGCGATCGGTTACGACCCTGTAAGCGACTGTTGTAGCTCGTTTTTCTGGAAGCTGGACAGCGTATCATCGCAGTTATAGTATGGACTCAATGTTGGTAATTAGTCCGCTGTACTGTGTACCACAATAAAAATCACTGCGATAAAAATAATACTCGTCGAACAAACGACAACCGATATTGGCAGCCTGCACTGCCACCACTTCCTGTTGCTACTGATAATTTCGCCTGTGCGGAATGCGGTTTTCTGCTGCATCAGGTTTGCTATCTGGAGAAGTCCCATGAGTGACCGAATGACCGGTACTGTTAAATGGTTTAACAACGCCAAGGGTTTTGGCTTTATCTCCCAGGAGACCGGCGACGATGTATTCGTCCATTT
>JBFKXO010000075.1:0-8873 GCA_041638115.1 Litorivivens sp. | reverse complement strand
CCTGCGGTAAGAGCCGGCCCGGTTTTCAGGAGAGTGTGATATGAAAGTGCGTGCATCGGTTAAAAAGATCTGCCGCAACTGCAAAATGGTTCGTCGCAAGGGCGTTGTGCGAGTGATCTGCTCAGCAGAGCCACGACACAAGCAGCGTCAGGGTTGATTTGTCTGGGCCTTGCGTATAGACTATCGCGCCTTTCGCGTGCGGTAGCCCGTTAATGCAAGGCTGCGTACCGGGTTTTTGCCCGGAATTATTGTTTGGAGTGTTATAAATGGCTCGTATCGCTGGTGTAAACATACCAGATAACAAACATGCCGTGATTTCGTTGACCTACATCTACGGAATCGGTCGTACAACCGCCAAAGGTCTGTGCGAATCAACGGGTGTGGCGGAAGATGCCAAGATTGGTGATCTGAGCGAAGAGCAACTGGACGCGCTGCGTAACGAAATCGGCAAGATCCAGGTAGAAGGTGATCTTCGTCGTGAAGTGTCCATGAACATCAAGCGCTTGCTGGATCTGGGTTGCTACCGCGGCCTGCGTCATCGTAAGAGCCTGCCTGTTCGCGGTCAGCGCACCAAGACCAATGCCCGCACTCGTAAAGGCCCGCGTAAACCGATTCGCAAGTAAGGCGAATCGCTTTCCGCTTTAGTGTAGCTACACCCCGCAGCCCCGCTGCACTGTGTAGTGTTGATATTAGAGATAGGACGTAAACATGGCTAAGCCCGGTTCTACCCGTAAAAAGGTAAAGAAAACCGTAGTGGATGGCGTTGCCCATATCCACGCATCATTCAACAACACAATCGTTACCATCACCGACCGTCAGGGCAACACCCTGAGCTGGGCGACTGCCGGTGGTAGCGGCTTCCGTGGTTCTCGCAAAAGCACCCCGTTCGCAGCCCAGGTTGCTGCAGAGCGTGCCGGTGAAGCTGCCAAAGACTACGGCCTGAAAAACCTGGACGTTGAAGTAAAAGGTCCTGGTCCGGGTCGTGAATCCGCTGTTCGCGCCCTGAACAACTGTGGATACAAGATCACCAACATTACCGACGTGACGCCCATCCCGCACAATGGATGCCGTCCGCCGAAAAAACGTCGCGTGTAATTAACAGATAAACAGGAATACTTGGTATGGCTCGTTACATAGGCCCTAGCTGCAAACTCTCCAGACGGGAAGGCACTGACCTGTTTCTCAAGAGCGGCGTCCGTCCTCTGGATTCAAAATGCAAAGCGGAAACTGCACCTGGTATGCACGGTGCGCGTCGTGGTCGTCTGTCTGACTACGGTGTTCAGCTGCGCGAAAAGCAAAAAGTTCGTCGCATGTACGGCGTGCTTGAGAAGCAATTCCGCAACTACTACAAAGAGGCTGCTCGCCTGAAAGGTGCAACTGGTGAAAACCTGCTGCGTCTGCTGGAAGCACGTCTTGATAACGTGGTTTACCGTATCGGTTTCGGCGCAACTCGCGCAGAAGCTCGTCAGCTGGTATCTCACAAGGCCATCGCTGTTAACGGTCAGACCGTTAACATTGCCTCGTATCAGGTTAAGCCGGGCGACGTGGTCACTGTTCGTGAAAAGTCGAAGAATCAGCTGCGCATCAAATCTGCGATGGCGCTGGCCGCTCAGCGCGGTGACATTGGCTGGATCGACGTGAATGCCGACAAGATGGAAGGCACGTTTAAAGCCAACCCGGATCGCTCTGACCTCTCTTCAGAGATCAACGAACATTTGATTGTTGAGCTTTACTCTAAGTAAGTTGTCAGACCAGATAATCTCACTACAGGTGAAACTATGCAGAGTGCAGTGAACGAATTTCTCACACCCCGCGTGATCCAGGTGGATGAGCAGAGTGAAACCCGTGCCAAGGTAACCCTTGAGCCGCTGGAGCGTGGTTTTGGCCACACTCTGGGCAATGCCCTGCGCCGCATCCTGCTGTCATCCATGCCGGGTTGTGCCATCACTGAAGTAGAAATTGATGGCGTTCAGCACGAATACAGCGCAATGGAAGGTGTTCAGGAAGACGTTATCGAAGTTCTCCTGAATCTCAAAGGCGTTGCCGTTGTAATGAATGGTAAAGACCAGGCTGTCCTGAACCTGAGCAAAAAAGGCCCGGGTGTTGTGACTGCTGGCGACATTCAGGTAGATCACGATGTGGAAATCAAAAACCCACAGCACGTGATTGCCACCCTGAACGAAGTCGGCGAGCTGAACATGCGTCTTACCGTCGCTCGTGGTCGTGGCTATGTGCCGGCAGACGCGCGCGAAACCGGCGAAGAAGAGACTCGCAGTATTGGTCGTCTGAGCCTGGATGCGACATTCAGCCCGATCAACCGCGTTGCCTACGTGGTTGAAAGCGCGCGTGTTGAGCAGCGCACTGACCTGGACAAGCTGGTTCTGGATCTGGAAACCAACGGTACCATTGATCCGGAAGAGGCGATCCGCCGAGCGGCCACCATACTGCAGCAGCAGCTCGCAGTGTTCGTTGACCTGGAAAGTGAAGGCGATTCCGAGCCGGCTCGTGAAGAAGACGAAGTCGACCCGATTCTGCTGCGCCCGGTTGATGATCTGGAGCTGACAGTTCGCTCGGCCAACTGCCTGAAAGCCGAAAATATTTACTACATCGGTGATCTGGTGCAGCGCACTGAAGTCGAGCTGCTGAAAACCCCGAACCTGGGCAAGAAGTCGCTGACCGAAATCAAAGACGTACTGGCATCTCGTGGTTTGTCTCTGGGCCTGCGCCTGGACAACTGGCCACCTGCCAGCCTCAAGAATGACGACCGGGTTCTTGTATAAGCCCGGTCTTGAAGTATTAGCTTGCTGAGATAGCACAACGTAAAGGAATTAAGCCATGCGTCACCGTCACAGTGGACGTCAGTTAAACCGGAACAGCTCTCACCGCAAAGCCATGTTCCGCAACATGACTGCCTCATTGGTTGAGCACGAACTTATCAAGACCACTCTGCCGAAAGCGAAAGAGCTGCGTCGTCACGCCGAGCCGCTGATTACACTGGCGAAGCAAGACAGTGTTGCAAACCGCCGCTTGGCTTTTGACCGCCTGCGCAGCAAAGCCGCTGTTGGCAAGCTGTTCACCGAGCTGGGTCCGCGTTACCAAGAGCGCCCCGGTGGTTATATCCGTATCATGAAATGCGGGTTCCGCGACGGCGACAGCGCCCCGATGGCCTACGTCGAGCTGGTTGATCGCCCGGTTATCGAAGACGAAGACGACGATACCGAAGAGTAAATAGCTCGTAGTTACCCGAATAAGCCGGCCCTAGTGTCGGCTTTTTTGTGTCTGAATTTTATGGTGATCTTATTTGTCACCATTTTGACTGTTCTGTGCATGGCGGGGGTTGTCGGCAAGGGGTAATCTCACTTCCCTACCAGAATCACCGAAGCCGGGAGAGCGCACTATGAAACTGGGATTGCAATTGGGTTACTGGGGAGCGCTGGCTCCCGGCGACAGCCATGTAAAACTGGCGCAGGAGGCTGAAAAGCTGGGCTATGATTCGGTCTGGACGGCGGAATCCTGGGGCAATGATGCGTTTACCCCATTGGCCTGGATAGGCGCTCATACCTCGAAGATCCGGTTGGGCACCTCCGTTGCACAATTGTCCGCCCGCACGCCGACGGCCTGTGCCATGTCGGCACTGGCGCTGGATCACTTGTCTGGCGGCCGAATGATTCTCGGACTGGGGGTTTCCGGCCCGCAGGTGGTTGAGGGCTGGTACGGTCAGCCTTTCAGCAAGCCGGTGTCTCGTACCCGCGAGTATGTCGACATTATTCGCCAGGTACTGGCGCGCGAGGCGCCGGTCACTAATGATGGTGAGCATTACCCACTGCCTTACAAAGGCCCGGGGGCCTGGGGCATGGGCAAGCCGCTCAAGCCGATCACCCATCCGCTGCGCAAGGATTTGCCGATCTTCCTCGGCGCAGAAGGTCCGAAAAACGTGGCTCAGACTGCCGAGATTGCCGATGGTTGGTTGCCGCTCTACTACTCCCCCTATCGCCAGGAGGTCTACGCGGATCAGCTCAAAGGTGCGAAGGAAGGCTTCGAAATTTCCGCCATGGCCATGGTCAATATCAATGACGACCTGGAGCAGGCGCTGTACCCCGTGAAAGCCATGTTGGCGTTCTATATCGGTGGTATGGGCTCGAAGAAGCGCAACTTCCACAAGGAGCTGATGTCCCGCATGGGCTTTGAAGCTGAAGCGGACAAGATTCAGGAGCTGTTCTTTGAGGGCAAGCAGGAAGAGGCTATCAACGTGGTGCCGGACCAGTTTGCTGATGAGATATCCCTCTCTGGCTCCCGCGATCGCATCAAGGAGCGACTGGAGGCGTGGAAGGATTCGCCGGTGACCTCCTTGCTGGTAATGGGTGATACGTCGCTACTGCGGGATATGGCTGAATTGGTCTTGTAATTCAGATTGGGGCTCTAATTGCCGCGGCAAAAGCTGCTACGGGCTATATTCGTTGAAAAAATAGCCAGTGCGTGTTAGATATGGGTGCCTAACATAATTGCAATTGTGAGGCGGGTCACATTACCCGCCCGAGCTTGGCTATGAACCTATTGCCGCGGCGGTTAGTGGATTCACTGACCAAGGATGAACACGGCCCGCATTCAACACCCAGTATCCATCGCTACGAATTGTTTGTGGCGGTGTGTGTAGCGCTGATTGTTATCATCTTCCTTGCCCAGATTTACTCGCTAGCCTTCAGTGGCCAACCGGCCCGGGATATTTACTGGACCCTGGGATTTACCGTGCCCCTGCAGTTAGCTTTGCTGGCCTCGCTGGCGATCTTCTTTATGACCAACCGTTTTCGACTGGCGGTCAATTTGTCGCTCGCCGTGATCTTCATGTCAGTCGCTGCTGTGGTGGGTTTCCTGGGTGGACCACTGGGTAGCGTGTCCGTGTCGATGCTGTTTGTACCGCCGGTGTTCGCCTTTGTGCTGCTGGGTTTAAAGTCTGGCGTCGTCTGGTCTGTGCTGACTTATGTCGCGATCTTTTCCGGGGGCTTAAGCGAATTACTCGGGGTCAACTTCCCCAATATCACTGATCCGCATCATGCCGAGATCGGCGAGCTGATACATGTCACTGTTGCCTATCTGGCGATTATTGTAATGATCGTTTTCTACGAGCGAAGCAATCTGGCCTACCGACTACGCCTGCTGGAGGTTGCGCGGCAAGACGACCTGACACAGCTTCCTAATCGAACGGCCTTCTACGCCCGGCTGGGAAAGATGCTCGAGAAAGCCGAGCTGCAGCGCACGCCCTTTACACTGATTTATATCGATTTGGACAACTTTAAACCGATTAACGATGGTTACGGCCATGCGGTCGGTGATCGGGTGTTGAAAGTGTTTGCCGAGCGCTTGCGGCGTTCGGTCCGGCAACAGGATTTTGTTTGCCGTCTGGCGGGGGACGAGTTCGCGATACTGCTCGATGAAACCGTTGACTCGCGCATTGCCAATCTGGTGATGGAACGGCTGGATCGCCAAATGCAGCAACCCATTAATTTCCGCAACGGGCAAAGTATCGCTATCTCTGCCAGTACCGGTATGGCGTTCTACCCTCACGATGCGGCGTCGTTGGAAGCGTTGTTGCAGGCAGCGGACGAGCGCATGTATGACAACAAGCGTGCGGCGCGTCGAAAACCTCGGTCGCAGGCGCCAGCAAAAGTAGTCGCCACGCCCTAGCGGTTGGGGTGCCGGTCAGTGTGACCCGGTCAGGCGAAACCCGGTCGGCGTGACCCGGTCAGCGTGACCCGGTCATGCTGTTTTGGCCGTCCGTGCGGGCTTAACCAGATTGGCGAGAAAGCGCCCGGTGTGGGATTTGCGGTTTGCCGCTACCTGTTCGGGCGTGCCCTCGGCAATAATCTCGCCGCCCCCGCTGCCCCCTTCTGGCCCCAGATCCACGATCCAGTCTGCAGTTTTTATCACATCCAGATTGTGTTCAATCACCACGACGGTATTGCCGTGGTCGCGTAGGCGGTGCAGTACATTGAGCAGCTGCTGGATATCGTAGAAGTGCAGGCCCGTGGTCGGTTCGTCGAGAATGTAGAGGGTTTTGCCGGTATCGCGTTTGGACAGTTCGCGCGCGAGCTTTACCCGCTGCGCTTCACCGCCAGACAATGTGGTAGCGGCCTGACCCAGTCGGATATAGGACAGCCCGACATCGACCAGCGTATCGAGTTTTTTCTTGATCGACGGCACGTTCTCGAAAAATTCCGCGGCGTCTTCCACCGTCATTTCCAGCACCTCGTGAATGCTTTTTCCCTTGTAGTGAATCTCCAGGGTTTCGCGGTTGTAGCGTTTGCCGTGGCAGACATCGCAGGGCACGTAGACGTCGGGCAAGAAGTGCATTTCCACCTTGGTCACACCATCACCCTGGCAGGCTTCACAGCGACCGCCTTTGACGTTAAAGCTGAACCGCCCGGCTTTATAGCCCCGTGAGCGCGCTTCCTGGGTGCCCGCAAACAGCTCGCGCACGGGCGTGAAAATGCCGGTGTAGGTGGCAGGGTTGGAGCGCGGTGTGCGGCCGATGGGGCTCTGATCGATATCAATGCACTTGTCGATCAGATCTAGCCCTTCGATGCTGTCATAGGGCGCTGGTGTCAGAGTGGTTGCGCCATTGAGTGCCGTTGCGGCTATGGGGTAGTGCGTGTGGTTGATCAGGGTCGTTTTGCCCGAACCGGAAACGCCGGTGATACAGGTCATTAGTCCCAGTGGAATGTTCAGGGTGACGTCCTGCAGGTTATTGCCGGTGGCGCCTGTGAGTGTTAACTGACGCTTTGGATCAGGCGCATGACGCTGGTCGGGAATGGCGATCGATTTCTTACCACTGAGATATTGTCCGGTCAGTGACTGGGGGTTCTTGAGAATGTCTTTCAGTTTGCCCTGGGCCACCACCTGACCGCCGTGGACACCCGCGCCGGGACCAATATCGAGAACAAAGTCTGCCGCACGGATAGCATCTTCGTCATGCTCAACCACAATCACTGTATTGCCCTGGTCGCGCAGATGAATAAGCGTGTTCAGCAGGCGTTCGTTGTCGCGCTGATGCAAACCAATGGAGGGTTCGTCGAGAATGTACATCACGCCGACCAGGCCGGCGCCGATCTGGCTGGCCAGGCGAATGCGCTGGGCTTCGCCACCGGATAAGGTATCGGCGCTGCGATCCAGTGTCAGGTAATTCAGCCCGACGTCCACCAGGAAGGTCAAACGTTCACGCAATTCCTTGAGGATTTTCTCTGCGATTTTGCCGCGCCGTCCACTGAGCTGCAGTGACTCAAAATATTCACGCGCGTCGGCCACCGGCAAGGCTGAAATTGAGGGCAGGGTGTGGTCATCGAGAAAGACGTTGCGTGCTTCGCGGCGCAGGCGTGAGCCCTCGCAATCCGGGCAGGGCTGGGTGCTGAGGAACTTGGCCAGTTCCTCGCGCACCGACATGGATTCGGTTTCCCGGTAGCGGCGCTCCATGTTGGGAATCACGCCTTCAAAGCGATGTTTGCGTTTGAAGCTGTCGCCGCGGTCATTGATGTAGGTAAACTGAATTTCCTCGTCGCCACTGCCCTGCAGAATTTTTTTCTGATGGGTTTTCGACAGCTTTTGAAATGGGGTATCCACGTCAAAGCCGTAGTGCTCGGCCAGCGAGGTGAGCAGGTGAAAATAGTAAACGCTGCGACGGTCCCAGCCGCGAATGGCGCCAGTCGAAAGGCTCGCTTCCGGGTGTTGCACCACGCGGCTTTCATCAAAGAACTGGCGCAGGCCCAAACCATCACAGCTGCTGCAGGCCCCCATGGGGCTGTTGAATGAAAACAGTCGTGGCTCCAGTTCAGAGAGGGAATAGCCGCATTCGGTGCAGGCGAACAACGAGGAAAAAACGATATCCGCATCCTTGGATTTCGCCTCCATGCTGCTGACCACAGCGATGCCGCCGGTCAGGTTGAGCGCAGTTTCAAAGGATTCCGCCAGGCGCAGCTTCAGGTCCTCGCGGACTTTAAAGCGGTCGACTACGACCTCAATCGTATGCTTTTTCTTTTTGTCGAGTTTCGGTGCATCGTCCAGATCGCAGACGATGCCGTCCACTCGCACCCGCACAAAACCGTCGCGCCGCAGCTGCTCGAAAATATGCAGGTGTTCGCCCTTGCGGTTGCTGATCATCGGCGCCAGCAACATCAATTTGCTGCCTTCGGGCATGGCCAGTACCGAATCCACCATCTGGCTGATGGTTTGGGCTTCCAGAGCCTGACCGTGGGTCGGGCAGCGCGGTTCGCCGACACGGGCAAACAGCAGCCGGAGGTAGTCGTAAATCTCGGTGATGGTGCCCACGGTGGAGCGGGGGTTGTGCGAGGTGGATTTCTGCTCGATGGAGATCGCTGGCGACAGGCCTTCGATATGATCGACGTCGGGCTTGTCCATCATCGACAGGAACTGGCGGGCGTAGGTGGAGAGCGATTCCACGTAGCGCCGCTGCCCCTCGGCGTAGAGGGTGTCGAAGGCCAGTGAGGATTTCCCCGAGCCGGACAGGCCGGTAATCACCACCAGTTTGTCACGGGGGATTTCCAGGTCGATGTTCTTGAGGTTGTGGGTGCGGGCACCCCGTACCAGTATATGATCCATGCGCTCTCTCTGATTGATCCGGGGCGAGTTTACAAATCGCTCCGGCTGAACCGGACAAGTATAAAGTTTCGGGCCTGCCGGGTGCAAAGTGGCGACTTTCGTCGCGGGGTCCTCAGCTGCTAAAATACCGGGCTTTATTGCGTTGCCCTGCTACGAGGGCGGCTGTCGCTTCAGATCAATTACGACAGGGTTCCCTTTGACTCACCCGGATAGAATGACTGGCGTCGAGAAACGCGCTGTTTTCTCGTTGTCGCTGCTGTATATCT
>JBFKXO010000074.1:0-8909 GCA_041638115.1 Litorivivens sp. | reverse complement strand
TATTGGCGACAATCAGATCAAACCATTTTCGCAGCAGACCGCATCGCTCTTTAGCGGTGAGTTTTTTCCAGCTGCGGTAGGCGGTGTCCGCTTGCGCGATAACCTGCTGCGTTTGCGCAGCGCTCATTTTCGGTACACTGCCCACCAGCTCGCCGGTGGCGGGGTTAAAAACCTCGGTCACTTCGCCGGTATCGCCGTCAATCCACTGGCCGTTGGCGTAGGCCTGATTTCTCAACAAGTCGGGTTTTGCGAGGGAAAGCATGGGGTATCTCCAAGTAAAGCCTGCTTACAGGCTGGCAGCTTCGTGAGAGGTATTCAGTAAAATTTTCCCTCACCCTGCCCCTCTCCCGGAGGGAGAGGGTACCGAATAGCTGGCCTTGGCATGCTCGAAAGTTGGAGGCTCGGCTCCTAACCGTTTTCATGCGCCCCCTCTCCCAATGGGAGAGGGCCGGGGTGAGGGGAATGTTTTAGCCCAGAAGCGATTTCAGTTCTACAGACTCATCCGACAGCGTCGCCGCATCCGATTTCACACGACCGGCCACCAGTTTCTTGGCCATCATGAAGTCTTTCGGGCGGTTGACCGTATCAGCGGAAATAATCACGCCATTGGCCAGATAGAAGGCCGAAAAAGAGTTGTCTTCCATTGAACCGCGAATCACAACTTCTTCATAGCCCTGGTTGATGCCCACCATCTGCAGTTTCAGATCGTACTGATCAGACCAGAACCACGGGGCGCCATTGTGTTCAGCCTCTTTGCCACAAATGGTCGCCGCGATAACACGCGCGCCTTCCGAGGCATTGGGCACCGATTCCAGACGCATACGACGCAGCAGGAAACCGTGGTCGTGGTTGGCGCAGTCGCCAGCGGCAAAGATACTGTCATCGTCGATGCTGCGGCACTGCAGATCCACGTGAATGCCGTTATCGACAGTCAGACCAGCAGCCTCAGCCAGCTCGGTGTTGGGAATCAGGCCGATACCGACGATAATCACGTCAGCGTCCAGACGCGTGCCATCTGCCAGCACCACGGTTTCTACCGTGTCGCCGCCTTCGAGCGTTTCAACTCCGGCGCCCAGCTTGATATCCACGCCTTTTGCGGTATGAACACCGTAGTAATAGTCAGACAGCTCGGGGCCAGTCACACGTGCCAGCAAGCGGGGCAGCGCTTCAACCAGCGTTACATTCAGTTCTTTCTTGATACCAACGGCGGCCGCCTCCAGACCGATATAGCCACCACCGATAATCAGCAGGCGCTTGCCGGGCTGAAATTGGGCTTTCAGTTTCTCGATATCTTCGATGGTACGCACGTAGTGCACGTTGGGCTTTTCCGCACCCTCCAGCGGCAGGCGCCGAGCGTGGCCACCGGTGCAGAAGGCCAGGTAGGTGTAGCCGATCTCTTCACCGTCGGCCAGTTTGACCGTTTTTGCGGCGCGATCGATGCTCTCTACACGAACACCGGTTTTCACCTCGACGTTCTGCTTTTCGTAGGTGGCCGCCGGTTTGATATACAGCTGCTCTTCCGTCATTTCGCCAGACAGATAGGCTTTTGACAGCGGCGGGCGGCGGTAGGGCAGCGCCGGCTCTTCCCCAATCATAACGATACGACCCTCGAAACCCTGCTGCCGCAAGGCCGTGGTCATATCGCCACCGGCCTGACCTGCACCGATAATTACGACGGTTTCACTCACAGCTGGCTCTCCGGCAGGTGCACCACGATGCCGTCCAGTTCGTCTTTCATAATGATTTGGCAGCTCAATCGGCTAGTGGGTTTGGGGTCGATCAGACCGTCCAGCATGTCTGCTTCAAGCTCGTCAGGCTCACCGGATTTGGCCGCCCAAGCGTCATCCACGATGCAATGACAGGTGGCACAGGCACAGCCGCCGCCGCAGTCACCCAGGATGCCGGAAATACCATTATCCAACGCGGCTTGCATCAGATTGTCACCGTTCGGGACGTCAATTTCGGTTTTTTCGCCATCAAAGCTGACGTAAGTTACTAGACCCATGACCTTGTACTCCACACTGCGCCATCGCCGATGGCGGTTGTTCACATAATTAAGTTAGCGCTGCCTACCTGTCAGGGCACACACAGCAAGCGCGAAATAGTAGCAAGTTCACCCGCCATGTCTACTTAACGGCCGGTAACACTTTACCCGCCCAGCAATCTCACTACGCCATATCGGCGATCACGGCGCCGCTTTCAACACACCCGCTAGACGCGCCCCACCACTGGCAGCAAGGCCCCGGTCACCGCCTCAGCCTGCGGGCTCAGCAAAAACAGGATGACATCGGCCAGTGCCGCCGGGGTTACCCAGGTTGAGAAATCCGCATCTGGCATCGCTTCACGGTTGGGTTTGGTATCGATAATGCTGGGCTGAACGGCATTAACGGTAATGTTGCGACCCTTCAATTCTTCTGCCAGTGCCTCGGTCAACCGAGATACACCGGACTTAGACGCGGCATAGGCGCCAAGCCCCATATCCGCTTTAACTGAGCCAGCCGCACTGATATTGACAATGCGCCCACCGCTCTCGGGCATGTGGGCCAACACCGCCTTGCTGGCGTTGACGGCAGTGCGCACATTTAATTTGTAGAGATGATCCCAGGTGTCGATAGAACCTTCATCGACAGTTTCCCAGGCAAAACCACCGGCCACATTGACCAGCGCATCAATGCGCCCCGCTTTGGCGGCGATATCGGCAAAGGCTTTATTGGTGGCTTCAGCGTCACCCAGATCCAGCGCTGGCGTCGCTTCCACGCCCGCTTCGGGCTTACCGTCTACTACATCCACGGCGTAGACTTTGGCGCCGGCTTTGGCGGCGGCGCTGCTGACGGCACGACCTAATGACCCCAAACCGCCGGTGACGATGACAACTTTATCCTGCAAACTCATAACACCTTTTCCCTCTGGTGCACCGAGGTATTTGTCCATTTCCCGGTGCATATTCATGATCATTTTCTCGTAATTCTCAGCCAGCCAGATTTGCTTGCAGCCAAGAGAGTGCAGACCCTTCTGCATGCGGGGGATGTTACCAAGATCCTGACGGGGAATCTCCAGCACCTTTTCCGGGTTCAGGTAATCTTCCACGTGTTCGCAGATAGCACGCGGTACCGGCTCTGCGGCGGGATAGGTTTTGGTGGACATGATTTCGAAGGTGCACTTATCCGGGTCGATCGCATCGGGCTTCACCCGGTAAATCATGGCATTGCCTGCATTGGGCAGGATCATCAGGTTGGGGAAGATAAAGAATTCCCCGCCCCACATGGCCAAGACGTCTGGGTCAGGCTTGGGCATGGGTCGCTGTTTCGCAGCCGCATCAGCATAGAGCGCTTTAACAAATTCTGCGCCCAGACTGGAGCCCTCGGGAATCTCTTTCCCCTTGAGTGAACGCGCAATCTCGACGTCCGCTTTCAACACCTGAGCATCCATCCCCTCGGCCAACAGATTCAAACGATCTGCCATGGCCTCGGCCGGATCAAAGCCTTCCGGATAGTTGGTCTTGCCTTGCATGGCGGTATTCTTGCCCGCCCAGAAGCGCCCGTGACCATGCTCAAACGCGTCGGTTTGAATATTGTGATGGGTGTATTCCACCGGCGCGTTAGGGTCGTCGCCGTACACCACTTCTGCCGCTTTCACTTCCAGCTGGGGGTGAGTTGCCGGCACGTGATAGCCCTCAAAAATGACCTCGCCAGCACCGTCGGAGCATATAATCAGGTCGTCTTCAGATAGCGGCTTTCCCAAGGCACCGGACAGCACCAATAGATCACGGTAGTTCAACGAGGCCGCCTTGATCACCACCTTGACCTGACCGGCGGTCACCGCGCCGAGGGGCTGGAATTTCCCGGTACTCCAGAGCGTCAATGCCATTATTGTCGGGAAAAATACACGCTTTCATGGGCTCGATGGCGTAAACCACCAGAGAGATGCCTGAATAACACGGGGAGCAGCTGACTAATTCGTCATAGCGAGGAGTGAAACGACGAAGGCATGCCCCCCAAATATAACGATTGCGTCGCTAGCTCCACAAAATGCTTTGGGTGCGCAATGACCGGAATGTTGCATTAATCAGAGCCCCCGAGAACAGGTGTTCTGAACGACACCCAACACCCCAAAGGAATTCCACGCTATAATGCGCGCCTTTACGCAGACCGCCTTTAACGGTCTTTCCACGGGCACCCATGGCATCTCTGCTCTATCTTTCGTTTACCTCTATTTTTCCGGTCTTTGCCTGGATTTTTCTCGGCGCTCTGCTCATTAGGGTATTGCCGGCGCTCTACCCCCTGTTTCGCCGGGGGGAACGGTTCGTCTTTTACTTCGGTATTCCCGGCATTTTGTTTATCACTGCATCGAAAATCGATCCCGCAGCAGCACTCGGCTCCAGCCACACGCTGGCAGGGATTGTCGCCAGCGTTGTCTGCGTGTTCGGTAGCTGGCTGATTGCGCGCTGGCGAGGACTGTCGCCGGAACAACGCGGCATCGTGGCGCAGGCAGGCTTTCGCGCCAATCTCGCGATTATCGGTTTGGCGCTGTGCGCCAGCACCTTCGGAGAACGCGGACTTACCCTGGCAGCACTGCCGGTAGCCATCTGGACGCTGCTATTCAATGTACTGGCCGTGGTCGTCTTGAATGCGGCCTATGGCGGACGCTTTGCACCGCGCCCGCTCGCCATTGCGCTGGCAAAAAATCCCTTGATCATTGGTATCTGCCTGGGTCTTATCACAGCGCTAGCCGCCCCTCCTATTCCAGACTCGGCCTATCATATTGGCAGCCACTTTACGGCGGTGGTGATTCCCCTCTCGCTGATTTTTCTCGGCGGCGCTATCGATCTGAAGCCCGCACGGAAAGAACGCCAGATCACCCTCCTCGCTTGCTGGTTGCGCTTGATCCTTGCCCCCCTGCTGGCACTGTGTATTGCCCTCTCCTTTGGCGTTAGCGGCACAGAATTGGGCATCTACTTTTTGCTTCTTAGCGGTCCAGTGGCAGCGGCGTCTCACATCATGGTGGTGGGCAAGGGCGGGGGCGGAAAACTGTCGGCCAATATTGTCGTGCTGTCGACCCTGCTCGCGCCGTTCACCATGACGCTCGGGCTGTTTTTACTGAAAGCGACCAGCCTCGTTTAGAGGCTCATTACAGACTCCGTTAAAAACAACGTCAGACAAACATTCACAGTCGACTAACTATCGGAATCACATTGAATCAGTGATTGAAACCTATGCGCTGCCGATACTGTCCCGGCGTTTCCAAATTGAGGCCGGCGCGTATACAACTTTCCGGACTTTTTGTACGCCGGGCCGCAAACCAGTCGCTGACCACAAAACCCTTAAAGCCCCAGTCGTCACGCAGTTTATGCTGTAGCAGGTACTCACTCTCACAACAGGGGGTGCCATTCAGGGCGTTGTAGGCGGCCATAACCGACCAGGCCTCGCCTTCCTCAATGCACGCTTTAAAAGCCGGCAGGTAAATTTCTTCCAAGGCCCTCGGTGACACCTCGGCATTGATCCGTATCCGGTCGGTCTCCTGATTGTTGGCCGCCAGATGTTTCACGCAGGCAGCCACTCCGCGGCGTTGGATTCCCTGCACGACAGGTACGGCCAGCCGGGCATTCAGATACGGGTCTTCACTGAGGTATTTGAAGGTACGGCCATTGAGTGGCGAACGGGTGATGTTGATCGCCGGCCCCAGCAATACCCGCGCGCCCACCGCAGCGGCCTCGCTGCCTACCGCTTCGCCATAGCGCGCCATTAAGTCCGGGTTCCAGCTCGCCGCCTGGGCGATACCGGACGGAAACGCAGTGCACCGGCGCAGGGCCGAGTGAAACGCCACGCCCCTGGGCCCATCCGTCAGTTTCATCGGTTTTATGCCGAGGCGCGGCACACCCTTGGTTTTGAACAAGCTTTTGCCCGCACAAAGGCCAACCTTTTCGTCGAGGGTAAGTTTCTGCAGCCATTCGCGGGCGCGGGCTTCGAGGGAGAGAGTCTCTGACATGGAGGCGTCACCTGATTTCAGTCAATTCAGAGTAGCCCGGCATCTGCCCCTGTGGCAGGTGCAAACTTGCTGGATACGGGGGAATTTCTACTGCGCTATCAGTCTCGCGTGGAGGGGAACAGCAACGCCCGCAACCAGTTAAAGAAACCGTTCTTCGACAACACCATGTGGTCCACTTTATCGAAAAAGACCTCCAGCGCCGCCGGGTCTTTGAAATAATCTGCGCGCATCACCATCTTCTGTTCAGTGTCCAGTTGCTTCACCACTTTGGCTGGATTGCCGGCAACAATCACATTGGGCGGCACATCGCGACTGACCACCGCACCGGCAGCAACAACCGAGTTTTCACCTATCGTCACCCCTTTCAGGATAGTTGCGTGATCACCCAGCCACACATTGTCTTCGATAATAACCGGCGCGACCCGTTCGTCGCGCTGGGTGCGATCATAGACCCCATGCCAGTCACAGTCAGTGATATATACGCCATTGGCCATCATCACACTGTGCCCAATTTTCACTTCGTCGCTGGCCGAAATTCGCGTGCCGGGGCTGATCATGACGTAATCGCCGATTTCAATGCGTCCAGTATCCGCTTCCCGCCCCCATACCCCAATTTTTACACGGTTGTCGGGTTCGCCGATAATGGTTGCGCATCTACCAATGGAGATATTCGGCCCGGAAATGGAGATGTACCAGGGCTTCATGCACGTGTGATAATCGCCCAGGTAATCGCAGGCAGGTTTGAGAAAGTGATTGGTGTACCAGCGGCGAAAGCCCAGATAGCATTTTTTAACCCAGTATGGGCGTCGATCCTGGCGCATGGAGTCTCTCTGTAGTGGCGAAAAGTGACAAACAGCTTTTTTGCGGACGGCTCTTTGGCAGAAATAAATTGTGACAAGCGATACCACAAAGGGCAACAACACAAAGGGAGTACGTGCGGTCACCAGCAATCAACCCGCTATTCACGAGAAACTGGACAGCACAGTAGAGCGCCACCTGAAGCACCCCTTCCGCAAGCCCATCGCGCCCCACAACCAAAGCGCTTTTGCCGAGGCTGAGCAATGGCTGAAGGCACAAGACCGCCCACTATTACTGGATTCCTTCTGTGGCACCGGGGAAAGCACGGTGTGGCTTGCCCGCAACCATCCTGACTGCGCGGTTATTGGCATCGACAAATCGGCTGCCCGCTTGAACAAACAACAGCAACGACCCGCAAACGCACTTCTGGTGCGCGCCGACACCGATGACTTCTGGCGACTGGCGCTCACAGCCGGCTGGCAGCCCTGCCGCCATACCCTGTTTTATCCCAACCCGTGGCCCAAAGCCGAGCATCTAAAGCGGCGCATCCACGGCTCTGCGCTACTGCCAACCCTGCTTGCACTGGGCGGCACGGCCGAGCTGCGGACCAATTGGCGCATTTATGCAGAAGAATTCTGCCGGGCGTTAAAAATTGCCGGAATTTCTGCAGAACCAAAACTTCTCTCGGTAAGTCAACCAGTTACCGCCTTTGAACGGAAGTATCACCAGGCGGGACAATCCTTGTGGCAAGTGGTGGCGCCATTGTCATTGCCACGGTCTTCATCGGTATAATGACCCTGTCCCCCTGGGCGATGCCGTTGGGGACACACGTGGACACGAGAGGAACGCACCATGAGCGCCGAACCGTTCAGAGCCGCAAGTCTGACCGACAGTATCTGGCACACCATCCGCAGCGAAACGGCGGAGGAAGTGAAGCACGAACCGGTGCTGGCGAGCTTTCTGCACGCGACCATTCTGAACCATGATTCGCTGGAAACGGCCCTGAGCTTTCACCTGGCCAACAAGCTCGACTCACCGACGGCCTCAGCCCTGTTGGTGCGCGAGGTCATCGAAAACGCCATGGCGGCCGACCCCAGTATTGGCGAGGCAATGCGCGCCGATATCGCAGCCGTCAAGCAGCGCGACTCTGCCTGCGAAACACTCTCCATTCCCTTTCTCTACTTCAAAGGCTTCCACGCCCTGCAGTCTTATCGCATTGCGCATTGGCTGTGGAAACAGGGGCGGGAATCCCTGGCACTATTCTTTCAAAACCGCATTTCTTGCGAGTTTGGCGTGGATATTCACCCCGCCGCACGCATCGGCAAAGGGCTGATGCTCGATCACGCCACAGGCGTGGTCATCGGCGAAACGGCGGTGGTGGGGAATAACGTGTCCATCATGCAATCAGTGACGCTCGGCGGTACTGGCAAGGAGCACGGTGATCGCCATCCGAAAATTTCAGACGGCGTACTGATTGGTGCTGGCGCGAAAATCCTCGGCAACATCCGCGTGGGACAAGGCGCGCAAATTGCGGCCGGCAGTGTGGTGCTCAAGGATGTGGAGCCTCATACCACGGTTGCCGGTGTTCCGGCGAAGGTCGTGGGCCGGCCCGATTGCGACCAGCCTGCGCTGGAGATGAATCATCGGGTGTGCTGCGGCGAGGACTAAGCCCACCGCATCACCTCAAGGCTGGCAGTTCGGCTTATAACCGGCTGCGCGCGCCTGTTTGTAGATCTGCTGCATTTCCGGCATCAACGCCTGCAGGTCTGAGATCCGGGTATCGTGAGAGGGGTGAGTCGACAGAAATTCCGGTGGCTGCCCTTGTGACGCTGCAGCCATGTTGTGCCACAACTCGATACTGGCCTGCGGATTGAAGCCCGCCTGCGCCATTAGCTGCACCCCTATATTGTCCGACTCCGACTCCTGAAGCCGGCCATAAGGCATCAGTACGCCGTACTGTGATCCCAGCCCCAGCGCCGCCATTACCGTCTGCTGGCCTGCGCCTTCACCGATTATCGCACCGATGATTTGCTGGCTGGACTGGGAGACAAACTGCATCGACATCCGCTCGGCACTGTGCTGTGCCAGCACATGCCCCACCTCGTGCCCGATTACCGAAGCCAGCT
>JBFKXO010000073.1:0-8942 GCA_041638115.1 Litorivivens sp. | reverse complement strand
GTGCAGGGGTTACTAAGTGATTGAATTTAAGATGAAATATGTATTCGTGGTCGCTTCTTTTTTGTTGGCGACTTTGAGTTATGCCATGACCGACCAACAGCGAGCTGACATGGAAGAGCGCATCAAGCCTGCCGGTCAGGTCTGTCTGGAAGGCGATAGCAGCTGCGGGTCCTCTACTGCGTCTGCGGCTGGCGGAGTGGGCAAGCCGGCGGACGAAATCTACAACACTTACTGTATGGCCTGCCATACCACAGGCGCGGGTGGTGCTCCGAAGATTGGTGATGCGGGTGCCTGGGAAGAACGCCTTGGCAAAGGCATCGAAGAAGTTTACGCCAACGCCATTAATGGCATAAACGGTATGCCGCCGAAAGGTACGTGCATGAGCTGTTCTGACGAGGAAATCGAGGCTACGGTCGATCATATCGTTGAAAATAGCAAATAAGCTTTAATAGCTTGTGAAAGCCGCGCGTGTCGCGGCTTTTTTTTGGGCGACAGATTTACGCTGCTCGCCCATGAATTTTGACGCAGTTCCCATTCTGAATATTGTTGTGCTTCGCCTTTGTCAGTACAATTTTTGGTCATAATAATCGGTCTGTGTATAGGCCGTTCGTGCCAGGGACTGTCTCGGTGCGAGTCAAATCAAGGATGTTGGGTGGTAAAAGATGTACAAAAAACTCCTCGTACTCTCTCTAGGGGCGGTTCTGGCCGCATGTAATTCAGGTTCTAGCTCTTCCCGAGGGGGCGGGGGTGGTGGTACTACCGAGCCGCAGCTGACTCAGGGGCGATTTATCGATAGCCCAGTGGCGGGTTTGGTATACGAGACCAACTCGCTGGTGCCCGCCACAACGGATTCCAACGGCACCTTTCAATACCGCGTTGGCGAAGAGGTTCGCTTTTTACTCGGCGAGCAGGTGCTGGCTAAAGCACCGGGTAAAAATATTCTGACTATGCTGGATGTTGTTCCCGGTGCTCGCGCGGATTACGATGCCGGCGCGACGCTGGACGAGATTTACAACAAATACCCACAGATCCTGAATATCGCCCGATTGCTTCAGAGCCTGGATGTGGACCGCCTTTCCTCTAGCGGTTCCAAGAATGGTTTGCAGATACCCATTGAAGCTCAGCGCATCGCTGCGGATTTTGGCACGATCGATTTTTCTGCGGTCGATCTTTATGCGGATACGACTAGTCAGGGTTATAAATTTATCTGTGAGGTTCTGAAAACTCGTGCGCCTGAACCGAAAAAAGCCTCGGCCTGTGATGGCGAGATTGTCGTTTCCCGAGAGGATGCCGCGGCAGAGGTAACTGAGACCGAAAATGCTGTAGCTTCCGGGCAGCCCTTAAACCGGCTGCCTGTCGTCTCAGCCGGACGCGACCAGATTGTGGCTGAGACCCGGGAAGTGTCGTTGCAAGGCAGCGTGTCCGATGCTGATGCCGGCGACAGGGTCGACACCATCGAATGGGTGCAGTCAGACCGGGACGGTGTCGCGCTGGAATCCCCGACGATCACGATCAATAACCCGAACCAATTGAATGCGGGATTTGTCGCGCCGGAGGTTGCGCAGGATCAGAACTTCTACTTTACCCTGACCGTGACGGATAGCCAGGGCGGTGTGGGAAGCGACACCATAGCCATTTTGGTGGCCGACGATAACGATCTGAACCCCATAGCAGACGCTGGTGCCAGTCAGCGCGTCGGGCCGGGTGATGTTGTAACCCTCGATGGCACGCAGTCTACCGACGATATTGACGGTAGCAACCTGACGTTTGCCTGGACCCAGCAAGAGGGCCTGCGGGTGGAATTGAGTGGCGCGGATACCCCTGAGCCAACGTTTACCGCCCCGTCACCGGCTGAAAATGCCAAGCTGGTCTTTCAACTGACGGTCACTGACTCCAGCGGCCAGACCGGCAGTGATACAGTGACCATTAATATTCAGGTTAGTCCTGGCTTGGCCTCACCAGAGGCCAGCGCAGGTGAAGACCAAAATGTGGAATCCGGTCAAGATGTGACATTGAACGGCTCCGGCTCCGACCCGGACGGTGATCCGTTGACCTATCAGTGGGAGCAAATTGATGCTCCGGAAGGCATGGAAGTCACAATCTCAAATGCCGATTCAGCCCAGGCAAGCTTTACGGCTCCAGAGGTTGAGGAAACCACGACACTTCGCTTTAAGCTCACCGTGGATGATGGTTTATCCGAAGATGAAGATGAAACCCAGGTGACAATTGCGCCGCCGGTTGTTTGTTCGCTAGCTGATCCAAACACCTATCCCATTTGTTTTGAGAATATATTGCCCTCTACATAGGCTTTATTTCTCATTTTTGATCAAGTGAGCTTGGGAAGAGGCGCTTGGTGGAACAATGGGCGCACAATGTAAAAGCTCCCTTCGGGGCTGGGGGTGAATAATCCATTCGCCCTCGGTTCCTTAGCCGAAACAGCTAGTTGAGGAAGTTGGTTTTAATTGTGCGGATAGCGGTAAGGTTTATAGGAAATTAGCTGGGGCGAGGTTAATGACCTTATCCTGCAAAATCGCCGGTCCTGAATCCTTTTGCCCCTGACACTCAGTTAGTATTCGCATTTCCCCTTATTGTCGCCAAAGTCTTACCGTCCCAAGCTGCAAAATGGCTAGTAGTTTCAGGACGGGCGATGTCATTAACTTCTCAGGTACCAGCGGCAGCTTCCGATGAGCGCGCAGTACTGTTCAAACAGATAACCTCTGCGCTGAAAGACGGAAGTCTTGAGCTGCCTAGCCTGCCGGATATAGCGCTGGAAGTGCGCCATGTGGCGACGGAGCGTGATCTCGGTTTATCGGATCTTGCGCGGGTCATCCAGCAAGACCCCGGTCTTAGTGCCTATCTCATCAAAATAAGTAACTCTGTTTACTATGCGCGTTCACAGCCTGCGACTTCCCTTTCGGCAGCCATTGCGCGTCTGGGCATCGACGGCACCCGGGACCTGGCGTCCAGCTATGCCATTCGCACTCTGTTCTTTCTGAAAGATCCCACCATAAAAGGGTATATGCGGGAGGTGTGGCGGCGCAGCGTGCATACGGCGGCGGTGTCACAGATTATTGCCCGTCGCTGCGGGCTTGCTGCAGACAAGGCCTTGATTGGGGGGCTGTTTCTCGATATTGGTGCGCTGCCCCTGCTGACCGAACTCAAGGCGTTTCCGGCCCTGCTGGCAAACCGGGAGGAGGTCGACGATCTGCTTCATCGCTACGCCGGGAAAATTAGCGGGCTGATACTCAATGCCTGGGGTTTTGAGAGCGCGCTGGTGCTTGCCGGGCTGGATCGGGAAAACTGGTACCGGGATCGGCAGCCCCGGCCGGAACTGGCGGATCTTGTTCTGGTGGCGCGCTACCACACTTATCTGGAAGAAGGGCTGTCCCGGCACCTTCCGCCACTGGCAGATTTGCCGGCATTTCGGAAGCTGAATCTGGGCGAGCAGGGCCCTGAGCAGGGCCTGCTTTTCTTGAAGGAAGCCAGGGAAGAGCTGGAAGCCCTGCGCGATGTTCTGCTCTAGTGTTATGTGATCGCTGTGCACTTCGTGTAAAATCTGGGGTAGAATCCTAATCATCGTTTCCAAACTAGATAATGCTGAGAAAACATAATGATAATCAGATGCTTAGCTCTCCTCACTACAATGCTTTACTTGACTGCATGCAGCGAGAACGCCGCGCCCTCCAAAGACAGCCAGGCCGCTGCCAATGAAGCCAAAGCGCTGCTGGCCGCCGGCAACGCCAGTGATGGCAAGGCGCTGTATGTTGCCTGTCAGGCCTGCCACGGGATCAAGGGCGAAGGCAATAAGGCGCTGAATGCGCCGTCGCTGGTGAATCAAAGCCCCTGGTACCTCAAGCGTCAGTTGCTGGCGTTTATGGAAGGCCGGCGCGGCTCGCATCCGGAAGATCAGTTTGGTCAGCAGATGGCGGCAATCGCCGCGACCATTACTGATGAAGCGGCGGTCGACGGGCTGGTGGCTTACATCGAGACCCTGTCGGATACTGTGCCGGCGGCCACGCTAAAAGGCGATATCAAGAAGGGCGAGGATCACTACACCATGGTTTGCGGCTCATGCCACGGGCCGGAAGCCGAGGGTAACAAACTCTTGGATTCACCGGCGCTGGCGGGGATCGACGATTGGTACCTGGCCAGGCAATACGCGCTGTTTCGCAAGGGCATTCGCGGTGCCGACGACAAGTATGGCCGGCAGATGGTCATGATGGCACCTGCGTTGCCCACTGAGGAAGACGTCAATAACGTCATCAGTTATATCCAGTCTTTGGCCGAGTAAGTTCAGCCCATGAAGTGTTTGCGTTGGCTTGCGGTTGTGAGCCTGATTGCGCCGGCGACGTGGGTGAAATCTGGCGAAGAGCTCTGGCAGCTAAGTGCGGCCTGCCCCCCGGGATTTGCGCTGGAATCTGAGGTGTGCAAATTCAACTCCCTCTACAGCGACTACCCCTCCTTGCAGGACGCCGGGATGGGCGGTTTGAAGGTCGGCCTGCCACAACCCCGCGATGGTTTCACTCCACAGCAGATTGATCTTGGGCGTTTGTTGTTTTTTGATCCTATGCTTAGTGGCGATGGCTCGGTTTCCTGTGCCAGCTGCCACCAACCCGAAAAAGGCTTTACCGATGGCCGCGGGTTAAGTCGCGGCATTCACGGTCAGATTGCCGAGCGTTCTGCGCCAAGCCTCTGGAATGTAGGGTTTCTCGATACCCTGTTCTGGGACGCTCGCGCGAAGTCATTGGAAGAGCAGATGTTGGGTCCGCTCTACGCCGAACATGAAATGGGTAATACCCCCGAGCGGCTTATGGCCAGCCTTACGGGGACTCCGGCCTACGTGAAACTCTTTAAACAGGCCTTCCCTGAGAACGGTCTGACCCTTGATACGGTGTATACCGCGCTGGCGGCTTTTGAGTCCTCACTGATTTCCCTCAACAGTCGCTACGATCTTTATGCCCATGGATTTCATGATGCGTTGAATCACAATGAAATCGAGGGCATGAATATCTTTCGCTCATTTGTTGCTCGTTGCGGTGAATGTCATACCCCGCCGCTGTTCACAAATCGGGAACTGGCGGTGCTTGGCACCCCGGAACCTGCGGGTCGCCCAATGGATATTGGTGCCGAAGGTCCGACCGGTGACCGCTCCCTGCGTGGCGGTTTTAAAGTGCCGACCCTGCGCAATATCGAGCTAACCGCACCCTATATGCACTCCGGTCGCTTTGAAACTTTGCGAGAAACTGTGGAGTTTTATACCAAGGGCCGCGGTCATGCAGTGCCTGAAGGTGAGCACTTGAGTATTCACTGGCACATCTGGGAGCCGAAGCTGACCGATACTGAGTTGGATCGGCTGGTCGATTTTCTGCAAACGCTGACCGATCAGAGTTTTATGCCTGTGATTCCCGAGCGCGTGCCGTCTGGTCTGTCGGTGGTCGATGCGCTCAATCATTCTGAAACACCCTCTACCCCTGTCGCAATGGGAGACACCCCATGAAGAAAATAACACTCCTGCTCAGCCTGCTGCTGTGCCTGCCGGCGCTGGCGAAAGATATTGTCGTCAAAGATGGCGGTTCCATTCAGGCAGCCGTCAATGAAGCTGTCAGCGGCGACGTGATACTGGTTCACCCGGGCACCTACCGCGAGAGCGTGTATATCGACAAAGACCATATCACCCTGCGCGGGGTGGTTGTTGAGGGCGAGTGGCCTGTGATGGAGGGCGACCACAAGCTCAACGACGCCATCCTCTACTCCGGTAACAACGTCACCATCGAGTGGCTCAAGATCGTGCACTACAAAGGTAACGCGATCATGGGGCAGTCTGGCAATAACTATGTGATTCGCAATAACTGGATTGTGGATACCGGGGTTTACGGCATCTTTCCCCAATATGGCAAAAACGGTCTGATTGAATACAACGTGCTCAGTGGTATTGAAGATGCTGCGATCTATGTCGGCATGTGCGACAACGTGGATGTCAAACACAATGAGGTGTTCGACAGCGTAGCCGGTATCGAGATCGAAAATACCCGCCACGCGCTGGTTGAAAACAACTATGCCCATAACAACACCGCCGGCATTCTGGTGTTTATTACACCGGGCCTCCCCATCAAGACGGCCTACGATATCATCGTGCGCAACAATTTTATTGTGGACAACAACACGCCCAACTTCGGCGCGCCGGGTTCGATCGTCTCCAAGGTGCCGGTCGGTATTGGTGTTGTGGTGATGGCGGCGGACGATGTCAAAATTGAGGGCAATATCATTACCGGGAACAAAACCGCCGGCATCGTGATTACCGATCTGGCCTTTGTCACCGATGTGGCGACCGACCCAGAAAGCGAGCCCAACCCCGACAATATCAAAGTGTTGGATAACCTGATGTTCAACAACGGCGCTGAGCCTGTCGCTGAGGTTAAGGCGGCGATGCTGACCAAATTCAAAACCACCGGGCCGGATATTCTGGCCAATGTCGGCAGCGCGCAGGAACCGGACAACTGCATCCTTAATGCCGAGCGCTATACGTCCTTTGGTATCGGCAAGTGGAGCACCTGCGATATCACAACCACGGCGGAAACGACAACCTACCTGCTGCCGGCAGACGCAGCGCCGCGTGAAATCGAAACCGATGCAGACCGCGTCGCGCGCCTGTACAAAGGTATATGCGCAGGCTGTCACGCGTATAACTTGCGTATGATTGGGCCGCCTACCATGGCCATTCAGGCGCAGTATTACGACAACCCGCAGGGTATTGCGGACTACCTCGCCAATCCGGTGAAAAAACGCAAAGACTTTCCGGCCATGCCCTCGCAAGGCCACCTCTCCGAAGAATTGCGTTTAAAGGTGGCGGAGTACATGCTGTGTCTGTCACCGAAGAACCTGAAAGCCGTTTCAGCCAATCAGGGACAGGTTGCCAAGTGTGAAGAATAACAACTGACAAGTGGGGCAGTGCATCTGTGCTGCGCCCGTCAGATTAGGGGAAATAATAATGAAATTACGCCCGTCTCTTTGTTTGCTGCTATTGGTCATCGCGTCGATGGCGGCGACCGCCAAAGACCTCTCGCTGGAGGAGGTGGTGGTTACCGCGCAAAAGCGTGAACAGAATTCCCTTACCGTGCCGGTCACCGTTGATACCGTCACGTCCGCTGATCTGGAAAACACCGGCGCCCTGATTCTTGAGGATATGCAAGACTATATTCCCGGCTTTCAGGTCGGTTCCAGCAAGGAAGATGAACACGGCGGCGGTATTACCCAGTCGCAGCTGATTGTACGCGGTGTTGAAGGCTCGAATATCAGTACTGGAGGCGATCCTTCCGTGGCAGCGTTTTATGATGAGGTTTACCTGCCGCGCGCCGCAACCACTGTCGCGTTCTCGGACATGCAGCGCATTGAGGTTCTCAAGGGCCCGCAGGGTACTCTGTTTGGTCGCAACGCGGCCGCCGGCGTGGTTAGCATGATTCCCAATGCACCGGGCGAAGAGACCGAAGCCATGCTCAGCGCTCGTATTGGTAACTACGGTCTGCGCCGCTATGAGGCAATGGGAAACGTCTCTATAGGAGGCGTTGCGTTGCGGGCCAATGCGCTCACCAATAGCCGGGACGCGGTTATCGAGAATTTCGGTCCATCACCCAATGATCCGCGCGAACAGGATAATCAGGCGGCGCGGCTGGCGGGGCGCTGGGATGCCAACAACTGGCTGACGCTGCAGCTTTCCTACGACTACGACAAAGTGGACAACGGCCCGAAAGCCTCGCTCGGTGTTCTCAACGATAAAACTCGCTTTCCTGACCCACGTGACCGTAAGCTCAACACCGATGTGATCGACGGGCGCGAAACCCGCGATATGGATGCCTGGATCGCAAAAGCCTTCTTCGACATAAACGAACAGTGGTCAGGCAAATTCATCACCAGCTATCGGCAGTTTGAAACCTTTAATCTTCAGGATGAAGACGGTACGGGCGAGCACGAGGTTTATGTCGATACCAACAACATTGAAGATTCGGACATTTTCTACAACGAGCTTCAGTTTAACTTTACCGGCGAATTTCTCGATCTGGTGGTCGGGGCGAATTACAGCGACGAGGAGACTTTCCAGCGCACCGATCTTACCTTTAGTACCGCGGCCGCCGTTTCGTTGGCCTCGGCGCAGGTGAGCTTGCCACCGTCCTTGATCAATTCGCTGCTGGGTGGGGCCTACGACAACACCTTTGGCAGCGAAAGCATGATTAATCGCGGTGAGTTTAAAAACTACGGCGTATATGGGGACGCTGACTTTACCCTGAATGATCGCTGGAATCTGATTGTCGGTTTGCGCTATTCCAAAGATGAAAAAGCCTTTAGCTGGCACGCACCCCTGTCGGATTTTGTGATAGCCCAATTGCTTGGTGAAAACCTGATCTTCAATACCGAAAATAATGAGCCGGAGTTTGCCGTCGAAGAGTGGAGCAAGGTAACGGGCAGGGCGGTGGCCAATTACCAGATCACCGATCAGGCCATGACTTATTTGTCCTACTCAACCGGTTATAAGTCCGGCGGGTTTGATTCCCTGAATCCGGGCAGCGGCGATGCACCGCTGGAACCCGAAGAAGTGGTGAACCTGGAGTTGGGCGTAAAGGGTGATTTTTTCGACAAGCACGTGCGCACTCAGGTGGCCCTGTTTTATATGGAAATCGACGACCGCCAGGAATCAATCGAATCCCAGCAGCCGGGTACCGGTGCCGCAGTGCCCACCGTTATCAATACCGACGAGGAATTCACCGGCACCGAACTTACCGTGGACTGGCTGATCTCGGATCAGCTGCGTGCAGGCTTTATTTACAGCTATCGCAAACAGGAATCCCAGCGAGAAGCCCATTTCGATGCTCAGGCAGAGTTTCAGGAAGCGGAGCAGTTAAACGTTACCGCACCACAGGATTACACCCTCACTCTCGACTGGTCTCCGG
>JBFKXO010000072.1:0-8958 GCA_041638115.1 Litorivivens sp. | reverse complement strand
GTTTCGCTGCTGCTGTTGGCCGTGTATCTGAGGCGTGAGAACCGTATCAATCATGGTTTGTTACCCCGTGGAGTGGTGGCGCGAGGCTCGTCGGTAGGGGCGGGTTATCTGGCGATGTTTACCATGACCATGTCCCTGACCTGTTATCTGGTTTACGCCCCGCCGCTGTTACAGGCCAGGTTTGGGCTGTCGCCATTGCATGCGGGGTACCTGGTGGCGATTCCTTCCATGAGCTGGACCTTGGGAGGGTTGCTGGTTTCCAATTTTCAGGCCATGTCGATACGGGACTGGAGTATCCGCACGGGCGGATTGTGCGTGCTTGTCGGCACCATTTCACTGTCCTACACACTGGGTGGCAGCGGGCTTTGGTCAATCGCACTGAGTGCAATTTTACTTGGCCTGGGATTCGGTTTGTCGTCCAGCCTGCTCAATCGTCAAATACTGGTGGAACTGCGTGACAGGGACCGGGCAATTGGGTCATCGGCGCTCACCGCTGTGCGGCAGATGGGTAATGCGATGGGGGCGGCACTGTTTGGTGTGCTGGCTGTACTCGTCGGTTTTTCCGGTGACATGAGTGATGCGACTGCTTCCAAAGTTGCCCATAGCCTCTTCCTGTTTGCGATACCCCTTTCGCTAAGCGGTGCGATTGCCTGTTGGCGTGCTGTGCGTCGCTTAGACCAGGTGGGATAAGTGGGTATTTATACGCGCTGCCCCGTCGATATCTGAAAAAACCTGCCATACTGAATAAACGCTCCACAGCACATTACAGCGCCATGTTTGAAGATGTGGATCTCTCAGACAGAGGAACACTTCGCGAAGCGATTCGTCAGGCTTACCTGGGTGATGATGAAACGCTGCTGCGTGATTTGCTGCCTGATGCCCGGCTCTCCGACGAAGCCGCTGGTCGCGCAAGGGACTATGCCCGGCATCTGATTGAGTCGATTCGAGCCGCCCAGCGCGGACAGAGCGGCGTTGATGCATTATTGCAAGAGTACGCGTTGTCCTCTGATGAGGGCGTGGTGCTGATGTGTCTTGCCGAAGCCTTGCTGCGGGTCCCCGATGACCTCACGGCAGACCGCTTGATTGCGGATAAACTTGCTGCCGGCAATTGGTCTTCGCATCTGCAACACAGTCACTCCTGGTTTATCAATGCTTCGGCATGGGGCTTGTTATTTACCGGTAAACTCACTCGCTATAACCAGCAGCATGCCGGTCAGCTGCATTCGGTGTTCGGCGCACTGGTTTCGCGTCTGGGTGCGCCGGTGATACGTGAGGCTGCGTGCTTTGCCATGCGGTATATGGGCGAGGCGTTTGTGCTGGGTAAAACCATTGAATCGGCGGTAGCGCGTGCCGAGGTTTATTCGGCGCAGGGCTATCATTTCTCCTTTGATATGCTGGGCGAAGGCGCACGCTGCGCCGCTGATGCCGAGCGTTATTTCCAAAGATACGTGGATGCTATTGGCGTGGCGGGGCAATCGATGCCGCAGACGGCCGGGATCTCGGTCAAATTGTCCGCCTTATGCCCGCGCTACGAATTTGCGCAACGGGATCAGGTTTTGCAGGTGCTGGCTCCTCGACTTCTAGCGTTGGCGCGGCAGGCCAGGTCGCTTGATTTGGATCTCACAGTAGACGCTGAAGAAGCTGCGCGTCTGGACTTGTCGCTGGATGTTTTCGAGCGGGTTTATCGTGACGCCGCATTGCGCGGATGGGATGGCTTCGGCCTTGCGGTTCAGGCCTATCAGAAGCGTGCACCGGCGGTGATCGCCTGGCTGCAGTCGCTTGCCCGTGATCAGCGTCGGCGAATCAAGGTGCGCTTGGTCAAGGGCGCTTACTGGGATACAGAAATCAAGCGAGCGCAGGTTTTAGGTCTTGCTGATTACCCCGTGTTTTCACGTAAATGCGCAACAGATGTTGCCTTTCTTGCCTGCGCGAAGCGATTGCTCGATGCGCGTCCGGGTTTGTTTCCACAGTTCGCGACCCACAATGCGCACAGTGTGGCTTCACTGATGGAAATGGTGGCGGTGCCAACCGGCTTTGAATTCCAGCGACTGTACGGCATGGGCGATGAGCTGTATCAACAACTGATGGCTGACGCCGCGGTGAACTGCCGTATCTATGCGCCGGTAGGCGAGCATGCAGATCTGCTGGCCTATCTGGTCCGGCGGCTCCTTGAAAATGGCGCGAATTCGTCGTTTGTTAATCAAGTAATTGACCGCCGGGTTCCACTGGCCAGATTGCTTGATAATCCAGTAGCGTCACTGGAGCAAACGTCTCGCTGGCGCCACCGCTCTATTTTCTTGCCTCGCGAGATATACCGGGACGTGCCATGGGGGCGTCGCCCCAACGCCTCTGGCCTGTGCTGGAGCGATATCTGCGGTCTAAGAGAATTGCGTAAACCCTCGCAAAGCTTTGAACGATCGCAGTCAAAACCGCGCCCGGCATCGATCGTCAGCCTGAACCCCGCCTGTGTTGACGATATTGTGGGCTATGTGACCTGCGATTCCGAAGAGGCTATGCGTACAAAGGTTGGAGCCGCTCTGGCGGCCTACGCGCTCTGGTGTCAGACGTCGCCGGCCAGTCGCGCCAATCTATTGCGAAATATGGCTTTAGCGCTGGAAAAAAGCCGGTCAGAACTTATCGCTCTGTGTGTGAGGGAGGCCGGGAAGACACTGCCGGACAGTCTTGCCGAGGTGCGAGAGGCAATTGATTTCTGTTACTTCTATGCGGCGCAGATTGAACGACAAGATACTTCGCTTCGCTCACCATTGGGTGTCGTACTCTGTATCAGCCCGTGGAATTTTCCGCTGGCTATTTTTATTGGGCAGATTGCAGCGGCGCTCGCTGCGGGCAACACCGTCGTAGCCAAGCCGGCAGAACAAACCTCCCTGATCGCCCAGCGTGCGGTTGAATTGTTTCGCAGCAGTGGCATGCCGAACGGTGTTGTGCAGCTGGTAGTGGCGGCAGGAGATGATGCAGGAAAAGTGCTTTTACCGGATGAGCGCATCAGTGCGGTGACGTTTACCGGTTCTGTAGACACGGCGCAAAAAATTAACCGGATACTGGCCAATCGCTCGGATGCGCCGATAGTGTTCATCACCGAGACGGGTGGGGTTAACGCGATGATTGTTGATTCCACGGCATTGCCCGAGCAAGTGGTGGATGACGTTATCCGTTCCGGCTTTCACAGCGCCGGCCAGCGGTGCTCAGCTCTGAGAGTACTGTTTCTGCAGGAAGAATGTGCAGACCCAATCCTTGCGATGTTGCAGGGCGCCATGGCGGAGCTACGTGTTGGTGATCCCGGGAAGCTATCCACCGATATCGGCCCAGTGATTGACCGGTCGTCGAAAGATCGCCTTGAAGCCCACTGCCAATCTCTGTCCGGACACGCTCGCCTGTTATACCGCACTGAACTCGATGCGGAATGTCATCGCGGATACTTTTTTGCCCCGGCTCTCTACGAGATCGATTCGCTAGCGCGTTTGCAGGAAGAAACCTTTGGCCCGGTGATTCATGTTATCCGCTATCGCGCCGATTCACTGGAGGCCGTGATCAATCAGATCAATACCAGTGGCTATGGTTTGACTCTGGGTATTCACAGTCGTGTTCAGACCACTGCTGATTGGATCGCGCGCACAGCGCAGGTAGGCAATATTTATATTAATCGCGATATGGTTGGCGCGGTGGTCGGGGTGCAGCCCTTTGGCGGTCGTGGGAAATCGGGCACCGGCCCCAAGGTGGGTGGCCCCAATACGCTAAAGCCCTTGCAAGCGCGGCGAACCCCGCGTCCTGGCGGTGTGACAATAATCGATGATTCTCGGATAGATGCAATTTTCGCCATCGCCCCGGAGATTGATCGTCAACGGCTGGAAAGTATTATGTCAACGTTCGAGAGCGATTATGCCAAAGCACTGTCACTGCCGGGACCGACCGGCGAAACCAATACCCTGCACTACGAACCGCGCGGTTTATTGCTGGGCGTTTATGCTCAGGACGATCCGTGGGTGGATTGTGTCGTTGCGGTCTTGTCCACACTACTGATGGGCAATCGTATCGCGCTGCGTTGCCCGCGGGGATGGCGCTGCCCACTTGAGCGCATAGCCGCTTTGTTTGACCGCCCAATTGAATGGGACGAGTCCTGTGAAGACCTCGGGCAATGGCGCAGCGATACGTTAGAGGGCGCGCTGGCGGGTGTTTTTGTCTCGCCTGATTCCGGGTTGCGTTCAACTCTGGCGCGGCAGCTGGCCCGGCGTCCCGGCCCGATTGTGCCGTTGATCTGCGACGTTGAGGGAGATGCTTTATATCGCTATGCGACGGAAAAAGTGGTCACCATCAATACGACAGCCTCGGGAGGCAACGCCGCATTGATGATGCTTTCCGACGAATAGCTCAGTGCTTGCGTTCGATTTGCTGGCTGATATAAAGCGCCACCAGTGTACAAATGGCACCGGATAGCAGGTAGAAACTGAGCGCAGTAAGCCCGAACTTTACCGATAGCCCCAGTGCCACCAGCGGCGCAAATGCGGCACCAAACAACCACGCAAAATCCGAGGTGAGCGCTGCACCCGAATAGCGGAAGCGACGTGCAAAGTTTGTGGTCACTGTGCCCTGTGATTGACCGTAAGAGACACCCAGCAACGCAAAGCCAATCAGAATAAAGGCGTTTTGCATGACCGGCGTACCGTTCATCAGTAGCGGGGAAAATAGCGCAAATACCCCGATCAGCGCCGCCATAATGGCAACCGTTCGGCGTTTGCCAATGCGGCCCGCAATAATGCCTGAGAGAATCGTGGCAATAATGCCGATCAGCGCACCGTAGATCTGGATTTGCAGCACATCATCGATAATCTGCGACTGATTAAAGGATATCCACGACAACGGAAAAATCGTGACGATGTGGAACAGGGCGTAGCTGGCTAGGGCAGCAAAAGCGCCGAGGAAAATATTCGGGCCTTCGTGGTCCAGGATTTCCCGGGTGCTAATGGGTTCCAGTGCCTTCTCCTCCAGCGCGAACGTGTATTCCTCGGTCAATACCAGGCGAAGCCGCGCAAACAGAGCAACCACGTTGATCGCGAACGCCACGAAGAAGGGGTAGCGCCAGGCCCAGGCCTGGAAATCCTCGGGGCTCACACTGACGATCAGGTAAAGGAACAGCAGGTTGGCGAGCAAGAAGCCAATGGGTGCGCCCAGTTGACCAAACATGGTGTACCAGTTTCGTTTTGCCTTCGGTGCGTTGAGAGCAAGTAGCGTGGGCAGGCCATCCCAGGAGCCGCCGAGTGCAAAACCCTGAAGAATACGGAACATAGCCAGCAGAAATATCGCCGTGCCACCTAGGTTGTGATAACCCGGAAGAAAGGCAACACCGACCGTGGAGGTCCCCAATAGAAATAAGGCTGCAGTGAGTTTTACACTGCGCCCCCAGCGCCGCTGAATACCCATGAACAGGGCAGTACCGAAAGGGCGTGCGACAAAGGCCATGGCGAAAATAGCAAAGCCATACAGCATGCCGTTGAGCGTGTCGGTAAAGGGGAAAAAGACCTGGGGGAAAACGAGCACACAGGCGATACCAAACACGAAGAAATCAAAGTGTTCGGATGCGCGGCCAATGACGACGCCGACCGCGATTTCGGATGGTGCCACCGGGGAGTGCCCGGCGGGTGTTTGCATGTCTTCGGCAGTGTGTGTAGTAGTGGCCATGGTCGGGCGAACTTCCGATCTAGTCATTCACGATGGCTACAGACTAAACCTTTTAGGATTGGTCAACCATAGGACAAATTGTCCAATTCTCTCAGTCGGATGATTGGCGTACAGTCTTTCACCGTTTTCACTAGCTGGATACTCAAGTGGCGATGTCTGTTTGCAGATTTCTGATCAAAACGCTGATGTTGGCTGGCGGCGCGCTTGTGCTTAGCGGCTGTAACTGGGTTGTCATGTCTCCGTCGGGCGACATCGCCTCACAACAGGCGGATCTGATTGTTTGGGCGACGATTCTGATGCTCATCATTGTGATCCCGGTGATCGCGTTGACCTTTTTCTTCGCCTGGCGCTACCGTGCTTCCAATACCAAGGCGACCTACAAACCCGACTGGGATCACTCCACTCACCTTGAATTAATTATCTGGGCGGCGCCTCTGGCGATCATTATCGCCCTGGGTGCCATGACCTGGGTCAGCACTCACCAGCTTGATCCCTACCGGCCATTGTCGCGTATTGATGAAGGCAAACCGATCCCGGAAGGTGTAGACCCGCTGGAAGTGGAAGTGGTGGCGATGGATTGGAAATGGCTGTTTTTCTACCCGGAATACGATATCGCCGTCGTCAATGAATTGGCAGCTCCGCTGGATAGGCCCATCAAATTCAAGATCACCGCCACGACCATGATGAACTCGTTCTATATTCCGGCTTTGGCGGGCCAGATCTACGCGATGGGCGGGATGGAAACAAAGCTGCACGCGGTGATCAACGAAGCCGGCGTATTTGATGGGTTTTCCGCGAACTACTCAGGTGCTGGTTTCAACGGTATGCGTTTCAAATTTCACGGCATGCAGGAAGCCGATTTTGATGCTTGGCGCGCCAAGGTAAAGCGTGAAGGTGAACCGCTATCACGCGCGGTGTACACGGCCTTGGCGGAGCCGAGCGAGTATGAGCCTGTGCGGTATTACAGTGAGGTGATGCCGGGTTTATATGACAAGATTCTAAACCGATGCGTCGAGCCTGGGACCCTTTGCATGAAGGATATGATGAAGGGCCACAAGCATCACACCACAAAGAGTCCCGACGCCGATGCCCACTATGCACATTGATGCGTGCGTTTGTCTAACTGTGCGGTTGTGCTGCAACTGCTCGATTCATCTGGAGAGCGCCGAGTGCGCTGGTAGTGTCCATGTCTGAACAGTCCAATTTGACCCAGTTGATTTTTGGTCGGCTCACGCTGGAGTCCATTCCTTTTCACGACCCCATTATTGTCGCGACTTTCTGTATGGTCGCGATCGGTGGCATTGCGCTGCTGGTCGCAGTCACCAGGGCGAGACTCTGGGGTTACCTCTGGCGAGAATGGTTCACCAGTATTGACCACAAACGCATCGGCGTGATGTACATGATTCTCGGTGTGGTGATGCTGCTGCGCGGCTTTGCCGATGCCATTATGATGCGTATCCAGCAGGCCATCGCCTTTGGTGATTCGATGGGCTATCTGCCGCCGGATCACTACGACCAGATCTTTACCGCCCACGGCGTGATCATGATCTTTTTTGTGGCGATGCCTTTCATTGTTGGTTTGATGAATTATATGGTGCCGCTGCAGATAGGCGCCCGCGATGTTGCGTTTCCCTTTTTGAATAACTTCAGTTTCTGGATGACGGCGTCCGGGGCCATCCTGGTGATGATGTCGCTGTTTGTCGGAGAGTTTGCCAAATCTGGCTGGTTGGCCTATCCACCGTTGACGGGGATATTGCAGAGTCCCGGGGTGGGGGTGGATTACTACATCTGGGCCTTGCAAATTGCCGGGGTTGGAACGCTGCTATCGGGCGTCAATTTTGTTGTCACTATCGTGAAGATGCGTGCCCCCGGTATGAGTCTGATGAAAATGCCGATTTTCGTCTGGACGTCGCTGTGCGCCAATATTCTGATTGTGGCGGCCTTCCCGATTTTGACTGCGGTGTTGGGTTTGCTGACGCTGGATCGTTATCTGGATATGAACTTTTTCACCAATGATCTTGGCGGTAACGCCATGATGTACGTGAATTTGATCTGGATCTGGGGTCACCCGGAAGTATACATCCTGATTCTGCCGCTGTTCGGAGTGTTCTCCGAGATTGTGTCAACCTACAGCGGTAAGCGTCTGTTTGGGTACTCGTCGATGGTTTATGCCACTGTCGTGATTACCATTCTTTCCTATCTGGTCTGGTTGCACCATTTCTTCACCATGGGTTCCGGGGCAACGGTGAACAGCTTCTTCGGCATCACCACGATGATTATTTCCATCCCTACCGGCGCCAAGGTGTTTAACTGGCTGTTTACCATGTATCGGGGACGTATTCGCTTTGACGTGCCGATGTTGTGGACCGTGGGCTTTATGGTGACTTTTGTGATTGGCGGGATGACGGGCGTCCTGCTGGCGGTACCACCGGCAGACTTTGTATTGCATAACAGCCTGTTTTTGATTGCACACTTTCACAACGTGATTATCGGTGGTGTTCTGTTTGGCGTGTTTGCCGCCATTGCCTACTGGTATCCGAAGATGACCGGTTACAAGCTGGATGAATTCTGGGGCAAGATGTCTTTCTGGTTCTGGCTGGTAGGTTTTTATTTCGCGTTTATGCCGCTCTACGTGCTGGGCCTGATGGGTGTGACGCGACGTATGAGTCACTTTGACGATCCATCGCTACAGATCTGGTTCCAGATTGCATTGTTTGGCGCGGTGTTGATTGGTATCGGTATCTTTTGTTTTATTTATCAGTTCTACGCCAGCTACCGAAAACGCGAACAACTCAAGGACGAGACCGGTGATCCCTGGGACGGTCGCACATTGGAGTGGTCTACTACTTCGCCGCCGCCGAAATATAATTTCGCCTTCACCCCGCGTGTTCACGACATTGATGCGTGGTGGCAGATGAAGCAACACGCTTACCAGCACCCGAAAGAGGGCTTTGTCCCGATTCACATGCCGAAAAATACCGCTGCAGGTATGGTGATTGCGGGGATCAGTACGGTACTCGGGTTCGCTTTGATCTGGCACATGTGGTTGGTGGCCGGTTTGTCCTTTGCGGGTTTGATCGTTGCGACGATTGTGCACACCTTTAACTACCAGCGCGACTACTATATTCCCGCCGAGGAAGTGGCGGAGGTGGAGTCGCGTCACGTAAACACGTCTGCAAGCGAGGTGACGGCCTGATGTCTTCTGCAAGCCTGAATACTGCCGAGCAAGGCAAACTCGAGTTTTTGGTTCGCGGCGAGCACCAC
>JBFKXO010000071.1:0-9047 GCA_041638115.1 Litorivivens sp. | reverse complement strand
TTGGCCAGTTCACCTGGACGCCGCCGGTACTTGAAGACCGCCTGCACCTGACCTTTGGCTACCGTCACTCGGAAGACAGCCGCTATGCACTGAAAAACCAGCAGGACTTTGTCTACATCGAAAGCCCGCTGCTGGTGGCGCTTGGTGGTGCTGCTGAAGCCAGTAACCCGCTGGTGGCCACCTTCCTGGGCGGAGCCGGCATTCCCAACTCCGCAGACCGCGAATTTGTAAATGTTGAAGGCGACAAGGACTTCTCGGACGACTCATTTACCTTTACCGCAGAATTCGATATCACCGACGATATCAATGTCTACGCGAAATCTGTTGAAGCCTACAAGTCCGGTGGTTACAACACCCGCGACCCGCAGCGTGACGGCAACCAGGGCCCGGCCTCTGACGGCACCGACTACGGATTTGGCTTTAAGGAAGGTTTTGATTCAGAGAAGGTTCACTCCTACGAGCTGGGTGTGAAAAGCGAACTGATGGACCGCCGTCTGCGCTTGAACGGTAACGTGTTCTACAGTGAGTACACTGACATTCAGCTGAACCAGATCCTGACCGGCACCGTGGCCGACACCAAGGTAAGCAACGCCGGTGAAGCAGAAATGCAGGGTATGGAGATGGACCTGACCTTCCTGGCGACTCGCGACATCCTGATGATGTTCAACTACGCCTATCTGGATACCGACGTTACCAAGGCAACGTCTGCAGCCACTGGCGAAGACATCTCTGACTCCTTCGTGTTCTTCTCTGCACCACGCCACTCCTACACCCTGGCGGTGGACTGGACCCTGGCCGAGGGCGGCTGGGGCCGCATGAACCTGAACGTGAGCCATAACTTTATGGACGAGCGCAACGGTGGCTCGCGCTCCTTTAACGTTGCCAAAAATGGCGACAAATCGCGCGGTACCTTCCTTGACGACTACCGTCTGACCAATGTGCGCCTGGGCGTCAGCGATATGCCGCTCTGGGGTGGCATCCTGCAAATCGCCGGCTGGGTCAAGAACCTGACTGACGAGGAATACCACGTCACCGCGATCGACAACACGCCGCAAATCGACCGCGCCGTTATCTGGGGCGAGCCCCGCACCTACGGTCTGGACCTGATTTACGAGTACTGATCAGCGCCCCTTCGTGACCGTTAAAGGCCCTCAATCGAGGGCCTTTTCTTTTTCTAGCCCGCAATAGTCCAACATATTAAACATCCCCGCTTTGGACTATCTTAGTGACCGTTAATGTTATAGCCCAACAACTCAACTCCAATATAATACTACCGCCTTAAACTGTAATTGACCCAGCGGAGCCGAGCCTGATGAGTGAAAAATCCAGTCCGATAAAACCGAAAAAACTGGCTGATATCAGCGAGTGGGGCATTGAAACCGATGTTGCCGTCATTGGCTTTGGCGGTGCTGGTGCCTGTGCCGCGCTGGAAGCCGCTGATGCCGGCGCCGATGTTCATATTTTCGAACTGGCCTCAGCCAGCGGCGGCTCCACCGCCCTGTCCAGCGCCGAAATCTATATGGGTGGCAACGGTGGCACCCGGGTACAAAAAGTCTGCGGCTATGATGACACCTCAGACAACATGAAGAACTTCCTGAAAGCAGCCTTCGGCAGCAATGCTGATGAAGCCAAGATAGATACCTACGTCGATAATAGTGTTGACCACTTCAATTGGCTGGTGGAAAAGGGCGTACCTTTTAAAGATTCCGAACTCAAAGAGCGCGCCATTATGGCGCTGACCGATGACTGCCTGCTGTTCACCGGCAACGAAAAGGCCTACCCCTTTACCGATGCCGCCTACCCGGTTCCCCGTGGTCACAATCTGGAAATCGAGGGCGACAACGGTGGCCCTTTGCTGATGAAAATTCTCACCGAGCAGGTCGAGAAGCGCAGCAATATCACGGTGCACTACGAAACCCGAGCACTCACCCTGATTACCGATGAAAGCGGTGCTGTCGCCGGTATTTTGGTGCGGATGAACCAGCAGGAAATCGCGGTGCGCGCACGCAAGGGTGTGATTCTCTGCGCCGGCGGCTTCTGCATGAACCCAGAGATGGTGCGGAAATACGCCCCCTTCTTTGACAAAAACCTGGAACCCATCGGCAACCCGGGCGACACCGGCTCCGGCATCCTGATGGGGCTCGGCGTGGGCGCAGGTACCGTCAACATGCATGAGTGTTTTACCACGGTGCCGTTCTATCCCCCCCAGTCGCTGACCTACGGTATTTTCGTCAACGACAAAGGACAGCGCTTTATCAATGAAGACTGCTACCACGGTCGCGTCGGCTACAATGCGATGGTGCAACAACACAACCACTCCAAGCGTGTCTACCTGATCACCGATGTGGACGGCTACGGCGACTATGAAAAGATGAGTTACCTCGGCGCTCAGGTTGCGGGCACCGGCGAAACTGCCGAAGAGCTGGAGCAAGAGCTGGAGCTACCGGCGGGAACACTGAGCAACACGCTGGAGGTTTACAACCGCAATGCGGAAAACGGTCAGGACCCCTTGTTCCATAAAAGCGAAGCCTGGTTGCGACCGCTTAAGCCCCCCTATGTCGCACTGGATTGCACCCTGGGACGCGGCACCTTCTACCCCTTCTTTACCCTGGGCGGCCTCGATAGCCTACCCACCGGTGAAGTGCTGACACCGGACCGCGAGGTCATCCCCGGCCTGTTCGCCGCCGGTCGCACCACGGCCGGTATTCCGCGCACGGCAGCCGGCTATGCCAGTGGTATGTCGGTGGGCGATGCCACTTTCTTTGGACGCATGGCGGGCAAATCCGCTGCCGCCAGATAGATCGAAGTGGCTGGCGCGAGCGCCTGCCACCAACCTCCCCTTGCACTGTGTCGGGCACAGAACGTCAACCATCGGCCCTATCTACCCAGCCAACCCCGACGACAATTAATAGCCTTGTTTTTTCGTGCCTCGCTTGGGCGCAGCGCTCAACGGATCATCCGGCCAAGGGTGCTTGGGGTAACGACCTTTCATATCTTTTTTTACATCGCTGTAGGCATTGCGCCAAAAGCTGTCGAGATCCTGCGTCACTTGTAATGGGCGACCGGCTGGCGACAACAAATGCAGGGTAAGCTGCAACCGGCCATTGGCTATACAGGGCGTCTGTCGCTGGCCAAACATTTCTTGCAGCTTGACCGCCAATACCGGCGGGTATTGCGTGTAATCAATCGCCGCCTGCGAGCCGGTAGGCAATGTAAGGTGAGTGGGCGCTTGTTCATCCAGAAGCCTGGGCATGGGCCAGGGGAGCAGCGCCAGCAAAGCTGCACTGAGATCCAGGGTCTGTAACTGGCGAATATTCCTGATCACCGGCAGGAACGGCGCTAACCAGAGGTCCAGATTCTGAGATAGCCAGTTGTCGGACAAATCCGGCCACTCACTGCCACTCCCATCAAGTGCACGCAGACATGCCACACGTAAGCGAAGGTTTTTGTCCTGCTCTCGCCACGGCAAGGCGTCAACGCCTTGCTCTGCTATCCATTGAACTAGCGCCTGTTTAAGGATTGCCTCATCGACGCTCTTGAGGGTTTCCCGCTGGAATATCAGTTTGCCGAGCACATGTTGCCGCTCGACCAGAAGCTGACCGTTGTCCTGCCACTCAACAACGTCGCGTGTCACCAGTGGGGGCAACAGGTCACCAAATAGCTGGGCACCAAGTGGCGCGGCAAGGAAGATTCGATCATTGGCCTGGCCGGCACTGCTGCCAAGGTGGGCAACGGCCAGCAAAGGCTCCCGGCGCAGACTATCATCGTCAGCCAGCATCGCCCCGCGACCGTTCGCCAACTGATAGGCGGCGCCCCCCGCTTGACGCTGCATCGCAATACGCTCCGGATAGGCCAGCGCAACGCACAGCCCGATACTTTCCTGAGATGATACTCGGGCGTTGGTCGCTGAAGGACGACCACCCAGTAATTGCTGAAACTGTCTGGCCTGCTGCTGCAAGCGCTGTCTGAGCGATGGATTGCGCAGACGATTTAGCGGCAGTCGCTGGCACAGATCGGCCCCGAATGTCGGCGCCGGGTCGCGCTCTGACAGCACGGCGGCGACTTCCGACGCAACTGCGACCAAACCCAAGGATTCGGCTTTAAGCAGCATGTGGGCAAGCCGGGGGTGCGCCGGTAGCGCCGCCATCGCCTTGCCGTGATCCGTAATAACACCATCCTTATCACAGGCACCAAGCTCGGCCAGCAGATGTTGGGCCTGCTGCCAACCCGAGACACTGGGCTGATCGAGCCAGTCAAGCTCATCGACATTTACTCCCCACTGCATCAGCTGCAGGGCCAACGGTGCCAAATCGGTATCGCTTATTTCCGGCGCGCTGAATGGCGGCAGATCACGCTCCTGATCAACACTCCACATCCTTACCGCCACCCCCGGCCCCAGACGACCGGCGCGCCCCGCTCGTTGTTTAGCGCTGGCTTGGGAGATCCGCTGTGTCGTCAATCGCGTCATCCCCAGGCGCGTTTCAAAGGTGGGCTTCCGAGCCCAGCCACTGTCTACCACCACCGCGACGCCTTCGATAGTCAAACTCGATTCGGCAATGTCGGTCGCCAACACCACTTTGCGCCGACCGTCTGGCGCAGGTTGAATTGCAGCACGCTGGCGCTCTAACGGTAGGGCTCCGTAGAGCGGAGCAATGACCACATCGCTGCCCGTCAGCGCTTCAAGCAATAGGCGCTCTACCGCGAGAATTTCACCTTGGCCCGGCAAAAACACCAAAATGCTGCCCTGATGTTCGCGCAAACAATCCAGCACACAGCGGCTCACCGCAGCCACCACATCTCGACGCTCCACACGCTCGCGATGGAAAATCTCCACGGGATAGCTACGTCCCTGACTGTGCACTACAGGCGCGCGATCAAGAGCGTCAGACAAAGCGTCGCTGGCAAGGGTTGCCGACATCACTAGCAATTTCAGTGGTCGTTCATTACGAAAAAGAGCGCGCGCATAGCGCGTCAGCGCCAAGCCCAGATCCGCGTCGACAGAGCGTTCGTGGAATTCATCAAAAATAACCAGACCAACCCCGTCAAGGCTTGGGTCCGATTGCAGCATCCGGGTTAATACGCCCTCGGTCACCACTAGTACTCGGGTTTTATTTGAAACACGGCTTTCCAGCCGCATGCGGTAGCCCACCGTTTCACCGACGGATTCCCCCAACAAATCGGCCATGCGCTGCGCCGCAAGCCGTGCGGCAATCCGGCGCGGCTCCAGCAAAAGAATCTGCTGACCGGCTAGCCAGGACTCGTTGAGCAGAGATAAAGGTATGCGTGTAGTCTTGCCCGCGCCGGGCTCTGCTACCACAATAGCTTCATCGCGCACTGCCAGCGCCCGATGAACCTCGGGAAGCACCTCGTCTATTGGAAGCGACATGAATAAAGAAAAGCAGAAAAATGGCGCAAAATCATAGCACGCCAGCAAAGGCTTCAGTACTGGTCACCGGTGCCACGGGCTTTGTTGGTTCACACCTGACTCGCCGCTTGCTTGCCGATGGCTACCACGTCACGTTGCTGGTTCGACCCGGTTCAGCAGTTGACGATACCACGCGTGCCCAATGCAATGTGGTGTATGGCGATCTTCACGACGCCCGGGCACTTGCCTTCGCCGTACGCGATCGCGAGTTCATTTTTCACTGCGCGGCCAACGTCAATACCTGGGATACGACTGAACGCTACTACCGTACCAACGTTTTGGGAGTACAGAATCTACTGGACGCCGTGGTGCACAACAATCTGGTGCTAAAGCGTTTTGTGCATTTATCGACGGTAGACGTCTACGGCTACCCCGATCAACCCGCCAGTGAAGAAACTCCGCCGCGCGCAGTGGGCTTTGGTTACGGCGACAGTAAACTTCAGGGCGAAGCCCGGGTATTACAGACGGCGAACGCGCATAACCTGCCCTTCACCATTATCCGTCCCGGCAACGTCATTGGCGTGGGCAGTCAGTTTATTCGTGAAATCACCAGAGAGCTGCAGCAAGGCGGCATGTTGACCATTGAGGGTGGACGAGCACATGCCGGGCTGATTGACGTCGATAATCTGATAGACCTGTTGTTGTGGGCCGCGAGCAGTGACCTGGCCCTCAACGAAATTTATAACGCCCGTGACGAAACCAACATCGATTGGCAAACCCTGATCCAGCTACTGCAACAACAGGTAAAAACGAGCCACCCGGTGCGCGACCTATCCTTTCGGACAGCTACCACTCTCGCACGGTTACTGGAAATTGTGCACGCTCTGCTTGGACGCCAGTCGGAGCCAAAACTGCACCGCTTGCTGGTGTGCATGTTCGGCAAAACCTGCGCTCACCCTGCCGACAAGATTCGTAGGCACAGCCACCTTTCCTCACGCGTCGCAATCGAAGACTCCCTCCGTCGGGCTGTCCAAGCCTTACCAGAGCAATAAGCTCGCTTTTTCATCCGGGAAACTACGGATTCTCCGCAACACGCCGGAGGGATAGTGTGCAGTAGTAGACACCTTCGGGACCACCTATGTCACGCCCCCGCACACAGAGCCAAAAAGCTGTGACACAGTATGCAAATCAACGCAAGCCCACCTATCGCGGCACCCATCAAGGCGCGTACGATTTGTGCATTATTACCAAAACTTAGTTATCAGCCCGCCCGGGGCTATCGTTACCACCGGAGAACAAACCTATGGTAAAGCCAATGAAATCCCTGCTGTGCAGCCTTAATCTTGCCTGCCTTACCCTGGCGTTAACCGCCTGTGGCGGCTCGGGCTCGTCCGGCTCGTCGTCAGGCGCGAGCAATACACCCGCTCAGGAGCCCGCCAGAACCTCGGTGTCCGATGGCGTCAATGGTCCGCTCGATCAAGTACAGACACCCATATCTGACGATGTCTTCGGCCAGATCATTGCCGGCGCAGCAGGCACTCCCCTGCAGGGTTCACTCGATTGCGTTCGCCAAGCGGTTGTCGTTGACACCCTAGACGTACTCGACTCTGTTGCCCTGGCTCTGTCTGAAGCCGGAACCACTCAGGACCCGGCCGTTTTTGAAGCTGCCGCCGCCAATATACAATTCTCGCTGGGCGAACTGGCCAATGACTTACCCGGCGCACTGGGCGTTATCACCGGCGCAGATTGCAACAGTTCAGGCGGCGGTTCCACCGGCGGCAATCCGCTGGCCGGCACACCGCTTGAGCCGCTGGGTGATGCCCTGGCTCCGGTACTCAGCCAGTTCCCCTCAGGCGGCAACAGCGGTCAGGATGCCGACCTCTACGCCTTGTCTGTGCTGACCAACGAGCTTGCGATGGCCTTTCGGAGCGGCGTGAATCAGCTTCCAGCAGAGGTTCAGAGTGCACCGTTTATTGGCGGAGCGTTACTCACGCTCAATACGGCGTTAACGGATATCAATAGCACGATGTACTGGTTCTCGCGCTACAACGGCGCGGCCGCTGCAACAGAGCTTGAAGGGGCCTTGAACCGGGCACTCGTCAACACCCTGACTCAGCTTGTGCCGCTTACGACACTGGAAGATCAGGCCGGCCAGCCCGGTGTGTTGAGTGGCCCTATTACTTCGGGGATAGATCAGCTGACGTCTGCCCTGGGTAGCAACCTGTTGTCGGTCGCCCTGCCACAGCTGACCAGCGTACTCGACAATGAGCTGGCACCGATTCTCGACCCGCTTGAGAACACCCTGTTACCCGCCATATTGCTGGCAGCCTATTCTGACGTGGGAGAAGATTCGAGTGGCGACCCGCTGTCGCTGCTGCTTGGCCCTGTTACGGACGGCTTGGGTGGCGGCAATAGCGGCACGCCCACCGGTACGCCGCTCGATCTTTTGCTGGGTCCTATTGTTGCCATCACAGGTGGTTCAACAAGTTGCCCCTTTGTTGGCACGTCGCTTGAAACCGGCTGCACCCTGTTTTCTGCACTCCCCTAACGCGACCATTCTCAGCCCTGCTCCGACCTCAACAAAGGTCGGAGCATGCCCTCCAAACCGTTCAGCTTTACCTCATACATCAGCGCCAATTGCTCACCGAGCTTTCCAGCGGGAAAACCTTGCTGATGAAACCAGACCAGATAGGGTTCCGGAAGCTCAAGCAGTTTGCGGCCCTTGTATTTTCCAAAGGGCATGGTCTGGTTAATGGCTGCCAGTAAATCCCTCTCATCCACCTGAATCTCTCCTGTGCAAAATACCGCTTGCTGGCCTTGCGACTGACCAAGCCGGACATGTTACGGTAAAGCCCCATTCTGTCTTGGAGAGTTTACATGCCATCACGGATCACTTGTCTGCTATTCACTACAATTTTTGCGTTTTCGCCCTTGGGTTTTGCACTCGAATGTTCTCAGCCCACCACGCCGGATATTCCCAACGGCAAAACCGCCAGTGAGCAGGAAATTGTAAGGGCCCACCGCGCGGTTACCGACTACGTGGCCAGGGGCCGCGAATTTTTGGGCTGTCTCAAGGAAAAAGAAATGACACTACCGGACGATGCCAGCGAAGAGGAGCAGCAAGCCTTGGTCAATCGTTTCAATGCCATGGTCAGCGAAATGAAGGCCGCATCGGGCGAATTTAATCAGGCATTACAGAACTACAAAAAGACGCACTCGTAGTTCCCGTGAAAGGAAACGCTCGCCGCTCTGGGGCTTATACCCCAGAGCTTTATCAACCGAGGGGCTTACACATTTCTTGTCTTGGACAGTACCCGACACCTCCTCCTATAGTGAATAGGTCGCTCCCCGCGGTATACCTATCTCCAGAGGAGGCACAACCATGGCTATCGCTCCGCGTATAGAAGCCCACTTGCGAAAAGTTGGCGTTACCTACGATCTCATTTCCCACCCACACAGCAATACCAGCATGCAATCAGCGATTTCTGCGCAACTTCCCCCAACCCAGGTGGCAAAAGCGGTTATTGCTCATGACGGCGACACCTACTGTGTTTGCGTGATGCCGGCTAACCGGCGCCTGGTCATGGACTGGTTAAACCAGCGCATGCACGGTCATTATCGCCTGGCCACGGAAGAGGAGATTGCCGCCTTATTCGACGACTGCGAAACCGGTGCTGTTCCC
>JBFKXO010000070.1:0-9104 GCA_041638115.1 Litorivivens sp. | reverse complement strand
TACTCGTACTGACGGCTTAGCCGCTGATACCAGTGATTTTTACTTCGGTGTACCACTGACGGTGACCGGCCTGTTTCATAGAGTGCTTGCGACGACGGAACTTCACGATTTTAACTTTATCGTGACGGCCGTGGGCAACCACTTCAGCAGTGACTTTGGCGCCCGCTACCAGCGGAGTACCCACTTTGGCAGCGCTGCCGTCATTGACCAGCAGTACTTTGTCGAATTCCAGGGTCTCGCCGGTGGCGACTTCCAGTTTTTCCAGCTTGAGGGTTTCGCCCTCAACCACGCGGTGCTGCTTGCCACCGCTTTCAATCACTGCGTACATATTCTCTCTCCAAATGGCCTGCTTGCGGGTTAATGGTAAGGGTCGACATCCTGTCGAGGGCAAGTCCAGGCAACCCCACTGACGCGCAGTCAGGGCGGTTTTGCTACAGGGCCGCGAATTCTACGCAATCACAAAGTAAATCTCAAGCACGAAAACGCAGTCACGGCGGGCTCTTTGCCGCGACGCTCAACCCAAAACCCGGGCCGCAACCTTGACACCCCCGCCAGCCCCCCCTAGCATTCCCGCGGCTAAGTCAGGCGAACACTACACATGCAGCACATCCGGGCGGTCGTCGCCAGCGAATTCGACGCGGTAAACGACCTGATTATCGACCAACTCCATTCCGATGTCGGGCTGGTGGAAAACATCGGCCACTACATTGTGGATGCCGGCGGCAAGCGGCTGCGCCCCTTACTGGCCCTGCTAAGCGCCGGCGCCTGCGGCGAAATCAGCGACAAGCACATTCAACTGGCGGCGGTGATCGAGTTCATTCACACCGCCACCCTGCTGCACGACGACGTGGTGGATGTCTCCACCCTTCGCCGCGGCAGACCGACGGCCAACGAAAAATGGGGCTCTGCGCCGAGCGTACTGGTCGGCGACTTTCTCTACTCCCGCGCCTTCCAGATTCTGGTGAGCATTGGCAACCTCAACCTGATGGGGCTGCTCTCAGACACCACTAACACCATCGCCGAGGGCGAAGTGCTGCAGCTGGTGCGCGCCGGCGACGCCAGCGCCAGCCGGGAGCAGTACTTCACCGTTATCCAGAACAAGACTGCCGTACTGTTTGCCGCCGCCTGCTGTGGCGCTGCGATGTTAAGCGAACACTCCGATTATGCCGACGCCCTTTACGATTACGGCCTCAATCTGGGCATGGCCTTCCAGCTCATCGACGACGTACTCGATTACGAAGGTGACCCGGAAAGCACGGGCAAGAATATTGGCGACGACCTAAACGAAGGCAAAGTTACACTGCCCCTGATTTATGCCATGGAGAAGGCCACCCCCGCCGAGGCGGACTTGATTCGCCACGCGATTACCACAAAGTCGATGGCAAACCTGAAGGATGTTGTGCGCATCGTGCAGGAGACCGGCGCACTGGAGCATACCCGCCAGGTCGCCAAGGAATATTCAGGAGAGGCACTGACCGCACTGGTCCCACTGCGCGCCAGCAGCCATCACCAGGCCCTGCTGGATTTGTGCAAGCTGGCGCTGACGCGCCAGCAGTAAACGTCCGTTAGCTTTATCAGTTCGCGGCAGCAGCCATAAAGGCAAGCAGTTCATCGGTTTTTTCCCGCATTAGCGACTGGTCGCCGCGTGATTCCACGTTTAACCGAACCACCGGCTCGGTGTTGGACATACGCAGGTTAAAGCGCCAATCCGGGTAGGCAACGCTCAGACCGTCAACATGCTCCACGCTCAGGGCGGCTTCCGCATAGTGTGCTTCCACCGCAGCGATCACCGCTTTCGGGTCGGCAATGGTGCTGTTGATCTCACCGCTACAGGGGAACTTCGCCATGCGCTCATCGACCAACTGTGACAGGGTCTTGCCGCTGCGCGACATCAGCTGAGCCACCAGCAACCAGGGAATCATGCCGCTATCGCAGTAAGCAAAATCGCGAAAATAGTGGTGAGCACTCATCTCGCCACCGTAGATCGCGTTTTCACTGCGCATGATTTCCTTGATAAAGGCGTGACCGGTTTTGCTTTGCACCGGCACCGAACCGTTGGATTCCACCAGCTCGCGGGTATTCCAGATCAGGCGCGGATCATGCACCACTTTTTCGCCAGGATGGTCCTGCAGAAAACTTTCTGCGAGCAAGCCAACCACGTAGTAGCCTTCGATAAAGCGCCCGTTCTCGTCAAAGAAAAAGCATCGATCAAAGTCACCGTCCCAGGCAATCCCCATGTCGGCCTTTTGTGCCAGCACGGCATCGATGGTCGGCTGCCGGTTTTCTTCCAATAGCGGGTTGGGTACACCGTTGGGGAAATGGCCATTCGCTTCATGATGCACTTTGTGAAAGGTAAATGGCAGGTGACCTTCAATCGCGTCGATCACCGCGCCCGCACCACCGTTGCCGGCATTGGTCACGATGGTTAGCGGTTTGAGATCAGCTTGTTCCACATAACCCAGCAGGTGCTCGATATAGCCTTGCTGTGATTCAAATTGCTGCAACTCGCCACGCTTTACCGGCTCGCTGAACTCGCCGTTTTCCGCGCAGGCCTGAATATCAAACAGACCGGAGTCCCCGCTGATCGGCTTGGAGCCCTCACGCACGAACTTCATGCCATTGTAGTCTTTCGGGTTATGACTGGCCGTTACCGCGATACCGCCGCCGAACTTGCCGTAACTGGTGGCAAAGTAAATTTCTTCGGTGCCGCACTGACCAATATCAAACACGTTGACGCCAGCATCCATCAGGCCATTGGCCAGCGCCATTTTCATGGCCTCGCTGCTCAGGCGAATATCGTGGCCGACAACAACGGTTTCGGGCTTGATCACCTCGGCATAGGCGCGGCCGATGCGGTAGGCAATATCCTCATTTAGCTGATCGGGCACGCGGCCTCGAACATCGTAGGCCTTGAAACAATTAATCTGTATTTTTTCCATGCCCCTAGTGATTCTCGTAGTAATTTTCAAAGACGAAGTTGGTGGCTTCGACAAAGCCGGGCACGCTACCGCAATCAAAACGACGCCCCTTGAATTTGTACGCCATCACACAGCCGTCAGCGGCCTGCTTGTTCAGGGCGTCGGTAATTTGGATTTCACCGTTTTTGCCCGGCGGGGTATCGCGAATAATGTCAAAAATGTCGGGCGTTAAAATATAGCGTCCAATCACCGCCAGATTCGAGGGCGCCTCATCGACCGGTGGCTTCTCCACCATGCTTTCAACCCGGTACAAGCCCTTGTTCAATTCAGTACCAACGATTACACCGTACTTATCCACTTCGTCGGCCGGTACTTCCATCACCGCGACGATGCTGCAGCGGAACTGCTTGTAGAGCTTGACCATCTGCGCCATCACGCCGTCGCCCCCATTATTCAGGCACAGGTCATCAGAGAGAATTACGCCGAAGGCATCTTCGCGACCGACCAGCACTTCACCGGTAAGAATGGCATGCCCCAGCCCTTTCATTTCCCGCTGCCGGGTCATGGAAAAGGTGCCTGCATCAATCACCTTGCGAATGGATTCCAGGTAGACATCTTTCGAGGTACCCGCGATCTGATGCTCCAGCTCGTAACTGATATCAAAATGATCAGCGATGGCGCGCTTACCTCGACCCGTCACCAACGCAATATCGGTCAACCCGGCCTGAATGGCCTCTTCCACCCCGTATTGCACCAGCGGCTTGTTGACGATAGGCAGCATTTCCTTCGGCATGGATTTGGTTGCCGGTAAAAAACGCGTGCCGTAGCCCGCGACCGGAAATAGGCATTTTTTCATTGTTGGTTCTCCCTACGCCTTATTGCGCCCGTATATATCCTCAAAGCGCACGATGTCGTCTTCCCCCAGATAACTGCCGGTCTGCACCTCGATCAGCTCCAGCGGTATCACCCCCGGATTGCTGAGCCGATGCTTGGTGCCCAGCGGGATATAGGTGGACTGGTCTTCCGACAGGATCATAGTCTGTTCGCCACAAACCACCTCAGCGGTACCCTTGACCACGATCCAGTGTTCCGCGCGGTGGTGATGCATCTGCAGAGACAGACGCTGCCCCGGTTTGACGATAATACGCTTGACCTGAAACAGGTCCCCCACCACCAGCGACTCATAACTACCCCAAGGCCGATACACCCGATGCTGGTGAACCGCTTCATCGCGGCCCGCCTTTTTCAGTTTGGAGACAATCGCCTTCACATCCTGAACGCGGCTTTTGTCAGCCACCATGACCGCGTCCGGCGTCTCTACGACCACCAGATTGTCGATTCCCACCGCCGCTACCAGACGGTTCTGGCTACGCAGGTAACTGTTATTCACATCTTCAACCAGCACATCACCGTGCAGGTAATTGTTGTTGGTATCGCGCTCGGACACATCCCACAGGGCAGACCAGGAACCGACGTCGCTCCAGCCGCAGTCCAGCGAGATCATCACCGCTTTATCCGTATGCTCCATTACAGCATAGTCGATGGAGTCCGCCGGGCAAGCCGCAAAGGCTTCCGCGTCAACCCGCAGAAAATCGATATCGCTGGCCGTCGCTGCCATGGCTTTGTCACAGGCCGCATACATCGCCGGCTGGTGACGTTTCAATTCGTCGAGATAGGCGCGGGCAGTGAACATGAACATACCGCTATTCCAGAGAAATTCGCCGCTATCCAGATAGGCTTCTGCCGTTGCGCGATCCGGCTTTTCAACAAACTGGGCCAGAGAGAATGCGGCCGGCCCCAGCTCATCGCCGCGCTTGAGGTAGCCGTAGCCGGTTTCCGGCGCCAGCGGCACAATACCGAACGTCACCAATTGGCCGTCGCGCGCGTAGGACAAACCGTTAGCCACGGCTTGCTGAAAGGCGTCCACATTTTGAATCACGTGGTCAGCCGGCAATACCAGCAGCACGGCGTTGTCGTCGGTTTTCGCAGCCTGCATCGCGGCAAGTGCCACCGCCGGCGCGGTGTTTTTACCCTCGGGCTCCAGCAGTATGGCACCGGACTCGCGCCCCTGGGCGCGAAACTGCTCGGCCACCAGAAAGCGGTGTTCTTCGTTACACACCACCAGGGGCGCACCGGCGTCGGCCATGCCGTCGAGCCGCGCCGCGGTTTCCTGAAGCATGGTGAGCTGACTGGTCAGGTCCTGAAATTGCTTAGGATAACTTTCGCGGGATAGGGGCCACAGGCGGCTGCCAACACCGCCCGACAACAATACGGGTATGAGCATTTACACTTCCTGGTTATTGGATAACGCGCCGCTCCCGCTCAATCCGTGGCGATACCGGGCGCAGCCGGCTATTGTCTCGACCTATCGCGTAATAGTCAAAGCCAGACCGCGCCAGATAGGCCGGATCATATTGGTTTCGGCCATCAACAATCAGCGAGCCTTTCATGGCCAGTTTCAATGCCCGGAAATCCGGCTGCCGGAACCGCTTCCATTCCGTGACCAGAACCAGGGCATCGGGGCCTACCGGCGCCTCATATTGGTCAGCGACCAGACGCAAACTCGCTACCTGCGGGTGATCTTCAAAGTATTCAGCAATATTGTTGCCAGCCACCGGGTCATAGGCGCTGACCTCCGCGCCGGCCCGCAGCAGGGCATCGATTAATACCAGTGACGGTGCTTCGCGGATATCGTCAGTTCCCGGCTTGAAGGCCAAGCCCCACAGAGCGATACGACGCCCGGCCAGATCACCATCGAAGGCTTCGCAGAGCCGTTCATACAATCGACGCTTCTGTTGAGTGTTGCGTGTATCCACCGCCTCCAGGATGGGCATGGCCAGATTCCGATCACGCCCCGTGGCAATCAGCGCGCGAACATCCTTTGGAAAACACGAGCCGCCATAGCCCGCGCCGGGATACAGAAAGGCACTGCCAATGCGTTGGTCAGCCCCCATTCCCAGGCGCACTTGCTCCACATCAACCTCGCAGCGCTCGCACAAACCGGCAATCTCATTCATAAAGGAGATCCGCGCCGCAAGCATGGCATTGGCCGCGTATTTGGTCATTTCTGCCTCACGCCGCCCCATATGCATAATGCGATCACTGCGGCGCAAATAGGGTGCGTAAAGCACCTCCATCATTTCCCGGGCGCGGTCGCTTTCAGCACCAATGATGATCCGGTCCGGGGTCATAAAGTCCTGCACCGCTGTCCCTTCCTTGAGAAACTCCGGGTTACTGACCACATCAAAAGGCAATGTTTCACCGCGCTGCGCGAGCTGATTGGCGACAATGGCCTGCACCCGGTCACCGGTACCGACCGGCACGGTGGACTTGGTGATGATGACCGCGTACTCCTGCAAGTTGCGCCCCAGCGACTCCGCCACCGCGTAGACCGCCGACAGGTCACAATGACCATCTGCCGCCATCGGTGTGCCCACCGCCAGAAAAATATAGTCAGCCCCGCGAATGCTGTCGGCAATCGAGTCACTGAACGACAGCAGCCCGGCCGCGCGGGCCGAACGCATAACCGCCTCCAATCCCGGTTCATAAATGGGAATGTGACCGGCCTGCAGCTGCGCCACCTTGGCCGCGTCCTGATCCACACACACCACCCGGTTACCCATCTCCGTTAAACAGGCGCCGGTCACCAGACCCACATAGCCACTGCCAATTACCGCAATCTTCATTTGTGCTCTCCAAACAGGTGATTGCGACCTGTTTACTACACGGCAATGACCTCCATATGACACTGATTTGACAGCAATTTGACAGCGACAGTGTTGACAGCGAACACGCTGACCACCCCCAAACCCTGTGCTACCATGCGCCAAACTTTCAGGACCAGAACTCCCACCAATGTCATTAATTCACCAGAATTCTTTTAGCAAAGAAGAACTTATTGCCTGCGGTCAGGGCAAACTGTTTGGCCCCGGCAACCCGAAATTGCCCACCGACAACATGTTGATGGTCGACCGCATTGCCCATATCAGCCATGAAGGTGGCGAGTACGGCAAAGGACAGATTGTCGCCGAGCTCGATATCCGGCCGGACCTCTGGTTTTTCGACTGTCACTTTATCGATGACCCGGTGATGCCCGGCTGTCTCGGGCTTGACGCTATGTGGCAGCTGGTGGGGTTTTTCCTCGGCTGGAAGGGCAACAAAGGCAAGGGCCGGGCGCTGGGCTCCGGCGAAATCAAATTTACCGGGCAGATTCTGCCGGACGCCAAGCTGGTGCGTTACCAGCTGGATTTGAAACGTGTTATCGAGCGCAAGCTGGTCATGGGCATCGCCGACGGCCAGGTCTCGGTAGACGGCGACGTTATCTACACCGCCAAGGATCTGCGCGTGGGTCTGTTCCAGACCGACGGCAAGGATTTCGGCTAAGCAAGGACAGAGGGCAACATGAAACGTGTAGTCATTACGGGGATGGGCGTGGTATCTCCGCTGGGCAACAACCTGGGCGAAGCGCTGGCATCACTGCAGCAGGGCAAGTCCGGTATCAGCATCAACGAAACCTACAAGGAAATGGGTTTTCGCAGCCACGTCTCGGGTAGCATCAACATCGACACGGCTGAATTTATTGATCGCAAACAAAAGCGCTTTATGGGCGACGCCGCCGCGTTTACCTATATCGCCATGCAGGAAGCCATTCGCGATGCCGGTCTGGACGACAGCGACGTCAGCAATGAACGCACCGGCATTATTGCCGGATCCGGCGGCGCTTCTTCAGCCAACCTGATCGAATCCGCCGACATCATGCGGGAAAAAGGTGTGAAGCGCGTGGGGCCCTACCGGGTTACCCAAACCATGGGCAGCACCGTATCTGCCTGTCTCGCCACCCCCTTCAAGATCAAAGGCGTGAACTACTCCATCTCATCCGCCTGCGCCACCAGCGCCCACTGTATCGGCAACGCGATGGAGCTGATTCAGCTGGGCAAGCAGGACGTCGTTTTTGCCGGCGGCGGCGAAGAGGAACACTGGACCCTGAGCTGCCTGTTTGACGCCATGGGCGCACTGTCCACCAAATACAATGAAACACCAGAGAAGGCGTCTCGCCCCTACGACGCCAACCGCGACGGTTTTGTTATCGCTGGCGGTGCCGGCATTGTCGTATTGGAAGAGCTGGAACATGCCAAGGCACGCGGCGCGACAATCTACGGTGAAGTGATCGGCTATGGCGCCACCTCCGATGGCTACGACATGGTCGCACCCTCGGGCGAGGGCGCGGTGCGCTGCATGAAGCAGGCTCTGCAGACGGTGGATTCACCGATTGATTACGTCAACAGCCACGGTACGTCGACGCCGGCCGGTGACATTCAGGAATTGAAAGCCATGCGCGAGGCTTTCAGTGGCAAAGACATGCCATTGGTTGGCTCTACCAAATCTCTGGCCGGTCACACGCTGGGGGCCACCGGTGTTCACGAGGCGATCTACTCCCTGCTGATGATGCAACACAACTTTGTTGCCGCCTCAGCCAATATTGAAACCCTGGATCCGGAAGCGGACGGCATGCCGATTGTGCGCGAGCGCAAGGATGGCGTAACGCTCAATACCATTATGTCGAACAGTTTCGGCTTTGGCGGCACCAACGCCACACTGGTATTTAAACGGTATCAGGACTAGCAGATCGACCGGGTAGGGCGCACCCGCGCCCCACCCCTATATCTGTCGTTGGTTACCCATTCAGCCCAACAGACCTTCCAGCATCAACACCTCCACCCGATCACCCTTTTGCACTGTTTTACCCACCGGCAACACGACCAGCGCATTGGCCCAGGCTGCCGAGGCCAACACCCCCGAACTCTGATTGGGGTACAAAGAAGCGCGCAACTCACCTTCTGACGCTTCCACTCTGGCACGCAAATACTCCTGCCGGGTACCCGCTTTTGGCCAATCAAAATCCGCGCTTACCGGCCAGGCTTGAGGCAGAACCGACGTGGCACCCTGCATGGCCAGCAGGTAGGGCCTCACCAGTATCAGAAAAGTCACGAATCCCGACGAGGGATTGCCCGGCAAGCCGAAAAACGCCGCATCGCCGATACGCCCGTAGGCCAGGGGTTTGCCCGGTTTGATCGCCAGCTTCCACAGAGTCAACTGGCCCAGCGCTTCCACCTGAGCCTTCACGTGATCTTCTTCGCCAACCGACACACCGCCCGTCGAAATGATCAGGTCGCAATCTTGCGCTGC
>JBFKXO010000069.1:0-9210 GCA_041638115.1 Litorivivens sp. | reverse complement strand
CGTAAACATGGTACTTACGCATGACAATTTCGCTATTTTTTGTGGGAAGGCCCGCATTATCCGGTTTGACCACCGTTTTGCAATGATGCTGGCAAGCTGCAATTTCCTGAACTGGACCAAGATGTAAACTGATGGCAAAGAAGAAAGCTAGTCGCAAATCTGCCCCCCCCAGGCGTTTTTTCCGTTGGCAGAACCTGTTCAAGTTGTTTATTGTCGTGGCGGTGATTGGCTTTGCCTTTGTGCTGTACTGCGATATTCAGGTGCGCAGTGCCTTTGGCGACGTGCGCTGGCAGCAGCCCGCCAAGGTCTACGCGAGGCCATTGATTCTGGCGCCGGGTGTTACCCTGGAGGCGAGCGATCTGGAATACGAGTTGGGTTTGCTCGGCTATCAGCGTGACTCTGCGCTGCGCTACCCCGGTTCCTATTACCGGCAAAACAATACCCTGGCGATCCACTACCGGCAGTTCGCCTTTCCCGAGCAACAGCGACCCGCCGGTAGCGTGTTGGTTCACCTCTCTCCTAACGGTTATATTCAGCGGGTTGAATCCATGTCGGGCCGGCAGCTGGAAGAGGCGGTGCTGGAGCCCACGGTGATTGGGGGTATTTATCCGAGCCTGCATGAGGACCGCCTGTTAATTCAATTGGAGCAAACGCCGCGAATGTTGCAGGAAGTGCTGTTGCAGGTCGAAGACAAAGACTTCTATCAGCATTTTGGCATTTCACCGCGCAGTATTGCCCGGGCCTTGATTGCCAATATCAAGGCTGGCCGCACAGTCCAGGGTGGCAGCACGATAACCCAGCAGTTAGTCAAGAATGTACTGCTGACTCGCGAGCGCAGCTTGTGGCGCAAGTTCCAGGAAATGACCATGTCAGTCTTGCTGGAATTGCACTACAGCAAGGACGAGATCCTTGAAGCCTATATCAACCAGGTCTACCTCGGTCAGGAGGGGTCGCGCGCCATCCACGGTTTTGCATTGGCGGCACGCCACTATTTCAATAAGCCGCTGGAAGAATTGAACCTGCCGCAGACCGCCATGCTGGTCGGACTGGTCAAGGGGCCATCCTATTACGATCCGTGGCGTCATGCCGACCGCGCTCGCTCCCGCCGCAATCTGGTACTGGCCGAACTGGCCGAGGAGGGCTGGCTGACGCCGGCGCAGCTCGCCAGTCTGGAGCGTGAACCCCTCGGCTTGGCCAAAAGCAGCGCGGTGGAAGGTGTATTCCCGGCCTATGTGGATCTGGTGCGACGCCAGCTGCGGCGAGACTATCAAAACTCGGATTTGCAAACTCAGGGCCTGCGGATATTTACGCCCTTTGACCCCGTGGTACAGCGCCATGCCGAGCAGGCGCTGACCCAGACTCTGGAAGGGCTTGGCCCGAAACATTCCGAAGTTCAGGGCGCTGTGGCAGTCACCTCGGCCAAAAATGCGGATGTGGTGGCTCTTGTCGGAGGACGCAGGCCGCGCTTTGCCGGGTTCAATCGCGCCCTCGATGCTTTGCGGCCCATAGGCTCGTTGATCAAACCCGCAATTTATCTCGCTGCGCTGGAACAGCCAGAACGATTTACCCTGGCCAGCTTTATCGACGACAGCCCGATTGCCCTGCGCAATCCCGATGGCAGTCTGTGGCAACCGACCAACTTTGATAAAGAGATTCACGGTAGGGTGATGCTGCACGAGGCCTTGTCGCATTCCTACAATCTGGCGGCGGCCAATCTGGGGCTGGAGCTGGGTGTGCCGCGCGTGGCGGCAACGCTCAGATCGCTCGGTGTTCACCGGCCTGTGCCCGAGGTGCCTGCCCTGTTGTTGGGGGCGGCGGAGTTGTCGCCACTGGAAGTGAATGCGATGTATCAAACCATTGCCGCGGGGGGGCAGGTGCAGGCCATGCGGGCCATTTATGCCGTGACGGATCAACAGGGGAAACTGCTGGCGCGCTATCCTCAAAAACCGCGCCGCGCGGTCGATGAGGCGGCCATTCATTTGCTGCAATATGCGCTGATTGAAACGGTTCGTGAGGGAACTGGGCGCTCGGTCTATCAGGTGCTGCCGGACGATTTCCGGGTGGCGGGAAAGACCGGCACCAGCAACGATTTTCGCGATTCGTGGTTTGCCGGTTTTTCCGGTGACTACGTCGCCACGGTCTGGCTGGGGCACGATGACAACAAACCTTCGGGCCTGACCGGAGCTAGTGGCGCGCTCAAGGTATGGCGTAGCTTTATGGCCAATGCCAGCCATGAGTCGATGGTTTTTCAGCCAGCCAATGGCGTGAGTTATCGCTGGATAGACCCGGAAAACGGCAAAGGCAGCCACGCCTGGTGCGAGGGCGCGCGGCAGATGCCCTTTATTGGTGGGAGCTGGCCCACAGTCGAGTCGCCGCGCTGTGTTCGCACCTTACCCAATCTCTGGCAGTGGTTTCGCAATGTCTTCGAATAGCGAATACGCACTGGCGTCGCTGTCTGCCATTCAGGGGCGGCTTCCCGGGTTTCGGCCGCGCAAGCGCTGGTGGCGACGCTGGGGGAAACGCTCGGCGGTTGCGCTATTGGTTCGCGACGGTCGTGAGGGGCTTGAGGTGTTGATGATCAAGCGGGCTGACCGGGAGGGGGATCGCTGGTCAGGGCATATGGGCTTTCCGGGCGGCCGTATGGAAACCGACGACAGCCACAGTAAAGCCACGGCCGAGCGTGAAACCCGGGAAGAAATCGGGATTGACCCGGAAAAATTCGGTCGTTGTATCGGGCGTCTGTCGGATATCGCGACGCGCCCTCACAGCGGTTACCGCCCGATGACGATTACGCCCTATGTGTATGCGGTCAAACGTGTGCCGGAACCACGGCCCAATCACGAAGTGGCGGAAGTCATTTGGGTGCCGTTGGCATTTTTGGCGGACCACGCCAACCGCGAGGAAATGGTCTGGCGCCGTGGGCGCCTTGCCCTGCGCTTGCCCTGCTACCACTATCGGGAACGCAAAATATGGGGGTTGTCGCTAATGATGTTGGACGAGTTACTCGGGCTCTTCCAGTGATTCCAGTTGCTCCTGCAGCAATGCTTCGCGGGTTTGTTGGCGTAGAAAAACGCGGGTATCGGTGAGGAGCTCCTGCTTGCCGTCCCGCGGTTTGGCGGCTTCGGCCAATACCTTCGAGTCTGTGCGCCCTTCGATAAATGCCTTGATCAGCTTCAGGCTCACCGGCGATTTTTTCTTGTCCAGATAGAGCCAGCGTCTTGGGTCATCTACATTGCCGCTCAAATAGCCGTTGTGGTGTTTGAGCCAATACACGCCACAGCGACTGAGGGTGTAGTCGCCCACGCGACCATAGCTGTAGTTGGGCGTGCTGGGATTAAAGCCCCACTCTGGAATCTCGGTGATGGGTTCTAGCACCAGTAACCACTCGCTGTCTGCTTCGAATTCCTCAACATCTGCGCGGCAGAGATTGCCGATTGCGCCCCAGACACGAAGCTGATCCTGATAGACAGGGCCCTGCATGACCTCGTCGATAGCGATGTCCATCGAGTTGCCGCTGTGACTGGCGACGCGGCCCAACACGATCGTTTTGTCTTTCAATTCCAAGTCGGTAAAGTTTCCTTGCCAGAGGCAACGGCAGGCGTAGCTGGAATTTGCCACTACCAGAAGCAGCAGTGTCAGCAAGAGTTTACGTACAGGCATAACAAGGCGATAAATCAGTACAGTTTTTCGCGAGCCAGTTCCACCCGGTCTTCCGCCCGCGCGGGAATGTTTTCCATTGCTTCAACTAGGCGCAGATTGAACAGCAGGCCGCGACCGGTTGCCAATTGTACATTGAGGCCCGGGCGCGCATTAAGTTCCAGCATCAGCGGGCCTTTTTCACGGTCGATGACCAGATCCACACCGATATAATTCAGGCCTACCATCTCCGAGCAGCGCGCCGCCAGGGTCAAGATGGTGTCCCAGTAGGGCAGTTGCAGGCCGTCGATCGGTTGCAAGGTATCCGGGTGTACCTTGGTGACATCGTTGGAGCGCACACCACTGCGGGTAACGCCGGTCTTGATGTCGACACCAACGCCAATAGCGCCCTGGTGCAAGTTGGCCTTGCCGTCGGAATCGCGCGTTGGCAAGCGCAGCATGGAGGCCACGGGTACGCCGCGGAACACAATGACGCGGATGTCGGGAACGCCCTGGTAACTGATGGAGTCGAAGAAGGGGTCACTTTCTACCCGGTATTCGATAATTGCCGTGTCGGGTACGCCGCCCAGACTGTACATGCCGCTGAGGATGTTGGAGGTGTAGCGCTGCACCTGCTCCATGCTCATGATCATGCCACTGCCCTTGGTGAAATGGCCGCCGATGCGGCTGGTGACCACCAGTACCCCGTTGCCACCACTACCGTTATTGGGTTTGATCACAAAGCTGTTGTAGTGCTTCAGCGTGTCTTTCAGGTTGCGCACATCGTGCTCAATCTCAACGGTCCCGTAGAGTTCGGGAACAGCGATATTGTTTTCGATGGCCAGCATCTTGGTGCGCTTTTTGTCGTCTACCAAGGGGAACTGGTTGCGCGGATTGTACGGCATGATGAACTCGGCATTGCGCTGGTTAATACCGACAATGCCGCGCTCACGCAGACGTTTGGCCCAGGTAATCATCGTGTTTGACTCCGGCAGGTCATGCTTTTGGCTCCGGCGGCTCAAACTTGAGAGCCGCGCGGAAACGCCACAATTCTGTCAAGCGGTAGCCGGTGTAGCGGCCGAACAGCAGGGTGATAGCCAGCATGCACAGCAGAAGTTCCGGGAACACGAAGAACAGGTGCACCAGAATGTCGTTGGTCATCAACAGGTAGCCCAGGATGGCAGTGACCAGACTGCCCGCGCCTTCCTTGAGGGCGTCACCTGCGCCCAGTTCCTCCCAGACGATCGACATGCGTTCGATCGTCATGGCCATGATAACCATGGGGAACAGGGCCACCGACATCGCGCGGGTGCCGCCAAAGTAGTGGGTCATGATGCTGATCAGAATCATCATGATTACCACGATGATCAGCACGGACGCCAGCCTGGGCACGAGCAAGAGCATCAGCCTGTCCAGATAGAAGCGGATCGACAGCCCGACGGCGATCATCACCGAGAACAGGGTGATCCCCCAAAGCAGTTGCGTCTCCCGGAAGGCCAGTGCAATCAATACCGGCATAAAGGTGCCAAAGGTGCGAATACCGATGACGTTGCGCAGGATGACAACCAGCAAGGCGCCCATGGGTACCATCAGTAGAATACGGTAGACGTTTTGGGTTTCCAGCGGCAGGTTGAAGAGCGAGGCGTCGATCAAGGACGAACCCATGCGCTCGGCGCGTTTGCGTGCGATATCGACAATTTCCCGGTAATTGCGCGCTGCGGAGAACACTACTTCAGCAGCGCCGGCACCCTCAACCCAGACCAGTGGACCTTCGCCGATGCGCCACACCAGGAAATTCTCGGGCAGGCCGGGCTGGCCGGTGAGCGGGTTAAACGATAGCCAGCGGCGCCCGTTGTGAACCTGCAGCCAGGGCTTGAGCTGGGCATTGTTGACGGACTCGGTCAGCTCCAGACCGTACAGAATACGATTCGGAATCCGTGACCCCTTGAGTACCTCGCTGATTTCATACACCCAGGCCTCGTCATTGTTGGCGCGGCCGCGCAGCAGGGCGACATTCTCATTAGGCTTGTCCGCGTTGAGCTGCAACAGCAGCTCGCGGGTATAGGTGGCTATATCAGCGGACTCGGAGCGCACGTCATCAAGAATGGCCTCGATAGCCGAATTGTAGGGTTCCGGGTAGACCGGAGCCTGGGGGAAGGGCGGGGTTGGGCCGGTGAGCTCATTGCTGTTGTCATCGCGCGCGATTGATGTGCGGTAATAGAGTGTCTGCGGCCCGTTAGCCCGGCGAACTGCCCAGTTGGCCCAACGGTTTTCCCGGTCGTTCTCCACGGCGAGTCCGTAGTTGCCGGAGATATAGTCCTCATCCAGCGTGACAAAGCCGGGCGCCTGATAGGGAACCGCGAACTGTACTTTGGTGGGCTTGCCAGTGCCTTTGAAGGAGATTCGGGCCTGTACCGTCCACACTTCCTCGTCCTGGCCGGGTTTCAACGGCAACCCGAAAACGTTGACTTTATAAAGACAGAGGCCCAGTCCAGCCGCGAACAGGATGACGGCGAGCACTCTTAGTTTTAAATCGCGCATTGGCTTTCCCCACGCGGGTTCCGGCTATAAGCCGGCCCGGTTCTAATCTTCTTTTTCTACCTCACGGCAGTGTTCTTTGGTCAGGAACGTTGTGCCGGGGTCAATAACAGCGACGTCGCCTAGAAAGCGGCGTCCCAGGAGTATGCGGTAATTAAAGCCGGATCGGTCACTGAGTGTAAACTGGGTTTTGTGGATACGGCCATCAAAACACATATCCAGTTCTATCACCGGCCGGTGATCGGCGCCACCGTCGAGGTCCTTGATTTTTACGCCACGGACCTGCGGGCGTTCCATTTCCTTGGTATCGCCGTCCTTGTCGACAAACTTGAAGCGCACCCAGTCATCGCCATCGCGCTCAAACTTTTTGATATCGACCGCGTGAATTGAGGAGGTATTGGCTCCCGAGTCCAGTTTGGCCTTGATCGGATTGTCGCGGATATCGAGAACTGTCACACGCTCTACCCAACCGGCAATAACCTTGCCCGGTTGATCCTTTTCCGCCACCGCACTGCTGGTCAATACCAGTAACAGTGCGGTCAGGGCTTTGTTCATTGGCACTCGCATGAGTCCTCCTTACTCTGGATGTTCATCGGGTTCCGGCGCGGGCGGCTCCTGCTCGGAGGCGTCCTCACCCTTACCGCGCACGGGCAGAGGCGCGGTAATAACGGATTTGGTGGCTTCTTCCGCCGCTTTGCGGGCGGCGTCGCTCACAGCCTGCGGATCATCCCCGCTTTGGCTGGCGCTTGCAGCAGCTTCTTTAGCGACTTCCTGCACAGCTTTGCGCACGTCTTCCAGGGCGGCATCGGCAGCGCCCTCGGCGGCCTTCTCAACCGCGGCCCCCTCCGCCTTGTGCAGGCCCATGTGATAGGCGGCAAAACCGGGCATCACCATCTGATTCAAAGCCATACCAATAACGGTGCCACGGGCTTTGGCGCGGATGACAGAGCTGCGGTTGGTGATGGGATCGGTCACCGAGCCGAGAATTTCGCCCTTTTTAACAGTGTCGCCGACTTTGACTTCGCTGAACAGGACGCCGCTCTGGTCGGCGCGTAGCCAGACAGACTCAAAAAAGACCTTTTGGTCGGATACCACTTTGTTGTATTCGCCCATCAGGCCGAAGCCGCGCATGGCCGCAAGCACACCGCGAACACCCTGAGCCACTTCCTCCGGTTGCAGATAGAGAGGTTCACCCGCTTCCAGGGTGACAGCGGGAATGCCGGCCTCGACGGCGGCGCGGCGCAGGGTGCCGACCGCGCCAACACTGTGTAGCACGACGAAATCGTCAAACAGCTGGCTTAGCCTGGCGACCTTGGGGTTGCTCAAGTCGGCGCGAACCTGGGGCAGGTTGGTGCGGTGGAATGACCCCGTATGAATGTCGATCAGCGCGTCGCAGTGGCTGATCACGTCCTTGAATAAGTGGTGGGCGATACGGGCAGCCGAGCTGCCGGTGTTATTGCCCGGGAAGTAGCGGTTCAGATCTCGCCGGTCGGGCAGATAGCGGGAGTTGCGCTGAAAGCCGTAGAGGTTGACGATGGGCACGGCGATCACGGTCCCGGTCAGGCTTTCGGTGTCCAGGGCGAACATGATGCGACGGATGATTTCCACGCCATTGAGTTCGTCACCGTGAACCGCGCCTGTCAGACACATGGTGGGGCCGGGCTTGTTGCCCGCCGCGATGAGTACCGGGGTGGGCAGCGCCAGACCGGATAATGGCTGGCCCGCAGACCAGGCGCGGCGATCGAGGATGCCGGGGGTGATCGGCTTTCCCAAAAAGGGGCGATCCACAGAACGCTCGGGTGGCAGTTCGGGCTTGATAGGTTCAACATCAGACACACGCTCGGTTGCCCAGCCAAGGCTGGTCAGCAGCAGGCTGCCAAACAAAAGACCGCGAAAGACTCGAATCATAAACCTCGTTGTCCTGATTAGATGTGTGCGCACTTTATCCTAAGTGTTATAGGTGCGCTGTGAAGAATTTGGGAAATCTCCACTGGCCGTCGCGGAACTTTCCGCGTGGAGCCTTTCTGCTGATGGCTCTGCATATGGCGCTGTGGTCCGAATTCCCGCGTTGGCACTCGCGGGGCGATTTCGCCCTCTGCTTTGAGTGCATTCTGTGTGAAAATAGCCGAACAGTACACAGGGATTCTCGCGGGAGACGCCGATGGCAACCGAGCCGGCCAAACAACAGCTGATTATATTCGACACCACCTTGCGCGACGGCGAGCAGAGCCCCGGCGCCTCGATGACTCGCGACGAGAAAGTGCGCATAGCCAAGATGCTCGAAAAAATGGGTGTCGACGTGATCGAGGCGGGCTTTGCTATTGCCAGTCAGGGCGATTTTGAATCGGTAAAAGCGGTGGCCGAAGCGGTCAAGACCAGCCGTATCTGTTCGCTGGCGCGCTCCTCCACCAAGGATATTGAGCGGGCCGGTGAGGCCCTCAAGCCTGCGGCTTTGTCGCGCATTCACACCTTTATAGCCACATCGCCGATCCATATGGATTATAAGTTGCGGATGAAGCCTGATCAGGTGGTAACCGAGGCGGTGCGCGCTGTCCAGACCGCGCGCAATCTGACCGACGATGTGGAGTTTTCCTGTGAGGACGCGTCGCGCTCGGAATTTGATTTTCTGTGTCGCATCATCGAACAGGTCATCAATGCCGGGGCCAGCACTATTAACCTGCCCGACACGGTAGGCTACGCGGAGCCGCAGGAATATGGCCACCTCATTGGCCGACTGATGAACGCCATACCCAACGCCGACAAAGCGGTGTTTTCCGTTCACTGCCACAATGACCTCGGTCTGGCGGTGGCCAATTCGCTGGCAGCTGTGCTGCAGGGGGCGCGCCAGGTTGAATGCACCATCAACGGCCTGGGCGAGCGTGCGGGCAATGCATCGCTGGAGGAAATTGTGATGGCGGTGCGCACCCGGGGCGATGTCTTCCCTGTGGAAACCCGCATCGACGCCAGTCATATCGTGCCGACCTCGCGTCTGGTCTCTACCGTTACCGGCTTTCCAGTGCAGCCCAACAAGGCCAT
>JBFKXO010000068.1:0-9216 GCA_041638115.1 Litorivivens sp. | reverse complement strand
TGTGGACCACCTGCCCAGCTATAGCAATACCGACATTCGTCTGAGCTGGCTGAGCCCCGGTGGCAGTGTCACGGTCGACGCCTTTGTGGAAAGCCTGGAGGACGAGGATCAGTTGTTTTTTCGGCCGGTACCCATCGGCCTTGGCGTGGACGGCGTGATCACCAGCCTTGGTCCCAATTCACCGCGCACCGTTGGTCTCAGCCTCGGCTACCAATACTGAACACCGGGCCATGCGGCCCGGCTTTTACCAACGCAGTTTCCGGAACAGGCGGGGCAGCAAGGCAACCACTGCCACACCGAGCAGCCCCGTTAGCACAAATGCATCGACCGCCGCCGGCAGCTGACTCCACGCGGCAATCTTGGGCAGTATCGCCAGCAGAGCAAACATCAGCACAATACCCAGCGCGAATCGAAAAATGCGTTTTAGCATTCCGATCCCGGCAGGGTTATCCTGCACTCGCAAGCCGCTCAGCCCCGCAGCCAGCCCCATACCCAGACTACCGTAGACCATTGGCGACGAGCCCAGCGACAGCGCTATGGCTAACATCAAGGCGACCGCAACAAGTAACCCGAGCAAGCGCTGCTGCAGCGGCCAGCGCAACAATGCGCCGCCCCATAAATACCACCCCCAAAGCGTAAGGCCGCCAAACAGCCAGCCCACCAGCACGTCAGTGGGATAGTGCACACCGAGATAAGAGCGTGACAGCCCGGTCAGAAAAATCACTGCCAGGCAGAGGCCGGTAAACCATTGTCTGCCCACATGCAGGGCCAGCATCCCCCAAAACACCGCGACCAACTGGGCGTGGCCGCTGGGAAAACTGAAGCCCATTTCGCCCTCAGACAATATCCGGGTATCCACCTCGAAGGGGCGTGGCAGGGCAAACCATTCCTTGATCACGGTATTCAGATACATCGTCAGCGCCACCATCATCAGCAGCTGCAGTCCAAGACGGCGGTTCACACACCACAACACCAGCGGCACCGTAAACAGGTAGCCCATGCCGCCGAGCCAGGTCAGGAAACGCAACAGCGCATCCCAGGGCCAAATGGTGAACTGCTGCAGTGCGACAATACTGTCGGCACCCCAACTGAGAATGGATTCAATCACGCAAAACTCCTCTTAATCGTCCATCGCGAGCACGCAATCTGCCGTAACAGAGCGCGCACGGCGACCTCGCCGACCGGCGCGACCCGCAAGTGCCAGGTTTTACTGTTTCGCCGCCAGGCTTGCCCGATACTCGCCGGGTGTCTGACCCACACTGGCCTTGAAGTATTTATTGAAGGTGGACTTGCTGCGAAAGCCGGCCTCTTCGGCCAGGTGCAGCAGCGAACAGTCTTGGTATGCTGAATCGGCCATCAATGCCTGCACTTCCTTTACCCGCAAGCCATTCACATAGTCGTAAAAGTTCTGGCCAGCACAGGTACTGAGCACCTGCGACAGCTCCTGAGTACTGATACCCACTTCTGATGCCAGCATGGCCAGTTGCAAGCTGTCGTCGAGATAGAGTTTGCGCTCGGTCATAATGCGGTTCACTTCCTGCCAAAGCTGATGACAGGCAGACTCATCCAGACCCGAGCGCGCATATTTGGCGTGCTTGGCAGGCGCAGGTTCTTCGCGATTCACGGGCTGTGCCACCGCGCTCTCATTCACCGATGCTTGGGGCACCAGGGGCTCGGCCAGTAAACGCGGCAAATCGGGCCGGGCGTAAAACAATTGAGCACGTCGAAAACCGGCAATCGCCACGTAGTTCAGCAAAATCACGCTGGTGGGCAGAATCACGTAAAGCACCGGATGCAGGGCGCCACCTACCTCGATGCGCAAGAGCGCGACGGGCGCCAGTATCAGATTCATCGCGCCGAACAGATACAGTATGCGCCGCAGCCAGCGCAGGCTGACAGCCTCCAGGCTGGAAAAGCGATCGCGCAGCCCCTGCTGATAGCGCCGGATCTCCCAAAGACCCGCAGCGACATAACCCAGCCCCCACAGGCTGCCAGCCACCGCTAATACACTGGTCAGCCACACCAGATAGGGGCTGTCATCGGTGGCGATAGCCACGCCCGCCTGCGGATCGCGCAGCACCCCGGTCACGGGCAGGCTCAACCCGAGAACGACCACCACCGGAAGAAAGTGCAGCAGATCGTTTTTACGCAAGCGAAACACAGGCTGCACCATGGCTCGGGTGTAGAGCAACAGCAACGGCGCGATGGCCAGACAGACCGTGTAAATCACCCGCCGGTAATATCCGGGAAAAGGCGTGGTGCCGGTTTCTTTCCAGAAGAACAATAAAAGGTTCGCACCGAAAATCAGGAGGATCAGCGCCAACAGGCGGTTCGCCGTGCGCATTGCCGGTTCGGCAATCATCAACAGCATGGCAATCACCAGCGCGAGCTGGGCCATAACGATCAAGGCCGCGAGAGCGGGAATACTCATAGGCACAACTTTCTTATAGTTCGCGGCTAGCTTACTGTGTTTTGCTTCATCTTGGAGCCACCGCTTGCGAAGCCTACGCCAGTCGAGTTACTGTATATAAACACAGTGTCGATCTGCATGCTATGTCTACCCCCATTAAAGGCCGGGGCAGCGCAACCAACCTGCCCGGGCGTTTCAGCATCCACACCGTCGAACTCGATGCCGACGACGAACCGGTGCGACATCCGCAAACACAGGTGCGGGAGGAAATCGCACGCTCTCTGATCACCCGCAACCAATCACCGGATGTACCCTTCAACCTATCCATCAACCCTTACCGGGGTTGCGAACAGGGGTGTGTCTATTGCTTCGCCAGACCCAGTCACAGCTACCTCGATCTGTCGCCCGGTCTGGATTTCGAGACTCGGCTCAGCGCCAAAATCAATGCCGCCGAGGTTTTCGCAAAGGAATTATCCCGGCGCAGTTATCGCTGTGAGGCCATTGCCCTGGGCATCAACACCGACGCCTACCAGCCCATCGAAAAGAATCTCGGCATTACCCGCTCGTTGTTGCAGGTCGCCCTCAACTTCAGACAGCCGGTGTCCATCATTACCAAGAGCGCGCTGATACTGCGCGATATTGATGTACTGGCAGAATTGGCAAGCCGCAATCTGGTACAGGTGGCTTTTAGCGTGACCACGCTCGACAACGAGCTCAAAAGGATACTGGAGCCCCGCACCGCCAGCGGCGCCACACGCGTCAGGAGCATGAAAGCCTTGCATCAGGCGGGCATTCCCGTGTCAGCGCTGGTCGCCCCGGTCATACCCCTGATCAACGAAAACGAAATAGAAGCGATTTTGACTGCCGTCGCCGAAGCCGGCGCCCGCAGTGCAAGCTATATCTTGCTGCGTCTGCCACACGAGGTCGCACCGTTGTTTTGTCAGTGGCTGGAACAGCACTTTCCGCAGCGCGCCGAACATGTGCTCAGCCGCCTGAAATCCCTTCGCGGCGGCAAACTTTACAACAGCGCCTTCGGCGAACGGATGCGGGGACAGGGAATATTTGCCGAACTTATCCGGCAACGGTTTGCCGTCGCGGCGCGACGGGTGGGGCTGAACAATACGCGCTCAATAACGCTGGACTGCAGTCAGTTTCGGGTACCTGTTGAAGCACAGACCACCGATTCGATCAGCTCGCAATACTCCCTGTTTTAGTCTGCTCGGTTTGTATTGCTTTGCGATGTCTTTCCGACAAGACATAAAAAAGCCCTCCGAAGAGGGCTTTCATTCCGCTAGACACCAATCAGTTGTTGGTGATCTTCATCTCGGTACGACGGTTTTTCGCACGCCCCTCGGCAGAGCTGTTGGACGCCACCGGCTGGTACTCACCGTAACCGCGTGCTGTCAGTCGCGATGCAGCGACGCCGTTCTGAATCAGACAGCTACGTACAGCTTCCGCGCGCGCCTGCGACAACCGCTGGTTGTATTCTGCAGCACCTACGCTATCGGTGTGGCCTTGCAGTTCCACTTCAAGGTCACGGGCGCGCTGCAGGGTATCAGCCACCGAACGACACACCTGAATCGCGTGTGGCGTCAGCGTTGAGCGATTGGTCTCGAAGTTCACGCCTTCCAGAACAATCGACTCACAGCCATTCTCCAGTACTTTACGTCCCGGCTCGGTTCTGGGGCACTGATCCTTAGCATCGATAACGCCGTCGCCATCGCTATCCAGCGGGCAGCCATCGGCGCTTACTTTGGTGCCAGGCAAGGTGCCGGGGCACTTGTCCTGATAATCGGGCACACCGTCGCCGTCGCTATCCAACGGACAGCCCAGCGGGTCAACCGCTACACCGCGCGGTGTATTCGGGCACTGATCCTTGTCGTCCAACACACCGTCGCCATCGGAATCCGGCGGCGGTGGCGGCTCAGCCAGGAAGTCGTAGCGAAGACCCAGCGACACGCGCTGACCGGCATATTCCGTATCGTAAGTGGTTGTTGAATTACTGAACTCCGCATCCTTGCCTTCGAAGTAGCGGTAGCCCAGATTGATTTTAACGTGATCCGTCAGAGCGAAGTTAAGACCCAGACCGGCCTGCGCCACCATCACGGTGTCATCCGCTTCTTCCAGCGACAACCGGGCAGCACCCAGACCCAAACCGAGATAGGGCTGAACGGTACCGCTTTCATTGAAATCGAACCACAAATTACCCATCAGCAATTGCGACTGCAGGGTATCGTCGGCCTGGGCACCGCCAACTTCTTCCAGGTCATTGTCGAAATCGGCGTAGTTCAGTTCCAGGCGGAAGGCGCCGGGAAAGTCGTAACCCAGCGATACGTCATAGCCGCTGCCATCGTCATAGGTGGTTTCAAAGGTCTGGGCATTGCCAGGACCTAAAGCCTGATTGCTGGGGAACAACAAGACCACACCACTTTGTGAGCCTGCATTACAGCCCAGAGGTCCCGGCAGCAATTGCGGAATCACATCTTCGCAGGTGTTGGCGTTGCTATCGAAGGTAATCGTGCTCTGAGCATCTTTCAAACTCGATGCGACATAGCCGCCTTCGATATACCAATGCCCCAGATCAAAATCCTTATCTGCCTCATGTGCCGATAGCGCCCATGGCGTTACCAGCAATGGCAAAACAAGTAGCTTCTTCATGGTTTTCCTCTTGCACGCATGACTGAAATTCGGCACGTCTGGGCACCCCCTAATCGGCACCGGTAGCTTTTATGGTAATCGACGCTGCCCGTTATTGGTCGTTATCAGTAACATTCGCCCACATCCCGCGAACGTCTCGGCCGATCATAACAAAAATAGCCGTTAGTAGGAGTGCAACTGGCAATTACCCGCCAAAATCGCTAGATTTGCCTAACATTCGGTTGCGGGATCGTAATTCGCTGATTCCTTATGATCACCATTTACTACGCGGCCTGCGCCATTGCTCTGTTTGCGGCGCTGCAAGCCGTTCCATTGAGTTCCGCCAACCGGCAACGCCATGTCTACCGGGCGTACCTCTTTCTCTGTGGTTTTACCGGCCTGTTTCTGGGCTCCACCGCTGCTCTGCTCGGCGCGCCAACGCTGCAGGATTTTGCTCAGCACAGCCGTTGGCAGAGTGTCGGCGCCTTCGGCTTTATGGCCGCGTTTGTCTGGCTGATGGCCAACTACGCTCATATCCAATTTCGGCCCAAAGCACTGGCTGCACTGATCGTATTCACGCTGGTCACCGTGGGGCTGGCACTGTATAGCCTAAGCCTGCCCTTTGGACTGTTCGTCGAAAACGTCGAATTGCTCGGACACACTGAAATTCTCGGCAGCCACATTGTCCAGATCCACTACGATTACCGCCCCTCATCAGCAATTTATCAGGTGCTGGGGTTTGCCAGCGTAGTCTGGGGCAGTTGGTGCTGCCGCCTGCTGTGGCAACAGAATAATCGCTTCGCCGCTGCGCTGTTAAGCAGCTATCTGGTGATCCTGGCCCTGTCTTACGGGGTCCAATTGCTGTTCAACTTTGGACACATACAGGCCGATATTCCCGGCGGCATTTCCTTCCTGTGGCTGTTCGTGGTGATCTCACTGTGCTTCGGTCACGATACCCGGCTGCTGATACAGGAATTGAACCGGCAGCGTGATGAGCTGCACGAGGAAGTTGACCGTCGTCGCCAGGCCGAGGAAGCCGTTCGCGCCCAGGCTTTCACTGACCCTCTGACCGGCCTGGGTAACGAACTCGAACTACGCGCCCAGCTCAAGGAATGCCTGCTGGCGAGCCCCCGGGGTTTGAGCCTGATGCTGATACAGGTAGAGCGGCTGCGCGAGATCCGGCAGACCCTGAGCGAGCATCACTGCGACGCCATCCTGATCGAGGTTGCCGATCGCCTGCAAACCGATATGCCAAACAGCGAGCTTATTGCGCGCCTGAACGACGATACCTTCGCCGTGCTGTCGCGCTTTGCCCAAGGCTATGCCCTGAACCGTGAAACTGGCCAAGGCGGCTGGATGGAAGGAGACGCATTGTCGGCGCCCTTTACCGCCGGCCAGCAAACGCTTGAGATCGCTTTCAGTGCGGGCGTTATCGATCTAACCATCGAAGACTCAGCGCAATCCGCGCTGTACAAGGCTGACCTCGCCCTGGACGAAGCCATTGTGATGGGCTCTGGCAGCATCTGCTTCTACTCTGAGACGCTCGCACGGCAACACGCCGAACAACAGATGCTCGAGACCGACCTGAAAAATGCCACCCAATTCGACGAACTGTCGATCTGTTTTCAGCCTCTAGTCGACGGCGATCGCGAGCCCGCCGGCGCCGAGGCCCTGCTGCGTTGGCAGCATCCCGACCTGGGGCCTGTTTCGCCCGCGGTGTTTATTCCGCTGGCCGAGCGCAGCGGACTGGCCTCGACCCTGGGCGACTGGGTTCTGCACCGTGTTTGCCAGCTGATGAAGCAATGGCGGCAACAGGGACAGCTGCCCGTGGGCCGCATTGCGGTCAATGTCAGCCCCTGGCAGCTTCAGGATGAAAACTACGCCGCTCACGTGCTCAATACCCTGCAGCACTACCAGCTTGACGGCAGTTGGCTGACACTCGAATTAACCGAAAGTACCCTGATCGAGAACTTCAGCCACACGCGAAGCCATCTGGAAACCCTGCGCCGACACGGCATCCAGATCGCGCTGGATGATTTTGGCACCGGATTTTCCTCACTGGCGTATTTGAGCCACCTGCCGCTGGATGCGATCAAAATCGATAAATCCTTTATCGCGGACGCACATACCGAACGCGGTCTGCAGCTGCTGACCAGTATGGTGAATATTGGCAAGGCATTAAATGTCGACGTTATCGTTGAAGGGATTGAAACCGACGAGCAGCTCTCACTGCTTTCAACCATGGGTTGCGCACGCTATCAGGGCTTCCTGTTCAGCCCCCCACTCTCGGAAAGCGATTTCCCGCAATGGCACAAGATCAGCGCCGCCTACATCCAATAAATTGCTTATAAAGTCTCCCCATTTCTGCTACACATAGCGCTAACGCACATTTTTATTCGCCCGAGACAGCTTGCGTGCAAATACTGTATTTCGCCACAAGCGCCATTGCGCTCTACACCGCCATCCAGTCAATCTGGCTGGGTCGCCTTGAACGGCAGCGGTATGTCTATCAGGCCTACGCCTTTCTTTGTGTCTGCGTCACGCTGTTTCTGGTGTGCAGCGCACTACTTTTCAGCACGCCCTCTATCGAAAGAGCATCCATCTACGCCAAGATTCAGAATATCGGGGCATTTGGCTATCTTTCGGCTCTGGTATGGCTGATGACCCGCTACGCAGCCATCGAAATCAAACGACCAGTTTCAACCTTTCTAATGAGTTACAGCACGGTATGTGCCCTGATCACCCTGTACAGTCTCAGCCTGCCACACGGCTTTTTTCTCGAATCACTAAGGCTTACGAGTGACGGCCAGCTGATTTTCGACTACAGAACGCAATCTGTGATATTTCAGCTGCTGGCGCTGGTTGGCATCGCCTGGGGTTCTTACTGCACGGAACGCTTGCGCAGAGAAGGTGCTGTACTCACCGCGAGCCTGTTTGCCCTGTTTTTGGGAGTTCAGGCATTTTCCTACATCACCCAGATTCTGTACTACTACTTCGCCCTTCCCGTTTTCGTACTACCCGGCGGCGCCACCTTTATCCTGTTGTTTATTGTCACTGCTGTGGTTTTTGGCCGCGACCACGAGGAATTGGTGGAAGAATTGACTCAGAAAAGTGCCCGGCTGTCGTCTGAAGTCGCACAGCGCACCGATGCCGAGCGCAAAGCCATGCGCCAGGCGTTTAGCGATGAACTCACCAACCTCGCCAATATTCGCCGGTTAAAAGCGACGCTGGAGTGGTGCCGCAAAGATCAGCGCCGGGAACGTAAACTTTTGCTGCTGCAAATTGACCGTTTTCGTGAGCTTAAGCAGACCTTCGGTGAGAGCAATAGTGACAACCTGCTGTTACAGCTCGCCGACCGACTGAAACGCGGACAAGACAAGGACTTACTTGCCGCCCGTGTGAGCGAAGCACAATTTGCGATCATTACCGCCCACGCAGAAGACTATGTCACGTTCAGCAAATCGGACATCACCGCCACACTGAAGCCCCAGGCCAGCTTGCGCCGCCCTTACCGCGTAGGCCAACAAGTGATCGATATCAGCTACAGCGTCGGCGTGATCGATATCACAGCAGGCAGCAACGTGCCGCAGCTGCTGTTTCACGCTGAATTGGCGCTGGAAGAGTCTGTCAATCAGGGCGGGGATACCATCGTCTACTACAACCCGGAGTTTGCTGCTGAAGTAGAAGAACGTCTGGCGTTGGAACGCGAACTGGACGATGCCCTGAAGCAGAATCAGTTTTGCCTGCATTTCCAACCCCAGCTCAACAGCATGCACCGTCTGGTCGGCGCAGAAGCCCTGATTCGCTGGCAACACCCCACCCGGGGCATGCTTTCCCCAGCGGTGTTTATCCCGCTGGCCGAACGCCGAGGGCTGATGGTCGCCATGGGCGACTGGGTGATGAATGAAGCCTGCCGTGTCCTGCAACACTGGCAGAACAACGGTCGCTTTCGCGGTCGCCTGTCGATCAACGTCAGTCCCTGGCAGTTGCAGGCCTACCGGTTTGCGGAAAAAACTCTCGCCACCTTGCAACGCTTTGATATTTCCCCGGACGTCATCACCCTGGAGATTACCGAATCCGGTCTGATTGAAGATGATCGAAGTCTTTACCGGGAGCTTAACCAACTTCGCAAGGCCGGCATTAAAATAGCGATCGATGATTTCGGCACC
>JBFKXO010000067.1:0-9277 GCA_041638115.1 Litorivivens sp. | reverse complement strand
TGGACGCGCTCTACCGCGAGCAACTGCATGTGGCTACCGCCGAGTCCTGCACAGGCGGCATGATTGCCAGTCAGATCACGGATATCGCCGGCGCGTCACAGGTATTTGAAGCGGGCTGGGTGACATACTCCAATGCCATGAAGCAGGCCCAACTGGGTGTACCCGCCGACGCACTGGAACATAACGGCGCCGTAAGCCAGCCAGTCGCGGAAGCCATGGCGCTGGGCGCATTGCACAACAGCGGCGCCGACATCGCCGTCGCGGTGACAGGCATTGCCGGGCCGGACGGCGGCACCGAATCCAAACCTGTAGGTACGGTTTGGGTGGCATTGGCCTCGAACCGCGACGTGCACAGCTATGCCCTGCACGTGCCATTGGGGCGCAGTCTGTTTCGGCGCTGGGTTAGCGCATTCTGCCTGGACCTGATCCGCCGCTCAGCGCTGGGCTACAGCCTGCAACCCGACTACCTGGCGCGCTATCAAATCGATCAGCCTTCCTGACAAATGTGTTCGTCCAGCCATTGCAGCATCATGCCGTAGATGCCGCGCACGGCATCCTCTGCCTCGGCATCGCTAATACCGGCGGCGCTAAATTGACCCAGCCAGTCGACCCGACAATGCGACGCATTGAGCGCAACGACGGTTGGGCCCGCCAGGTAATCCTTGATCGGCAACGGATTGCCACGCGGTATGGTGTAGCGCAGGCTGCGCTGTTCGTGATCGATTGACTGCAACACCTCATCGATAGGCTCCATATCGGGCATAAAGATGCGGCGCGTCATTCCGGGCCCTTCGCCGATAACTTCCACCTTTTCCATACCGGGCGCCCAATTGATATCCCCAAAATCCGCAAGGACTGCCCAAACCCGCTCCGCCGGGACCTCAAACTCACGGCTGACAACCACTTCACTCATCTATTACAACTCCTTGTTATCGTTTGTAGGGGGTCGGGGCCACAGGTCCCGACTCAGCTAAAAAAATGCTAATGCCCAAGCCTATAAAGGCTGGTAGGCTACGTTGCTAACCCATATCACGACGCGAACCCATAATCACAATGTCTGCTCACGCTTTATCTTCCCCATCCAGCCAGCGCCCGGTCTGGTTGCTTAGCATGGATTCCGACCAGTTCTACGCCGCCCCAACCACCACGGGGGGCCTGAAAGCCTACTATCTGCGCTACAGCGCCCAGCCTGAAACCAACGACATATCGCTGGTGCATTTTCGCGACGGTGACAAAGCGCTGGCCTGGCCGGAAATCTGGCGCCGGGAGCACCTCAGCCAAGCCAAAGCCGCGTTGGCGCAAGGCCTTCAACCCATCATTGGCTTTAGTTTCTATACATGGAATGCAGCAGAATTCCTGCAAATCGCGCGGGAACTGAAGCAGGCCTGCCCCGAGATTCTGCTGGTCGCAGGCGGCCCCCATGTGCAGCAAGCAGAAGACTACCTGTTCGACGAACCCCTTGACCTCATCGTTCTGGGTGAGGGCGAAGCAACATTTCAGGAATTACTGGACAACCCCTCTCCTGAAAACTGGGCGAACATTGCGGGGCTGGCCTACCTCGACAAAGGTGCTCTGACAAAAACCGGGGAGCGCACCCGGCGGATTGATCTGGACGGTCTACCATCCGCGTTGGAAGTGGTGCCGCTTACGGATGAGAAAGGCAAGGCCCTCTACGACTCCATTTCCTACGAAACCAGCCGGGGCTGTCCCTTTAAATGCGCCTTTTGCGAATGGGGCACAGGTGCAATAGGCACCAAGATGTATCAGTTTTCCATGGAGCGTATCGAACGCGACTGGCGCCAGATCGTTGCTGCCGGCATCAAGGATATCTGGTTGGCTGATTCCAACTTCGGCGCGCTCAAGGATGATCTGGCAAAGGCTGAACTGATCTGCACGCTCAAAGCAGAAACGGGCTATCCCAGTACCTTCGCCACCTCCTGGTCCAAGAAACACAGCCCGCGGGTGCAAGAGATTGTGTTGCTGCTGAATCGTCACGGCTTGCTGCCCCACTACCAGCTGGCCCTGCAAACCCTGACCCCGCTGGCACTGGAACTCAGCAACCGGCAAAACATGGCATCCAACAAGTACGAACCCATTGCCAAGCAGATGGCCGAACAAGGGGTTCCCATCGCCGCCGAACTGATCTGGGGCCTGCCGGGGGACAATCTGAAGGATTTCGAATCCAACCTTGATCAGCTGCTGGCAACCTTTCCCAATATCAATATATTCGGCTACACCCTGCTGCCCGGCACCGAGTTCTACGAAAAGCGCGAAGACTATGCGATTCAGACCATTCCGGTGGCTGGCTACGGCAAGGCAAAGGGTGAGTACGTGGTGGGTTGCCACACCTTCAGCCGCGACGAGGGCTTTGAGGGCTACTTTTTAATCAGCGCACACATCCTCTTTGTGCACGGCCACCTGTTACCGCTTACCACACGCTTCCTCGCCTTATCGGGTGTGAGTGGCATCTCAACCGTCTTGCGGAGCCTGTTGCGCGATTGCCTGAGCGAGTACAGCGATGAGCTTGGCGCGCTTGACGCCAGCGACCGCATGGCGGTTTACGAGCGTCGCGCGAAAATCTACCTGGCACTTCTGCAATCGCCACAACGCACCTATCGCCTGCTGGAAGCAAAGCTCTGCGAATGGTTGATTGAACAAGGGCATCCAACAAACTTTGTCGACCATCTGCGTTGCGTGCTGGCACTGGATAAAACACTCAGCCCCAGGATCGGCAGCCGCAACAGCGCTTGGCAGCACTTTGATTTCGATGCAGAATCCCTGTTGAAAACACTCAGTGCAATGGAGCTGCCCGACTGGGGCAGCCTGTTAGAGCAACAACAAGATGTCTTGATAGAAACCCCCGGCGGCGTCGGTGACATCCTCAAAGATCCGGACGGGGGCAGCTGGTTGAAGGGAACGATTCAACGCTCGGCGATTAGTGTGGACAGGATGCCGGCGTAAGGTGTGGCAGCACATTCACGAGATCACCGCGTCAATGCGTTCCTTAGCATGCCCCGCGAAGCGCTGTGGGTACGTGATGACGGGTGGGTATTGCACGCCCCATCCCTTTTATAAACCTTCCGTCCCCAACACCGCCCGCAAACGCTTAGCCTCCCCGGCCAGTGCTTCCGCATCGGCCTGGGCCGCGTTGGCAAAATTCGCGTCCGCCATGCTGTTGATCGGCACCAGATGCAAGTGGGTATGAGGCACTTCCAGACCAACGATTTGTAACGACACACGCTGGCAGTCATAGACTGTTTTTTGTGCCTTACAGATTTTTCGGGCGACCGCCAGGCAGTGATTGGCAAGTTCCTCCGGCAAATCGTCCCAGTGATCAATTTCCTCAATCGGAATCACCAACACATGCCCCGCACAGATCGGCGCTATGGTCATAATGGCAACCGCCTTTTCATCTCGCCAGATAAAATGTCCCGGCAATTCACCGTCAATGATGCGACTAAAAATACTTGGCATAGTGGTTTATCCCTCCAACGATAAAAGCAGTCTGTAGGCCTGACGCAGCTGATGCTCTGCCGCCTTGCGCCCAGTGAGTTGAAATTGTGCTGCCAGTGACTTCCAGCTAGCCCCTTGCAGCACTTTGCGAATCGCAATGGCTATCTCATTGCGTTCCGGCAACGCCGCGCCTGATTCAACCAGATACGTAAACAAGGCACTATAGGCGTGTTCAAAGGCGATTTCCCCGGTGGCAAATCGTTGAGCTTCTCGTCTAACCGGCTGGTCGAGCCGCTTGTCGGATTCGCGCGCCCTCAACAGTGCCCGCACGACATCCACATCCAGCTCGGAGAATAACTCGCGCAATTGCAGTGGAAAATCGCGACAGAAACGCTCATAGACTGGCGGCAAAACCTGAGCCGCAAATTCTGACAGCGGTCGCGCAATTAACAGGGCATGGCTACCGCTACAGGGGTCACGCCGAACCCCCAAACGCAGCGGCAGATAGTCGGCCCCCAGCCAAAAAGGCAACACCTGGCTATCAGCCGCAAAACTCGACCCCACATAATCAAGCCCCTGCGCCAGGGCGAAACTTTCGATTTCGGCGAGCAGTGTACGCCCCAACCCTTGCCGACGATAACCGGCGTGTACAGCAATGCGACTCACCCGCGCGCAGCGCAAACGCAGCCCTTCATCAACACCCAGGTGATAGGTCAATGACTGCGGCAGCAGATGCCCCTGCAGTCGTCGCTGCCCCTGCTGCACCGGATCAAGCCAGGCATCGGGCAGACCACCCTCCTCCATCACCAACGCTGCAGCGAGGACATCGCTCTGCGCTGAGCGGATCGCAAACACATGGGTCGCCAGAGAATCCATTAACTGCTGCAAATCCGACGGCGCGGTCTGATAATGTGCCGCCACTAACAATCCAAACAGTTGTCGCAGTAGGGATTCGTCGGCAAGCAGGGTTTCTTTGTCGATCCATTCCACACTGAGTTCGTCGGTAAACTCAGATTGCGGCGGTGCCATATCGGCATCCAGCAAAAAACAGCGATTCAACATCGCTTCCAACGGATCACCCTCGCTCCAGCGAATAGGTTCCTGCAGCTCCACCGATTGCCATTGCGGGGCCAGGCGATCAAGCGTGTCGGTAAAACGAATATCAAAGCCGCGCCCGGAACCTTCGTAACCGTGCACCGTCGTGGCAAAGACAATCCGCGGATAATGCTGTACCAGGCTAGCCAAAATCGCCGGGGAAATCGCTGCCGCCTCATCCACCAGCAACAGCCGACCCGCAGGGCCTTGCGCCAGCAACTGATCCGGAGGATAAAACCGCAATGCGCTGTCACCCATAGTCAGCGTATTGCCCGCAATGTCGTCCAAGCCCAGGCTGTCTGCCGCATGGCGAAACAGAGAATCGACCGCCTGACGACGAGGCGCCGTCACCAGAATATTACCCGTGTCTTCCTGTAAAAATTCGGCGGCACAAAAACCCAGCAGCGCAGATTTTCCACGGCCACGATCTGCGCGGATGACCAGCGGCCGCCGTCGATGGCCATGCAGAACACGTCTTACCAGTGTCATGACTTGCAACTGATCGGCGGTGGGAAGAGACGCGTCCGGCTCCAGAACGGGAAAATCCTGTTCGTGCTCCAACCACCCCTGCGCTTCGCTGAGATGGGAACACAAGGGATGCTCGCCAATGCTGCGCAAAACATGCTGCCAGTAGTAACTGGGCGAGCCGTCCTCACAGGTAAAGTATGCAGACCATTGCGATGGCTCGGGTGCCAGCAGCACCAGCAAGCCCCCGCGACTGAGACAGCCGCTACTCGCGGCGAGGATATTGCTGTCAGGGCGCGAGAAAAGATCCCACAACAGCAGATCACATTCTTGCCCTAACAGCGTCGATTTGGCGGCTGGCGTCAAACCAGCAAGCTCAAACTCGCCCACCAGAACCGCTTCGCCCGGCAAGGTCTCCAGCAACTCAGAGGCTGCGCCGCAGGTCCAGTCCCGATCGCCGCAAATCATTAGCACGCCGCGACAGGCGCTCTCTTCCAGTTGCTGATAGAGATCCGTCAGCACGTTGGATACACCGGCGCGCGTTTCATATGACTGTGTAAAACCAAGGTATTGGCTGTACTATACTGGCGAGCCACCTCATCCCCCAGGTGGGGCTGACAGCACTCGCCAATCAATGCACAGGCCTGAGCGAGGCTCAGCAGTTCACCGTCAACGCAGGCACGCAGGTAGCCCTCAAGGAAGTAGCGCCGCGCCGGCGGCACATCGTCGCCTTGGGCAAATGCGCCGAAGTACTGGTCAAGCCATTGCCGCAGGGTAGATTCAAGCGTCTGAGCTGTCGTCATAGTCGCTACGGTAGCTGGATCAGCACCCAGGGTGCAATGACCAGCGCCCAGACCTCGACATTGTCTTCAAACCAGCGCTGGGCCTGGTCATCCTCTGGTACTCGCAGGCGGTCCTCGGCAATCCAGCTCTCGACGGTTTGCGCGTCATTTTCAATGATTGCCTTGCCGGCCCGGATCAGGTCGATATCCGCGCTGACTTCACGCACTACCCCGCGAGCAAAGTAACGCTGCAGTTCATGCCAGTGGATTCGACCGGTCTGGCCATTCAGACGAGTTTCCAGATCCAACGTTGGATCGTCATCAATCGGGTTCACAAAGATCTCGTTCCAATCTGTGGCCATGCCAGCGCCCAGGGTTCGCGCAGATTGACCAGTGCGTTTTGACAAGGCCCCGAGAGAAATTCCGGCCCGTCAGCTGGTGGCAAAGTATAGCGGATTAGCTCACCTCTCAGTGAAAATCCCAGCGAATAGGCATGCAGGTAACAGCGATCGACATCGGTTTCAGCTGGACCATAGCGGCGATCACCCAATATGGGTGCGCCCAGGCTGCGCATGACGACACGCAATTGATGAGTGCGCCCGGTCTGAGGCCTTAACAAAAAAAGGCGGCGACCATTGCCCAGCCCGTAACTGAAAAACTGGGTGACCGACCAGGGCTGCCCCTCCCGCGCCAGCCGATAACTGCCATTGCGGGATTTGATCAGGGCACCTTCAACTTTGCCCTGCTTTTTCGATGGTTTGCTGTCAGACAATGCCAGATAAAACTTCTCCGTTTTTCGCGCGGCAAATTGAGCGCTCAGCTCAGCCGCTGACGCGGGATGCTTGGCCAACAACCACAGGCCAGACGTCGCCTGATCCAGACGATGTACCGGGGCCAGATAGGCATAGCCGGTCTGTTGTTGAAGAGAAGTTAACAGCGATGTCGACTGCTGATCCTTGTGTACTGAAACCCCTGCCGGCTTATCTACCAGCAAGTAGTCCTCAGTGTCGGAAATGATGCGAACTTTCATGCTGCCCGTGCTTGTGGATAAGATCATTATGGCAATTTGCACAATTTTCCCGCGATTTCACAGAGTTACAGAGATGTGTCAATAGTGACATGAAATCGAGAAAAACTTGACGCACCTAACACTTTTCATCAGGTTTTCAAGCCCAAAATGAAAGAAAAGTTATAAAAATGCATTTCTATAAATCTATATGAAAAAAAGTTTTCCCCAGATTCGGTGAACAACCCTGTGGATAACCTTGGGCAAAAGTGCCCAAACGGCGTGACCGTGTAGCCCCACCAAAAGTGTCTACTTTTTAACCACTCGCCTCCATCGGCAAGCGTCGGCTAAGACGGGCAACCACCGCAATGACGACCAGCATCACAACACTGGCGAACCAATAGGGTAAGGACGCATCTGTGCGATATAACAGACCACCGGCAATCGGTCCCACCACAAATCCCATCCCGGCAGCCGAGCCGAGCAGCCCGGCCAGCGCACCTTGCTCATGGCTATCAACAACCATGGTGGCGCTGGCGGTGTAGCCTGGCCCGGCCATGCCCATTCCCAAACCAAAAAACACCATTGCGCCGAGCAGCATGGGCAGATTGCTGGCATTGGCAATGACCAAATAGCCAACCAGACTAAACGGCAAACCAAATCGCACGAGATTGATGGGCGCACCACTGTAGCGTTGCACGATGCCGAACTGGGCGGTCAGCATTGAGGCCGAGGAGATCACCATCGCCATCGAGAACATTTGCGCGGCCTTCACCCCTTCCAGCTGCAGCACATCCTGATAGTAAAAGCCCAGCGTCTGCTGAACCATGCCCAACATACTGAAAATGGCGAAACCGATAAGAACAAAAACCCGAAAGCGCGGATCCAGTGCGCGCAATTTTTTGTTCTGCTCAGGCCTGCTCTTGTGCGAATTGGTCGGCGGAAGATAGCGCCAGACCAGCAGCGCGGCCAGCAGCGTAATACCGGCTTGCATATACATCGGGGCAAGAAAGCTGATCGATACAAACCAGGCCAGGGCCGGTCCAATCATCGACCCGACTTGATTAAAGGCACTCATCTTGCCGATGCCTTTGACCCGGTCGGTCAGACTGGTTACGTCCACCACATAGGCGGAGGCTGCCGGGTTAGCGGCGGACATGATCGCCGCGTGCAGCACACGGGTCGCCATCAACAATCCGTACAATCCAGCGCCGCCCAACAATCCGGCCAAGCCGACCGACGCCGCGGTATTAAACGTCACCGTGCCCACGCTATAGCCTACCAGTCCGAAAATGATGATCGGTTTTCGACCAAAGCGGTCGCTCATCCGTCCCCAAAACGGCGATACCATCGAAAAGACCAACGCGGTGAGTGCCGACAAGGAGGTGATCGCCATTTCCCGGGGCGCGAACTGCCAATCGGTCCAGGGCACGGAAAACACAATCTCATCCAGCTTGAGTTCGCGCCCCAGCATAGGCAACACGGCAAACACCACGGTCTGCCCCATGCCAATGGCCATCATCGCAAAGTACAACATCGTGAGATTAGGCTTGGCGGACGAAGCCTGAGTATTTGATTTCACAAGAGAGAATCCTGAGCATGAATGCCTGCATCAGGCATTTGGGGGTCTGGCGGTGGCTGCGGTATTCACAAAGTGTAATGTTACACTACTCACCATAAAGGCTAAAAATCATTGGTGCTAAATTGACAAACCAGACGTCATTTTTTATTCGCCTGTTGAATGCGCTGGAGCGCGCCGGCAATCGACTGCCCCACCCGACCTTATTGTTTATCTACCTGTGCGCGTTGATCATTGCGTTGTCCGCGATTTTGGCAGCAATGGACATAGAGGCAACTCACCCTGCAAACGGCTCGATACTCAGCAGCAAATCCCTGCTGAGCGGTGACGGCATTCGCTGGATGCTCACCCATACGGTCGACAACTTTGTCTCCTTTGCGCCCGTCGGCACAGTGCTGGTCGCCATATTGGGTATCGGACTTGCCGAACATTCCGGGCTGTTGGGCGCCCTGCTGCGAGGCCTGGTCGCACGTGCGCGCGGCAACCTGCTAACGGCGGGCATTGTGTTTGCCGGCGTCTTGTCGTCACTGGGCGCAGATTCAGGCTATGTGGTGCTGGTGCCACTGGCAGGCTTTGCCTTCGCCAGCGCCGGGCGCCACCCCCTGGCCGGCATTGCCGCTGCCTTTGCCGGTGTCTCTGGCGGGTATAGCGCGAACCTGGCCATCGGACCGCTGGATGCCATTCTGGCAGGGCTTTCCACAGAAGCCGTCAAGCTGGTCGCCGACACTCAGGTGACCAGCAGTGACAATTACTACTTTATGCTGGCGTCCACCCTGTTGATCACCGCGCTCGGCACCCTAGCGACCCAGCGCTGGGTAGAACCCCGTCTGGGACGCTATCAGCCTAGCGGCAACATAGCAGAAGCCGAGAACCCGGCAGACGCCCCCGTTTCCTACC
>JBFKXO010000066.1:0-9367 GCA_041638115.1 Litorivivens sp. | reverse complement strand
GCAGCACCTGCCAGGGCGGCTGGGTATCCGGTGCTACAGCAGGCAGCCAATGGCCTGCGCTCAGAACCAGTATCACAAACACATTCATAATAAGACCGACGGTGACCATAAAATTGGCCCGCCGCTTGCCATATAACTCGCTGACCAGGTCCGTACACAAAAAGGTGAGAGGATAGGGCAGTACCCCCACCGCCAGGGCCATGGGCCCGAGTTGCACAAACTTGGTGATGCCAATGATATTGAGCAGGGTCATTGAGCACAGGAAAAAGCCGGCGAGCAGGAGAAACACCTGCTCACGGCGCCGGCTGATGACATCGATGTCGTCGGTCAATTGCACGGGTTGTCGTCGCTCTTGGCTGAGGTGTTACTGGCCGGTGAAGGTTGCTGGCTTCTTGTCGATAAATGCATTGAGGGCCCGCAGGTGATCTTCACTGGCATGACAGGCTGCCTGTACGCTGGCGCAATGATCGAGAAAATCATTCAGTTCCTGGCGTTGGGCAATTTTCATCAGGCGTTTGCTGGCGCGCAAGGCCTGTGGTGGTTGCTTCGCGAAATCTTGAGCCATGCTTTCAGCGCGCGTCAGCAGATCTTTGCTAGCAACCTGTTCTAACAGGATGCCCAGGCGCAATGCTTCGTCGGCATCGATCAAGCGGCCGGAAAAGGTCAGCTCTGCTGCGCGTTGATAACCCACCAGACGCTGCAGAAACCAGGCGCCGCCGTCGCCGGGGATAATGCCCAGATTGATAAAGGTTTCGCCAAAGCGACTGTATTCGCAGCCCAGGCGGATGTCGCACATGCACGCGAGATCGAAGCCGGCGCCAACCGCGGCGCCGTTAACCGCGGCGATCAGTGGCAACTCGGCGTTGAAAACGGCGCGGCTCATGCGCTGTATCCCTCGGCGGTAATTGTCGGCGACTTGCAGCGGTGTGCCGCCAAACATGCCGGCTTTATCGGCCATTTCCTTGATGTTGCCACCTGAGCTGAAGCCCTTGCCCGCGCCGGTAATAATCAGACAATTGAGGTCCGCTTGGTTGGCCCATTCCATGGTGGTGCAGATATCGTCAACCAGGGCAGTGCCGGTCAGGGCATTGCGCACATCGTCGCGTTCAAAGGTCAGTACGGCGTAACGCTCTTCAAGGCGCAGGCTGGCGTCGGTAAGTTGAGGAAGTGACATAAGGCTCTCGGTTTAGTTAATCGAAATAAGGTGTTTGGGCAGCTCGGCCAGCCATTGCTGGCGGGCGCGCCGGGCACGGTGTGCCTCGTCCAGACTCACGGCGCGAAAGCTGACTTCAGCCCCTGGCGGCAATTGCGCCAGGTCGGCCAGATCCGTCGATATGACGGTGGCAATTTTGGGGTAGCCGCCGGTGGTAGGGCAATCGGCCATCAGAATCAGCGGCTGGCCGCTGGCAGGCACTTGAATGCAGCCGGGTACCACCGGATCTGACACGATATTGCCATCACCAACGTATTCAACGCGGTGCCCGGTGAGGCGGTAGCCCACGCTGTCAGAGTCCTTGTCGATCCGAAACGCAGTACTTTGCAGAAAGGTGGAGATGCCGTCGTCGGTAAAACGGTCCGCCTGTGGCCCCAGAATCACGCGAAACAGCCGCCGTGATTTTGGGAAGGCTGAGTAGGGTAGTGAGACTTCGCTGCGTTTTGTGGCTGTGCATTCCAGACATTCCAGATCCTGACCGGCTTCCAACGGCGCGCCGTTTATGCCGCCGAGTGCGGAACGGGTGTGGGTGGCGCAGCTGCCCAACACCGGTTCCAGAGCAAATCCGCCCTCCACCGCCAGGTAGCCGCGGATGAGGTGACGCGCGCCGCCGATGCTGAGAATGTCGCCTTTGCGCAGGTGCAGGCTGGTCGAGACCGGTGCGGGTTCGCCATTCAGTGCAAACTGGAAATCGCCGCCGTGAAAAGCGCAGCGCAGCGATTCGGCTGTGACCCGAAAATCCGCGCCGCCAAAACTGAGCTCTATGCAGGGCGTGTTAAACGGGTTGCCGACCAGGCAATTGGCAACCTGTAGGGCGACCGGGTCCATTGCACCGCTGCGCGTTACGCCGTAGCGTCGAAAGCCAATTCGACCCAGGTCCTGAATCGTGGTGCCGGCGCTGGCTTGTAATACCAGAAGTCCTTGTGTCATGCGGGCACCCTCTCTGCGACCCAGTCGCCTTTAGCGGCGGCTTTGGCAAGGCGTTTGAATTCGTTACTGTTGACGGGATGAAACTGAACTTCATCTCCGGCAGCGATCAGAAAGGGTGGGTTGCGGTCAGGCGCATAGGTGGCTACCGGTGTTTGCCCCAGCAGTTGCCACCCGCTGGGCATTGCCACGCCCGCGATCAAGGCCTGCATGCCGCCGATGGAAATACTGCCAGCCGGTGTTTGCAGCCGCGGATTTTCACGACGTGGCGTATGAAGCTGATCCGGTAAACCACCGAGGTAGGTGTAGCCCGGCGCAAAGCCGATCATATAGACCCGGTAGCGGGGTTTACTGTGCAGACGAATGATTTCAGCGGTGGTCAGGTGGTGGTATTCCGCGACGAAATCGAGGTCCGCGCCGTAGCCGCCGCCGTAGCATACGGGCACTTGCCATAGCCAGCTTTCCCGCTCGCGCGGCAAATCCTCCAGCCGGATCGCGCTGATGGTTTCCTGTAAGGCTGAAAAGGAGACTGTTTCGGGATCGTAGTGCAACATCAGTGACGCATAGGCGGGGGTGGATTCGATCACACCGTTGATGCCAAGCCGATGAATCTGGGATTCGAGCTGTAGTACGGCTTCGTTGATGGCTGGATCGATGCCACTGCCAAGTTCGATCAGCATGGCATCATCGCCAACCGGCGAATAGCAGGGAGTGGAGTAGCGTTGTGCGGCCTGGCTCATGGGTTGTTAGGCTCCTTGGCGCTCCGATGGTTGTCGATCAGCCTGCGCTAAGTCGGTCTGATTAATCGGTTTATCTATTCAGGCTTTCTATTCAGTGAAGGGGCGAACGTTTACCCCGTGATCTTCCAGTACCTTGCGAATTTTTTCAGCCAGAGCCAAAGCATTGGGTGTATCGCCGTGAACGCAAATGGATTCGAAAGCGATGGCTACCTCGCGCTCCTCGATGGAGATTACGATGCTGCGGTCCATGGCTTCAAGCAGGCGCCTGATAATCGCGGTTTCATTGTGGATGACGCTGCCGGCGACCGAGCGCGGGACCAGCTGGCCGTTATTGTCGTAAGCGCGGTCGGCGAAAAACTGCCGAATCACGGGCACCTGGCGGTCGCTGGCAATGCGTTCGGCAGCGGAATTTGGCAAGGTCATCAATCGCAGAGGGTGCTTCGCCAGCGCGCTCACCAACAGTTTCGCCGCATCCTCGTCAGCATCGGTCAGGTTGCCGAGCGCACCGTGGGCGCGCACGTGGGTGAGGGGATATTCAAGCTCTTCTGCCAGGGTCGCCAGATGATCAATCTGCTCATCGATCAAATCGATCAAATCAGCATCTGCAAGGGGGCAAGGCCGGCGGCCAAAGCCCTCGCGATCGCGATAGCCGGGGTGGGCGCCTGCAGCGACACCATGCTGTCGGGCCAGTGCCAGGGTTTGTCGCATGGTGGCGGTGTCGCCAGCATGAGCACCGCAGGCAATATTGGCGCTGGTCACGATATTCAGCAGTTCTGCATCGCTTCCCATGCCTTCACCGAGGTCGCAGTTAATATCGATGGTTGTCGTCACGGTGTTATTGCCACGGTTTTTCAGCTATTGCCGCCAAGTTAAGGAAAACTAGGGAAATTTACCACAGCCAGTGGTCTGGCCCCAGCGTTCCTACGCAAGATTTTTTAAGGTCGGAGCGGCGGCATTTGATCCGAATGGCGAAACGCGGCGTAAGAAAGTTAGATACACCCTATCCGGTCGTTTCCCCTGGGGCCAACAGGCCCCCTTTTTTTCTTCTACACTCTTCATCGATAGAGCCAACGGCAACTCGGTTTGAGACCGGTGGAGGGTTGCATGACACCCGTAGCTTTTGTATCCCATGAGGTCTGTCTGGAGCACGACATGGGTGCCTCGCACCCAGAAGCCCCGGGGCGGCTGCGCGCTATTACCCGGCATTTGGAGCTCAGTGGATTTGGCGATGAGTTACTCTGGGCGCATCCGAACGCACCGCACTGTGATTATTGGTCCAAGGTGCATGCTGCAGCGCTGGTAGAGCGTCTCCAAAGGGAAGCACCGACACAGGGTCTTTCGTGGCTCGATGGCGACACCGCGCTCAATTCGCAGTCGGTCAATGCCGCGGCCTATGCCAGCGCATCGGTATTGCAGGCTATTGATCTGATCGCTGCAAATACCGTCGACGCTGCGTTCTGTGCGATACGGCCGCCAGGTCACCATGCTGAGTACGATCAATCGATGGGTTTCTGCCTGGTCAATCAAGCTGCTGTGGCAGCGTACTATCTGCGTCAGCAGCTGGGCGTCGAGCGGATTGCGATCCTCGATTTTGACGTACACCACGGCAACGGCACCGTGGATATCTTCAGGGATGATCCTTGCACCTTGGTGTGCTCCAGCTACCAACATCCCTTTTATCCGGGACGCCAGCTCGGCATTGCCCGCGATCACCTGATCTACTCGCCGCTAGCGGCGGGAACGGGAGGTGGAGACGTACTGAAAGAAATGGAAACGCGCTGGCTGCCGGTGCTGGCGGCACACCAACCGCAGTGGATTATCTTTTCTGCGGGTTTTGACGCCCACGCGGACGATCCATTGGGCGGCTTGTCCTGGCAGACTGAAGACTATCGTGCAATTACTCGGTTGCTGTTGCATTTCGATGGGGGTGCATCTTGCCCGGTACTCTCTCTATTGGAAGGCGGTTACAACCTTAATGTGCTCGGCGCCTGTGTTCAGGCCCATCTCGAAGGTCTGCGCGAACGCTAGTGCGGCCGCGCGAGAGAGCAACGCAAGCAATTGGTTTCGCGAGAAAACTCCCTCCGTATAATCCCGGATTCCGGATTTCAGGACCCTGTCACACACTGTGACAACCGCGGTGGTTGCGTCGCATCCAATAGCCGCCTGGCATTGACGGAGAAGTGCTTTGTCTGGATCAATCCCGTCTCTGACTGCACATAGTGTTTTCTATGGTGTGTTGAGCGTTTCTGCGTTTTGGACACCGGCACAGGCAGATCAGAATCTTTCACTCGCAGCGGCGTCGTCATTTGGCGATCTGACAGAACTCTCGCTGGAAAAACTGATGGAAATAGAGGTGTTCTCCGTCAGTAAATCCAACGAGCCCTGGCGCAAGGCGGCCGCTGCCATCCACGTACTGACCGCCGACGATATGGTGCGTTCTGGTGTGACGAGTATCCCGGAGGCGCTGCGCCTGATTCCGGGCGTTACGGTTGCCCAGATCAATGCGCACACCTGGGCGATAACGGCCCGCGGATTTAATTCCACACTTGCTGACAAGCTGGAAGTGCTGATGGATGGTCGCAGCCTCTATACACCGCTGTTTTCCGGCGTCTATTGGCAGAAACACAACGTACCCATCACCGATATTGATCGCATTGAAGTGATTCGTGGGCCCGGTGCAGCTTTATGGGGTTCTAATGCGGTCAACGGTGTCATTAACATCGTGACGAAGTCAGCTCAGGATACGGTTGGGCACTCCCTCAACGCCACACTTGCCAATCGCGGCGATTCAACGACCTCTGTACGCGGCGGCTATACCCTTAAGAATGGCGCGATTCGCGGGTTTATTCATAATGATCGGGTAGAGGACTTTCGAGAGAGAACCGGTGAGGTTGCCGACGATTCTTTCCGTGCAACACGTGCCGGGTTTCGTTCTGACCTGTCGCTATCTGAAGAGTCAACACTGGCAATTTGGGGTGAAATCTATCGCGACCGCGTGGAACGGGTCGGTGGAGTCGATGAGGAGCAGTCCACCGATTACCTTATGGCGCGCTATAGCGTGGCCGAGAATGGCCGAGAACGATACGAAATTCACGGCTATGTAGAACGCTTCGAATACGATATTCCGGATCTGTTTATCGAAAAGCGCGACACCATTGAAGTGGAAGGGCGGGCCTATTTCTACCCTGTTGAGCGACACCAATTGGTGGTTGGTGGGGGTTACCAGTTCACGCGGGACACAATAGATTCACCGGATTTAAATACTCTCGGATTCGTACCGGACGAGGCCAGCGACGAGACGCTGAATATATACATACAAGATGCTATTGACCTGATTCCTGAGCGATTGAAACTCACTGCGGGGGTCAAAGCAGAACGCAACGACTACTCTGGCTTGGAAGTGCAGCCGTCGCTGCGCATAGCCTGGACGCCAGATGCAGAGACCACTTGGTGGGCGGCACTATCGCGGGCTGTGCGCATACCCACGCGGCTTGATGAAGACTTTGTGATTTACGCGCCGCAACCCTTTCCTGCTGGCATAGAAATTATTCGCGGTAGCGAGAATTTTGATTCCGAAGAAGTGCTGGCGTGGGAAGCCGGCTACCGCACCAGCTTCTCCGATCGAAGCAATATCGATATTGCCGTATTTTACAACGAGTACGACAAGCTGCGAGGCGTCGACAATACGCCTCAGCCAGCCCTGATTTCCAACGAAGGCGAAGGGCATAGCAGCGGGGTTGAATTGGTCTATAACTGGAAGCCACATGAGCGAGTTTTGGCTCAGGCATCCTATAGTTACAACCATATCGATTTCCAGGCGCGCCGAGACAGCACCGATACGAGTATTGCCAACGCTAACCGTAATGATCCTCGCCACCAAGGCATGCTACGAGTGAGCTGGGCACTTGCGCCTACATGGAATCTGGATCTGAGATATCGCAATGTCAGCCACCTGCCGGACCTCGACGTCGATGGATATGACGCATTCGATGCGAGCCTGCAATGGCAAGCAACACCAGATGTACTCCTTGGATTGAGTGGTCGAAACCTGTTTGATGCCCGTCACGCGGAGTTTGCTGCGGATCAGCGCAAGGTCGAAGTTCCGCGTACGATACAATTACACGTGACCTGGAATTTCTGATGGCCGTGAAAAGTCGGGGTGGGCGCCAAATGAAACGTCGCTGGCAAATCGTGATCGTGCTGTTGAGTCTGGTCGTCACCAGCTTTCCGGCGCGAGGCGACGATATAGCGATCGGCGTCAAGGCGGCGTTTCTGTACAACTTTACGAAGTTTATTCAATGGCCTGACGCAGCATTTGCACGGTCAGACAGTCAGTTGGTGTTGTGTGTCAGTGCTCCCTTGCAGTCCGCTAATATTGTCGGGAAAACTGTTCAGGGCAAGACGACTCAGGGACGTACTATCGATTATCGTTATGTAACGGAAAAAGCGGCTTTAAATGGTTGTCATTTATGGTTTGTGACTAGTGACGGTATCGATCGCTATGCTCATTGGATTCCCCAGTTACGCTCACAGTCCATCCTCATTGTCGGGGAAGGGGAAGACTTCATCGAAGAACAGGGAACCATCGGCCTGCTGATTGTTGAGGGTCGTATTCGGTTTTCCATCAATGAACGTCGCGCAATCGACTCCGGTTTACATATCAGTAGCAAGCTATTGTCGCTCGCACAGCGTGTAGTGAGGTAGCGATATGACAATATTTGCGCGACTGGGATCGTTACCCATCAGTCGAAAAATACTATTGGCCATCATCGTTACCAGTATGGTTGTCGTGGTTTTGATTACGACGGTTAACGTGATCTATGGGTGGTACGATCTTAAGCAGCGTGCGAGAAATGAGTTATTGGCGACCGCCAGTATCTTTGCTAACAATGTTTCTGCCGCACTTACTTTTCGGGACGAGTTTGCTGCGAGGAAATTACTGGAGTCTCTCGAAGCAATGCCACAGCTAGATCAGGCTTGCGTCTATGAATCTACGGCCTCAGGTTTGACGTTGTTTGCCCAGTACCGGGCGCTGAATCCATCGAACCCTTGCCCGCCAGAGTTCTCGCAAACACCAAATACCATGCCGGGATTCATTGTTGAAAGCCAATCAGTGTTGGCAGGAGACGAGAGTGTTGGCTACGTGTTCGTCAGCCGTTCTACCGCTGATCTCGCCGCGGCAATGAACACGACTAGTGCAATCTCTCTGGGCATGGCTGCAGTCAGCTGCGTTATCGCAGTGCTTTTTTCGACATTTTTTCGCCGCTTGATAGAAGACCCTATTCATCGGCTTGTGTCGGTGACTCGAGAGGTTTCTTACGGCGGTGATTTCGGGATCCGTGCGGAAAATTTCTCGCGTGACGAAATTGGTACGTTGTTTGAAAGCTTTAACGCCATGCTTGCACAGATTCAGACGCGTGATCAGGAGCTTCAGAAAGCACGTGTTGAGCTGGAAAATCGAGTCGCGGAAACCGAACAGGCTAACAGTGCGTTGAACGATACCTTGACGCGTTTGAAAGAAACTCAGGAACAGCTGGTGCATCAGGAAAAAATGGCCTCGCTGGGAAGTTTAGTCGCCGGCGTTGCCCATGAAATCAACACGCCAATTGGCGTAGGAGTAACCGCCGCATCCACATTGCAGAGCGCGACCGAGGACACGGCTTCGGCCTACGAGAGTGGCAAGTTAACGGATACAGGGCTGCGCAAATTTATGTCTACTGCGGTGCAGTCGGCGGGTATTTTGCTGACTAATCTGAATCGAGCGGCGAGTTTGATTCAGAGCTTCAAACAGGTCGCTGTTGACCAGACCAGCAGCGAGGTGCGGACATTTAATCTGAAGGAATACCTCGATGAGGTTTTTTTGAGCCTGCGTCCCAGATTGAAAAAAACTCGATTGGCCGTTTCGATGACCGTACCGGAAGACCTTGAGCTATTCAGCTATCCCGGCGCGCTATCGCAAATTATTACTAACTTGGTGATGAACTCACTGGTGCATGGTTATCCTGAGGAAACTGATGGGGTTCTGTCTGTTTCGGTGGAAGAGCTGGAATCAGACATCACGCTACATTATCGCGACGACGGTGTTGGCATTAATGCTGACGACTTGCAGCGGGTCTTTGATCCTTTCTTTACTACCCGTCGCGGCACCGGTGGAAGCGGTTTGGGGATGCACATTGTATTTAACCTTGTCACCCAGCAATTGAAAGGTGTTATTAAAATGGAAAGCGAGCTGGGTCAGGGGGTTCATGTCACCATACGAATGCCCAAAGTGGTAGCGCTTCGGGAGGCTGCTGTATGAGTAGATCAGATACATTAAAACTTGCGCGTGACAATGATGGCGACTCAACGATGGCGTCGCTTTTGCCATGGCAGCTATTGGTGGTTGATGATGATGAGGAAATACATAATGTGACTCGCCTGGCGCTGCAGGGTTTTGAGTGCTGCGGTCGTACTTTGGAGATTTATTCTGCCTACAGTGGAGAAGAGG
>JBFKXO010000065.1:0-9379 GCA_041638115.1 Litorivivens sp. | reverse complement strand
ATGCGCAAGCAAGAACCCGTAAAAGGAAAATCTGATGTCACATGTAAGCATGCGCGATATGCTGCAGGCTGGTGTCCACTTTGGTCACCAAACCCGCTTCTGGAACCCCAAAATGGCACCCTACATCTTTGGTGCCCGCAACAAGATTCATATCATTAACCTGGAGCACACTGTTCCGGCGTTTAATGATGCCCTGGACAAAATCGTTGAGCTGGCAGGTAACCGCAACAAGATCCTGTTTGTTGGCACCAAGCGTGCAGCCGGCAAAATCATTGCCGAGCAGGCCCAACGTGCCGGTATGCCTTTCGTCAGCCACCGCTGGCTGGGTGGCATGCTCACCAACTACAAGACTATTCGCCAGTCCATCAAGCGTCTGCGTGACCTCGAAGCCCAACAGGCTGACGGTACCTTTGACAAGCTGACCAAGAAAGAAGCCCTGATGCGCCGCCGCGATATGGAGAAACTTGAGCGCTCCATCGGTGGTATCAAGGATATGGGCGGTCTGCCCGATGCGCTGTTCGTGATCGACGTTGACCATGAGCGTATCGCCATTCAGGAAGCCAACAAACTGGGTATTCCGGTTATCGGTATCGTTGACACCAACAGTGATCCGGAAGGTGTTGATTACGTTATTCCTGGTAATGACGACGCGATCCGTGCCATCAAGCTGTATACCACTGCAATTGCCGATGCGATTGCTTCAACGCGCTCTGACGGCGGTGTTTCAGCCAAAGACGAATTTGTTGAAGTAGAGGCAGACGACGCCGATCAAGCCTGATCGGTGGTGCAGGCCAAAGGGGCTGCGGCCCCTTTTTTGTAAGTTTTGTCTGGCCCGCAATCTCACTATCTGAAACGCATTTGATTAACCGGTTCGGCAATGCCGGACCAACTTCCGGAGGAATTTCAAATGGCTGCAGTATCTGCAAGCATGGTAAAGGAACTGCGCGAGCGCACTGGGCTCGGCATGATGGAATGTAAAAAGGCACTGGTAGACGCCGGTGGCGACATCGAACTGGCAATTGAAGAGCTGCGTAAGTCCAGCGGCATGAAGGCTGCCAAGAAAGCTGGCCGTACTGCGGCGGACGGTGTTGTTGCAGCTAAGGTTGCCGAAGATGGCTCTTACGGTGTACTGGTAGAAGTGAACAGCGAAACCGACTTTGTTGCTCGCGATGAAAACTTCCTGGGCTTCGTCAACAAAGTAGTAGAAAAAGCCTTTGACGCCAAACAGGATGACGTGGCTGCGTTGATGGCCGGCGAGCTGGAATCTGCCCGTGAGGCGCTGGTTCAGAAAATCGGTGAAAATATTTCTGTGCGCCGCATCTCTGTGGTGGCGACTGAAGGTGGCGCGGTAGGCAGCTACGTTCACTCCAACAACCGCATTGGCGTTCTGGTGGCCCTGAAAGGCGGCGACGTTGAAGTCGCTCGCGATGTGGCGATGCACGTTGCGGCGGTTAACCCTCAGGTTGCCAAGCCGGACGACATGCCTGCCGAAATGATTGAGAAAGAGCGTGAAATCTACACCGCTCAAGCTCAAGAGAGCGGCAAGCCGGCTGAGATCATTGAGAAGATGATTGAAGGTCGCATTCGCAAGTTCCTGGCTGAGAATAGCCTGACTGAGCAAGCCTTTGTTAAAGATCCCGACACTACCGTTGGCAAGTTGCTGAAAGGCGCTGGCGCTGACATTCTCGGCTTTGTCCGCCTGGAAGTGGGCGAGGGCATCGAGAAAGAGGAAGTGGATTTTGCGGCAGAAGTGGCCGCGCAGCTAAAAGGCTGATTCCTCTCCCAAAAAATGGGGCCTTCGGGCCCCATTTTCGTATTACAATACGCGCAAAATTTCACAGGGCCGGTCGGGTATGGGCAGTCAGAGTCGAGACAAGAAATACAAACGCATATTGTTGAAATTGAGCGGCGAAGCGCTGATGGGTGAGCTGGGTTTCGGGATCGACCCGAAAGTGCTGGATCGCATGGCGCTGGAAATCGGCCAGCTGGTCGGTATTGGCGTGCAGGTCGGCCTGGTGGTTGGTGGTGGCAACCTGTTTCGCGGTGCGGCCCTGAGTGTCGCTGGCCTGGACCGGGTCACCGGTGACCACATGGGCATGCTGGCCACCGTGATGAACGGTCTGGCCCTGCGCGACGCGCTGGAGCGCAGTAATATCAAATCCCGGGTGATGTCGGCCATTCCCATGAGCGGTGTGGTGGATCACTACGACCGCCGCAAGGCGATCCGCTCGCTAGAGCGCGGTGAAGTCGTGATATTCTCTGCCGGCACCGGTAATCCCTTCTTTACCACCGATTCTGCCGCCTGTCTGCGCGGTATCGAAATGGAAGCTAACCTTGTACTTAAGGCGACCAAGGTGGATGGGGTGTATAGTGCTGATCCTATGAAGGATCCCAACGCCATCAAATACGATCACCTGAGCTATGACGAGGTGCTCGATAAAAAGCTGGAAGTTATGGATCTGACAGCTATTTGCCTGTGCCGTGATCACAATATGCCGCTGCGAGTTTTTGCCATGGAGCAAAAGGGCGCGCTGCTGAGCATTGTGGTAGGAGGTAAGGAAGGTACGCTGGTAAGCGAATCACAGGAGACAAGTGAGTGATCAACGAAATAAAAGAAGATGCCGCTGAGCGCATGAGCAAATCTGTCGACGTACTGGGACAGAACTTCAATAAAATCCGCACCGGCCGTGCCCATCCGAGTTTGCTGGATTCCATCAAGGTTGAGTACTACGGCGTGGATTCGCCCCTGAGTCAGGTGGCCAATATCAACGTAGAAGACGCTCGTACCCTGTCGGTTATTCCCTGGGAAAAGAGCATGGTGCCGGCGATTGAAAAGGCCATCATGAAATCGGATCTGGGCCTGAATCCGAGCACTGCCGGTGCCAATATCCGCATCCCGATGCCGCCGCTGACGGAAGAAACCCGCAAGGGATACATTAAGCAGGCACGCCAGGAAGCGGAAAACGCCCGCGTTTCCGTGCGCAATATCCGTCGTGACGCAATCTCAGACTTCAAGGATCTCCTGAAAGAAAAGGACATCAGTGAAGATGAAGAGCGCAAGGCCTCTGATGATATTCAGAAGCTGACCGACAAATACATCGCTGAGATCGATCGCGCGCTGGCGGAAAAAGAAAAAGACCTGATGGAAATCTGACGGTCAAATGAGTACCGAAGTTGCGCCGCCACTGGTGCCCAAACATGTTGCCATCATCATGGATGGCAACAATCGCTGGGCCAAGCGCCACGAACTGAAAGACTATGCCGGTCATCGCGCAGGGGTTGAGGCTATCCGCGATGTGCTGGATGCCTTTCAGGAAGCCGGTGTTCGTATTGTTTCCCTGTTCGCTTTCAGCAGCGAAAACTGGCGCCGCCCGACGGCGGAAGTCAATGCGCTGATGAAGCTGTTTTCCAACTATCTGGACAGCGAGATCCGCAAACTCAATGAGGACGGCGTGCGTCTGCGGTTTATCGGGCGGCGTGACCGTCTTTCCAAGACACTGCTCAAAAAGATGGATTACGCCGAGCAGTCCACCCGCGCCAATCGTGAGACCAGCCTGAATATCGCCCTGGACTACGGTGGTCAGTGGGATATCGCCCAGGCCGCCCGGACGCTGGCTGAGAAGGTTCAGCGCGGTGAAATGACGCCAGATGAGGTGACGGAAGAGCGCCTCGCTCAGCAGCTGAGCCTGGCCCATCTGCCCGACCCAGACCTGTGTATCCGCACAGCGGGTGAGCACCGGGTTAGCAACTTTTTGCTGTGGCAGCTGGCCTACGCCGAGTTTTATTTTTGCGATGCCCTGTGGCCAGACTTTGATCGCGAGCAGGTGAAGCTGGCCTTGCGAAGCTACGCGGAGCGCGAGCGGCGCTTTGGCGGGCGCCTGGATGCTGTAGCCAGCGCCAACAATAACATCAAAGGTCAAGATCTTGCTTAAACAACGAATCATAACCGCGGTAGCGATTGCCGTACCGCTGGTCGTCCTGCTGGCGGTACTTGAGCCCGGAGCGTTGACGCTGCTGTTCGCGGTGATTGTATTGGGCGCGGCCTGGGAATGGTCTGATCTGTCCGGTTTTACCGGCCCGGTGTTGCGCGCCATGTACGTATTGGCGTTGGCAGCGGGTATGGGTGTGCTGTTCCTGCAGGCTAATCTCTCGAGTATTGTTCCCGATACCGACCTGGTGCGCGAGGTGCTCCACATAGCCGGTGTCTGGTGGGCTATCGCCCTGTTGTGGGTGATGGGCTACCCGGGCAGTGTCAGGCTCTGGGGTAGCCGGGGCGTTCGCGCACTGATGGGATTGGTACTGTTGTTACCGACCTGGCTGGCGCTATGTTATCTGCGCCTGCAAGAGCAGGGGGTTCTGCTGATTATCTACGTGCTGCTGGTCGTGGTGGCCGCAGATGTGGGGGCTTTCTTTGCGGGACGCGCCTGGGGAAAGGCCAAGCTGGCGGTTAATGTCAGCCCCAACAAATCCTGGGCCGGTTTCTGGGGCGGTCTGGTTGCCAGTCAGGCTCTGGCACTGGTTGCGGCGCTGGTTTGGCCGGGCGGATTGTCGGTCGCGATATTGCCGTTTATGGTGCTCTCCGGGGTGGCGTCTCTCGTGTCGGTTTTGGGGGATCTTCTGGAAAGTATGGTCAAGCGGCATCGTGGGATAAAGGACAGCGGCAACCTGTTGCCCGGACATGGGGGGCTGATGGACCGGCTCGACAGTCTGACCGCCGCGATCCCGGTCTTCACGCTCGGCATGATGTTGATTGGCTGGTGAGCGCAGTAGCAATGGAAAATGTCACAATTCTCGGTTCCACAGGTTCCATTGGTGTCAGCACGCTGGATGTACTGGCGCGTGAGCCCGGCCGTTTCCAGGTTTATGCGCTGACGGCCAACACTGGCGTCGAAGACATGTTCGCCCAGATTCAGGCCGTGCGGCCACGCTTTGCGGTGTTGCGCGATGCAGCGGCGGCGCGGGAACTGGCCGATAAGGTAACCCACGCCGGGATTGACGAAACGCGGGTGTTGGCGGGTGAACGCAGTCTCTGCGATGTGGCTTCCGCGGCGGAGGTGGATGTTGTCATGGCCGCTATTGTGGGTGCGGCCGGACTGGAACCGACGCTGGCAGCGGTGAATGCCGGCAAGAAAGTGCTGCTAGCCAACAAAGAGGCCTTAGTCATGGCCGGACGGCTCTTTATGGAAGCCGTTGAGAAATCCAATGCGGTGCTGCTGCCTATCGACAGCGAGCACAACGCCATATTTCAATGTCTGGACGACGGCAGCCGTCGCGACCTTCCAGCGCAGGGCGTCAAGCGAATCCTGCTCACCGGCTCCGGCGGTCCGTTCCGTGAGGTGCCGGTAGACTCGCTGTCGGCGGTCACCCCGGATCAGGCCTGCGCCCACCCCAACTGGTCGATGGGGCGCAAGATATCGGTGGATTCCGCGACCATGATGAATAAAGGTCTGGAGTTAATCGAGGCCTGCTGGCTGTTTGACACCCCGGCTGAGACTATCGACGTGGTGATTCACCCGCAGAGCATCATTCATTCGATGGTGGAATATATTGACGGGTCAGTGCTGGCGCAGCTGGGTAATCCCGATATGCGCACGCCCATTGCCCACGCTCTGGCCTGGCCGGAGCGAATACCCTCCGGCGTGGGTAGTCTGGACTTGATTGCTCAGGGCCGGCTGGATTTTCAGGCGCCGGACGAAGCCAAGTTCCCCTGTTTGCTTCTGGCTCGAGAGGCCGCAACCCGAGGTGGTACGGCAGCAGCGGTGCTCAATGCGGCCAACGAAGTGGCGGTGGCTGCTTTTCTGGCAGGGACGCTGCCGTTTACCGCGATTCCCGAGGTTATTGAGCGCGCGCTGGCCCGGGTCGAGGTGATTGAACCGATCAGTCTGGAGGATGTCAAACTCGCTGATCAGCAGGGCCGCGATGCCGCTGAGGCCGAACTGGCGGGCATGATGGCATGATCATTCAGTGGTTCTGTTCAGGTCTGATCGTGAGATTTTGGTCGGTTGTCGCGGGTGCGCACCAGCGCGCTGTGTCCTAAGTCATAGAGAGCAACGATGCTTGATACCCTGCAAACAATTCTCGCCTTTGTTGTCACCCTGGGCATTCTGGTGGCTGTGCACGAATTTGGCCATTTTTGGGTGGCCCGCCGCTGCGGGGTCAAGGTTTTGCGGTTCTCCATCGGGTTCGGCAAGCCGCTGGTGACCTGGCGGGATCGCCACAATACCGAGTTCTCGCTAGCCGGTATTCCGCTTGGCGGCTATGTGAAGATGTTGGATGAGCGCGAAGGGGAGGTGCCTGAAGACGAGGCCCACCTGGCCTTTAACCGACAATCCCCGAGTAAGCGTATTGCCATCGCGGCTGCCGGTCCCCTCGCCAACTTGGTATTGGCGGTACTGGTTTACTGGCTCGTTTTTATGGGTGGCACCCGTGGGGTGGCGCCGATCGTTGGCGGCGTTGAGGACGGTTCGCTTGCCCAGCAGGCAGGGTTGGTCAGCGGCCAGGAGATTGTATCCATCGACGGCCGTGAAACCCCGACCTGGGAGCAGCTGAATATTCGCCTGCTGGAGCGGGTCGGTGAAACGGGCGAATTATCGATCGCTGCCAAGTTCCCGGACTCGGACCTGATCTACGAATCCACGGTCGTTCTCGATGGCTGGCTCAAGGGGGTTGCTGAGCCCGATCCCGTCGCCGGACTGGGCTTGGAGCTGTACCGTCCCAGAGTCGATCCTGTGATTCAGGAGGTGGTGGCTGGCAGCGCCGCAGAACGCGCGGGCATGCAGGCAGGGGATCGCCTGTTGGCTGCTGACGGTGAGCCTATTGAAGACTGGATGGCCTGGGTGAACTACGTCAAATCCCGGCCGGGCAAGACCATTGCGCTGGAGTTTGAACGCGACGGTAGCTCCCAGCAAACCTCCATTACCCCGGAGGGGCGTGAACAAAAGGGTGAGTTGACCGGGTTTGTCGGTATGGCTGTGGTCCCACCGCCGCCGATTCCCGACAAGTGGTTTCGCGAGTACCATTACGGGCCGATTGAGGCCTTTATTGCGGCCTCACACAAAACCGTACACATGAGCGTGTTCACGGTGGAATCCATCTATAAGATGATCACCGGGCTGCTCTCTCCAAAAAACTTGAGCGGGCCCATAACCATTGCTAAAGTGGCCGGCGCTTCGGCCGAGTATGGCCTGTCGGCCTGGCTGAACCTGCTGGCATTGCTCAGTATCAGCCTCGCCATTCTGAACCTGTTGCCGGTTCCCGTGCTCGACGGCGGTCACATCGTCTATGGCTTGGTGGAACTGGTCTCTGGTCGCCCGGTCACGGAAAAAGTGCAGATGGTCGCCAACCAGGTGGGTATGGTGCTGGTGATCTGCCTGATGGTGTTTGCCCTCTATAACGATGTATTGCGCCTGTGAGCTGACCGGCTTTCAGAATAATGAGTAAATAGCTGCCGCTTTGCACGCGGTGGCCAAGGACTGTTGGTGTTCTCAAAGATTGTGAAGCGATTTCTTGTCGGCTTGTTGATATCTGTTTCGCTGGGCGCGTCTGCGGCCGAGCGGGTGGTGGTTTCTGATATTCGCGTGGAGGGGTTGCAGCGTATTTCCGCTGATACCGTGTTTGCTGCGCTGCCATTGAACGTGGGGGATCGCGTTTCCGAGGATTTGCTGGCGCAGGCGGCGCGATCGCTGTTTCGCACCGGCAACTTCGATGATATCAAGATTGGTCGCGACGGCGATGTGCTGGTCATTATCGTTGCTGAGCGTCCGTCCATCAGCGAAATTACCATCGACGGCAACAAGGCGATCAAATCCGAAGCGTTGCTGGATGGCCTGAAAAATGCCGGACTGGCCGAAGGGCAGGTGTTCAAGCGCTCAACTCTGGAAGGCATGCGCATGGAGCTGACCCGACAGTACGTGTCGCAGGGTCGCTATGATGCCAGCATTGAAACTGACGTTATCGCTCAGCCGCGTAACCGCGTGGCGGTCAGCATTCATGTCAATGAAGGCAGCACGGCGGCGATCAAGCATATCAATATCGTTGGCAACCATGCGTTCTCTGACGAAGAGCTTCTGGACGAGTTTGAACTCAAGCCCACGGGCTGGTTTAGCTGGATCACCAGCAGTGACAAGTACGCTCGTGAAAAGCTTCAGGGGGATCTGGAAAAACTCAGCTCCTGGTACCTTGATCGCGGCTATATCAAATTCAATATCGATTCTACCCAGGTTGCGATCAGCCCCGATAAGGAATCGGTTTATATCACCGCCAATATTTCAGAGGGCGATGTCTACAACGTCGGTAAGGTCGAGCTTTCCGGTGACGTGGTGTTGCCAGAAGATCAATTGACCCCTTACCTGCTGCCGAAATCTGAAGAAACTTTTTCGCAGGCAAAGGTGACCAGCACCGAAGAATTGTTGACCAAGCGATTGGGCAATGACGGTTACAACTTTGCCCGGGTCTCGGCGATTCCTGAAATCAACGATGAAGAAAAGCGGGTCGACCTGAAATTCTTTATCGATCCCGGCAAACGCACTTACGTGCGCCGCATTGATTTCTCCGGCAACCACCGTACTTCGGACGAGGTCTTGCGTCGGGAAATGCGTCAGATGGAATCTGCACCGGCTTCCCAGTCCAATATTGAGTTGTCGCGTATTCGCCTGGAGCGCCTGGGCTTTTTCAAAGAGGCCAAGGTTGAAACCCGGGAAGTGCCCGGCACCGACGACATGATCGATCTGGAATACGTGGTCGAAGAGCAAAGCTCCGGTTCCTTGGCGGCTAGCGTCGGTTTCTCTCAGGACAGCGGTCTGATTCTGGGTGCCAATATTCAGCAGAATAACTTTTTCGGTACTGGCAAGCAGATCGGTATCGGTCTGTCGCGTTCAGACTTTTTGACCAATATCAGCTTCAACTATATGGAGCCGTATTACACCGAGGACGGCGTTAGCCGCGGTTTCAGTGTGTACTACCGCAAGGCCGATCTGGATGAGGTCAACATCGCCAGCTATACCACCAACACGGCTGGCGCCTCGCTGAATTTCAGCTACCCCTTGTCGGAAATCCAGCGTCTTGGCTTCAGCCTGGGTATTGCCAATACGGAAATTGATGCCGGTATCGGCGCGGTACAGGAGATCAAATCGAGCCCGCGCTTCTTCGATTTTGTGAACCAGTATTTCGTCTCTAACTTTGACAGCTCCACGGGGCAGTACACGGCGGCAGAGACCGTGCAACCAATCAGTGCTCTACCGGCAGGTTCGACGCCACAAAGCGAACCGGGCTTTCTGGACCTGTACGGTGACGAGTTCAATAACTACACCATATCAACCAACTGGCGCCGTTCAACCCTGAACCGGGGGTTGTTGGCTACGCGTGGTACTTCGCAGACCCT
>JBFKXO010000064.1:0-9471 GCA_041638115.1 Litorivivens sp. | reverse complement strand
GGCTGCGCCCGAGCTGCCCATCTGCCAGCTGGCAACACCCACTTTTCTGGATTTTGCCCAGGAAACTGTCTTACTCAGGGAAATCGGGTCGGGCACGCGACTGGCCATTGAAGACTTTGCCAGCACACAGGCCGTCAAACTCAACCGCACTCTACAGCTGGGCTCACTGGAGGCAATTAAAGCCGCCGTTATCGGCGGACTCGGGGTCAGCATACTGCCCGCCGACACCTGCCAACACGATATTGACGCGCGGCGCCTGATGGCCTTGCCCATCAAGGGTTTTCCCCTGCGCCGCTCCTGGTGCATCGTTTACCACAGGAATCGCCAACTGACGCCAGTCAGCGAGCACTTTCTGCGAAGTCTTCGTCAATCCGACTAACCACGGCTGTCAAATACCGCGTGATCTGAAATGCCGTATGGCTTAGTTGGCAACAGACGACTTCGCGTGGCTGGCAATCAACTCAACAAAGGTTGGCCACAGGGGCTCAGGTAAGTCGTGCCCCATACCATCGATCAACTCGAGCCGCGAGCCCGGAATATGACGGGCGGTATCCATTCCTCCTTCAACCGGAACCAGAGCATCGTCCTTGCCGTGAATGACCAGCGTTGGCGCAATGATGCGTTTCAGTGCGTTGACGCGGCTACCACAGGCGGCTATCGCGGCCAGCTGACGCGCGGTTCCAGCGGGATAATAGCTACGCCGGTAGCTTGCCAAAAGGCGGACCCGCAACGCATCGTCATCAAGTGGGTAGGCCGGGCTACCGATCAGCCTCCACGTTCGCATGGCGTTTCGCAGAAACTGCTCCTCAGAATTCGCTGCAGGCGTCATCAGTGTTTTCAGCACTTCCGACCTGGGCTGGGGCAATCGACTATCGCCACTGGTGGACATAATCGAGGTCAGGCTGGTAACGCGTTCAGGATAGAGCGCCGCAACTAACTGGCCAATCATGCCGCCCATCGACGCGCCGACAATATGCGCAGCACCGATATTCAGTGCATCCAGCAGATTAACCACATCACTGGCCATATCGCTCAACTGGTAGGGAACGCGCAATGGCAAGCCAAGCTTGGTACCACCCAGCAACATCAGCGGACCCGGCGCACGGTGACCCTCGAATTTATGGGACAGGCCAGCGTCGCGATTGTCGAAGCGAATCACCCGGTATCCCTGATCCGCCAGGCTGTGACACAGTGGCTCAGGCCAGCTGATCATCTGCATCCCCAGCCCCATGATCATGAGCAACGCCGGCGACTGGCTATCGCCAAACTCCTGCATATTCAGCGCGATGCCGCCGACGTCAATGAGACGCTCTTCAGATTTTCCGGCCATCCTTTAGTTCCCTCGGCAATCGGGCGCCAGCAACCGCTGGCACCCAAGAACGATCAAACGATCTCGAACAGACCCGCGGCGCCCATGCCACCACCGACACACATGGTGACTACCACATACTTCACACCGCGGCGCTTACCTTCAATCAGGGCATGCATCACCATGCGCGCACCGCTCATACCGTAGGGGTGACCGATAGAAATCGCGCCACCATTGACGTTCAGGTTATCATTCGGAATGCCCAGCTTGTCGCGGCAGTAAATCACCTGCACAGCAAAGGCTTCGTTCAGCTCCCACAGACCAATATCGTCCATGGTCAAACCGTTGCGCTTCAGCAGTTTCGGAATGGCATAAATCGGGCCGATACCCATTTCGTCAGGTTCGCAACCGGCAACCGCCATACCACGATAAATCCCCAGCGGCTCAACATTGCGTTGCTCAGCGAGCTTGCCGCCCATCATCACAACGGCTGCGGCGCCGTCAGACAGCTGGCTGGCGTTACCGGCGGTAATGGAACCGCCCTCGCACACGGCCTTTAGGCCCTGCAAGCTTTCCAATGTGGTCGACGGGCGATTGCCTTCGTCTTTTGTCAGCGTTACCTGCTCTTCGCTGGTTTCACCGGTTTCCTTGTTCATCACCAGCTTGGTGGCGGTAACCGGAACTATTTCGTCGTCAAACTTACCCGCTTCCTGAGCTGCGGCAGTACGCTGCTGACTCTGCAGGGCGTACTCGTCTTGCGCCTCACGCGACACGTTATAACGATTGGCAACCACCTCGGCAGTATCCAGCATCGCCATATAGATGTTCGGGGCATGCCCAATCGCCAGCGGATCAACCATGCGGTGAATATTCATGTGCTCGTTCTGCACCAGCGAGATCGATTCACAGCCTCCTGCAACCAGCATGGGGGCACCGTCCATCACAATCTGCTTGGCACCAGTGGCAATGGTCATCAATCCCGATGAACACTGGCGGTCAATGGTCATGCCCGATACAGAGACCGGCAGGCCGGACGCCATCGCCGCGAGCCGCCCCAGGTTGGAACCCTGCGAGCCCTGTTGCAGCGCGGCACCGAAAATGCAGTCGTCGATATCATTCGGATCAATACCCGCGCGCTCAACGGCAGCCTTGATCGCGAACGATGACAGCGAGGGGGATTCGAGATTGTTGAAGGCTCCCCGGTAAGCTTTGCCAATGGGGGTACGAGCGGCGGAGACGATAACGGCGTCTTTCATGGTTTGCGTTCCTGAATTAAGTGGTCATGAGAATTTTCGTGTTCACCCTCTCTCATTGGGAGAAGGTCGGCATATGGGGGCTGCACTCGGAAGCCCCCTCTCCCTGGCGCTCTCCCGGAGGGAGAGGCAAAAGCCGGCTACTTCTGTGACTCCAGATAAGCCTGAGCTTTCAGCAAGAATTTCTCGCTCTGCTTCATACCGGCTTCAATAGTGGCCTGGCGGCTGGTGTCGTTAATGGCATCCCAATTGGCCAGCACGCCTTCAGGTGTCTGATCCTGCGGTGCCAGATAAACGCCATCGGTTTCAAACACACGGGCGCTGGCATAACCACCGGCACCGGCGGCTAGAATCATCCGGTTCGGTGAATCGTCGTGACACAGGGTCAGTGCACCGGCGGTTACGGCTTCAGGCACCAGCATGTCGAGGATTTCCTGAGGCATGAGGTCTTCAGTCATACGCGTTGCAGCCGTCGGCGCCAGCGCGTTACAGCGCACATTGTATTTGGCGCCTTCCAGACCGAGGGTATTCATAAAGCCAACCACGGCCATTTTGGCGGCGCCGTAGTTGGTTTGACCGAAGTTGCCGTAAAGGCCGCTGGAGGAAGTCGTCATGACAATGCGACCGTACTCCTGCTGCTTCATGATTTCCCACACCGCCTTGGTGCAGTTAACCGAACCCATCAGGTGAACATCCATCACCAGTTGAAAGTCGGCCAACTCCATTTTGGAGAAGGATTTGTCGCGCAGAATACCCGCGTTGTTGATCAGAATGTCAACGCGGCCCCACTTGTCCATGGTCTGCTTGACCATGTCTTCCACTTCCGCCATGACAGCGACGTTGGCGCCATGAGCAAAGGCTTCGCCACCCTTCGACTCAATCTCTGCAACAACAGCTTTTGCTGCGTCCGACGAGGCACCACTGCCATCGCGGGCACCGCCCAGATCATTCACCACCACCTTGGCACCCCGTGCAGCCAGTTCCAGTGCGTGGGACTTTCCCAAACCGTTACCGGCACCGGTGACAATGGCAACTTTGCCGTCAAATCGTACAGACATGAATTTCTCCTTAATCCTGAATCAGTAAATTACGCAACAATCTGAACGGTGAGCCACTCAGCAATCAGTGCTGGTTTATCTTCACCTTCGATCTCAACCGTCACCTCCGATTTCAATCGGAATTGGCCCGGCTTGGTTTCGTCAATGGACATGACCTTGGCTGCCGCTCGAACGCGCTTGCCAACACGCACCGGGGCCAGGAAGCGAACTTTATCAAAACCGTAGTTGATGCCCATCTGAAAACCATCGATCACAAAGCTGTACTGCTCGGCAAAGTGGGACAACAGCGACAGGCTCAGGAACCCATGGGCGATAGGGCCACCAAAAGGCGTCTGTGCAGCGCGCTCCGGGTCAATATGGATAAACTGGTGGTCCAATGTGCAGTCGGCAAATTGGTTTACGCGATCCTGAGTCACCTCCAGCCACTCTGAAGGCTCCGACGTTTTTCCAACCAGCGATTGCAGATCTTCTTTCTTTACGGTTTGCATTGGGTTTCTCCTTATTAAAATCGAATCAGAACCACGCGTCCTGCATTTCATGACATGTGCTATCAAGGTCAGTCAGAATTTTTGACCATACCTCAATCAACGGTAATTCATAGCGGAAGAAGTAGCGCATCGCCTGCAGTTTACCCTGATAAAAATTCTGGTCTGTCTCCAATTTGACAGCAGCGATCAAGCCTTGCTTCAGCCACAGCCAGGCAATAACCACGTGCCCGAACAGATCCAGATATTTCACCGAATTGGCCAGCGCCAGATCGATCGGCTTTTCCATCATTGCGCCCAGCAGACTTTCGGTGGTGCGTTGCAAGGTCGTCAACGCAGCGCTCAACTGCTCCGCTTCTGCCGCGAGCTCTCCACCTTTGGCCTCCTCGATCGTTTTCTGGATTTCAGCCAGACAGGCTTTGTAACCGGCCAGGTTTTTCATCGGCACCTTGCGCGCCAACAGATCCAGAGACTGAATCCCGGTGGTGCCCTCGTGAATCGGATTGAGTCGGTTGTCGCGGTAGAACATTTCTACCGGATGCTCATTAATGTAACCGTGACCACCCAGCACCTGAATCGCCAGATCATTCGCTTCCGGCCCGTATTCGGACGGCCAGGTTTTGATCATGGGCGTAAGAAAGTCCAACAACAGGTGCGCGGCATCTCTCTCCTCCTGAGTCGGCGCGGTTTTTTCGTCGTCAGCTAACTGGGCACCCAGCAGACATAACGCGAACGCGCCCTCGGAGTAGGCTTTTTGCGCCAGCAGCATGCGTTTTACATCGGCGTGCTCGATGATATTTACCGGCGGCGATAGTGGATCTTTCTGCGAAGGCACGCGGCCTTGGGGGCGCTCTCGAGCGTAGTGCAGGGAATATTGATAACCGGTTAGCGCTGTCGCTGCAGCACCGGTCCCCACCATCACCCGCGCCTCGTTCATCATATGGAACATGTAGGCAAGGCCCTTGTTTTCCTCACCCACCAGATAACCGATGGCACCGTCTTTTTCGCCGAAGCTCAATGCAGTGGAGGTCTGGCCGCGACCACCCATTTTGTGAAACAGCCCAGACAGAGCCACATCATTGCGCTCGCCGAGCGATCCATCTTCATTCACCAAAAACTTGGGCACGATAAACAGGGAGATACCCTTCACGCCCTTGGGTGCACCCTTTACCCGCGCCAGTACCAGATGAACGATATTTTCGTTCAGGGAATGATCGCCGCCCGAAATGAAGATTTTTGAGCCGGTAACGCGATAGCTACCATCTTCGGCTTTAACCGCAGAAGTCGTCAGATCCGCAAGACCTGAGCCAGCACCGGGTTCGGTCATGGCCATGGTGCCGGCGAAGCGGCCTGCACGCATGGGCTTCACCCACTTTTCAATCTGTTCAGCCGAACCGTGAGCCTCAATCAGGTTACAGTTGGCTGAGGTGAGCCAAAGATAACCCGTCGTGGTGCTGCCAGCCGCCGAAAGGTAGCTGTTGGCTACGGCGGAAACGATCAATGGCAACTGCATGCCGCCCAATTCATAGTCGGCGGTTGCCGAGACAAAGCCGGCTTCGGTTGCCGCGTCGATAGCAGTTTTGATTTCGGGGATCAGGTGAACCTCTTTACCGTCAAAGGTCGGCTGGTCGGTGTCGACCTTTTGGCGGATAGGCACCAGATACTTTTCGGCGATCTGACGTGCCGTATTGATGGTGGCGCCAAAGGTTTCTCGACTGTGGTCACTGTAGCGCTCGCGAGCGGTCAAGCTCTCTGCGTCAAACAGCTCGTAGAGCATAAACTCCAGATCGCGCTCATTGAGGATCGGTGCTGCCATGATTCGTCCCTTCAGTTCCGGAAATAACAGAGAGCGCTATTTTGTACTGAGGTGCGCAGCACGAACACGACATGGGATGTCAGTGGACGCCGCCTGTCGTGTGAGTCTAGCGCGCGCCAACGACCCCCTGTTCGCGCAGTGTATTCAGAAACTGCCACAAATCGGCACTGAATACCTCGGGTTGCTCCAGCGCCGCAAAGTGACCGCCTTTTTCGGCCTCAAACCAGTGCACCAGATTGTAAGCCTTCTCGACCCACACTCGCGGTGGACGCAGTAGTTCGCCGGGATAAATTGCAGCGCCGGCGGGAACCTCGACACGCGACACAGTATCGCGATGCTGCCGGTGCTCGTAGTACAGGCGCGCCGAGGACGCGATGCTTTGTGTAAACCAATACAAGGAAATATTAGTGAGCAAACGGTCCCAGCTCACGGCATCACGCAAATCGCCGTCGTTGTCGGTCCAGGCATGAAACTTCTCGGTCAGCCAGGCGCACAGGCCCAGCGGCGAGTCGTTCAAGCCATAACCCAGACTCTGTGGCCGGGTGGCCTGCAGTTTGAAGTACCCCATCCCGTCCCTGGCGAAAACCGCATCCTCTTGCAGGCGACGAGATTCGGCCTCGGTCACCCCGGCCATCGCATCGTCACCCTCAGGCATTGGCGCCAGCACCATATTGAAATGCACGGCCTTGCAGTGCGCACTATCCAGGTCCGCCAACTGACGGGTAATCATGGCACCCCAGTCGCCGCCCTGACACAGGTAGCTGTCATATCCCAATAGCGCCATCAGCCGACTATGTCGCTGAGCAATAGCGCGGGTATTCATGCCAGGTTCGCGTGCCGCTTCGGAAAAGCCGTAACCTGGCAGTGAGGGCGCCACGACGTGAAAAGCGTCTTCTGCACGGCCGCCGTATTTCTCCGGCTCAGTCAGCCGCGGGATAACATCCATAAACTCAACGATCGACCCGGGCCAGCCGTGATTGATCAACAGCGGCATCGCGTGAGCATGGGGCGAGCGCTGGTGAATAAAATGCGTGCTGAGCTGATCGAATGCCAGGGTGTATTGATCAAAGCGGTTGAGGGCCGCCTCCTGGGCACGCCAATCGAATTCGTGGCGCCAGTAGGTCACTAACTCACGCAGATAGTGCAGATCCGTGCCGTATGCCCAATCGCTGGTATTGACCTGATCCGGCCAACGGGCAGCCTCCAGACGTTGGTTCAAGTCGGCTATCGCCGCATCCGAAATAGCGACGCGAAAGGGAGTACCAGCCACGCTACCTCCGTCAAGCTTTGAGAGACAAGGTATCGAGAATCTGGTCGACCACTTCCCGGTCCATCATCCGGTTTTCCGGATCGCAGTCGTAACTGACCAGCAGCAGACAGTGCTCGCTGCCCAGATACCACTCCCGCACCCAATCGTCACCGTCGACAAACTCTTGGTAAAAACCGTCAAAGTCACCCAGCATGGTCGGTTCGACCAACTTCTGATCCACCTCAAGTGAAGCCATTAACGAGCGAATGCCCGCCTCGATATCGCGCTCGCCGTCGGTAATGAGGGAGGTCAGGGTGATCACGCCCACCTCATCAGGGTCGGTAATCACGATGCTGTCGTCGTCTTGATCCACCAGCCAATCTTCCGGCAGTGACAGGAACCACCAATCTGTCTCCAGTTCGCGCATCTTAATCCTTCCGCTTCAATTGGCACAGGAGCACCAAGGCATCTTCTCGCCCCTGCTCTGCCGGATAATAATTCTTGCGCTCGCCAATGCCGGCAAATCCCAGCTTGGTATAGACCGCGATTGCGGCTTTATTTGAGCGCCTCACTTCAAGAAAGCAGCGTCGGAGGTTTTTCTCGGCAAACCCGGTGAGGCAGTGCTGCAATAGTGAACTGCCATAGCCACGGCGCTGAAATTCACCGTTCACGGCAATGTTCAACAAGTTCACCTCGTCGCAAACGACCGAGAATGCAGCGACCGCCAACAGCGCCTGGTCTGCGACCAGTTTATAGCAAATATCCTGCTCCAAACTGCTCTGCCAGTCGGCCCGGCTCCAGCAATAAGGACCGGCACTGCGCTCCAGCTGCATCACCGCGTCGAGTTCTGCCAGCTGCAGGGGCTCGACGGTTGTGGTCAGCGCCACGCCTGCAGGCTCTGCCACAGCTCGCGCTTCGCCAGGGGAGTCTGAAGATAGTGGGCGACCGATTCACCTCTCACCACCGCACAATTTGGCTGATCTACACTAGCGAATCTTGTCGCCATCTCACCCAGCAACACGATGCGGGGAATGGCAGCGCGCTCACAGTTGCCCACCACAGCGGCAGTCACGGCCTCACGGGCAGCCCCGGCATCGGTTGCGATCTGGGCATTGCCAACCAATGGCCAGCGAAACAGGTGATGGTGCATGTTTTCTTTGATACTACCTTCCCAATCGCCAATTTGCCGTGACAAGGCCAGAAACAGGTTGGCACTAAACTGCAAAATCGCTGACTCCGGCGTCGCCATGGGCGAGCTGTCGACAATCATGGCCAGTCCCGCCACCTGATAAAACCGCAGGGTAAATTCTATTTTCTCTGCGCTTGCCTCGGGTGCTGCCACTGGCTTGGGCGCAGGCGCGACAACTGACCCTTCGCGCGGTTTCAACTCTTTGAGCAAGGCCTCCCGATCCAGCCCCGTCACTGGTGGGACTTCGGATCGATTTACGGCGGGCAATTCCTCAGCGACCGCCGGCTCGGGCAAGGTCTCACAAAGTACAGCGGGCGGCGCACCGGGCAATTCAACACGGGGAAAGAAACTCTCCACCCCCATGGCGTCGAGGTACGCGAGTCGGGTCGCCTCAGGCAGCTGCTGAAACATTACACGCCTTCTTTCTGCGGATGGGTCCGCATGATGCCGGAAGCCAGCAAATTCAACGCATTCAGATAGGCTTTCACCGAGGCCACGATAATATCGGTGTCGGCGCCGTTGCCATTCACAATAACGTTGTCTTTTTCCAATCTGACCGTGACCTCGCCCTGGGAATCGGTACCCTGGGTGATGGCGTTAACCGAATACAATTTCAGCGTGGCGCCGCTATTGGCCACTTGCTCCACCGCTTTAAAAGCGGCATCGACCGGGCCATCGCCTTCGGCTTCGACGAAATGTTCTTCGCCATTCACATTCAGCCGCAGCTTGGCCTGCGGTTTCTGACCGGTACGGGAGTGGGATTCCAGCCCGGCCAAACGATATTTTTCGCCGGTATCCGCGGGAATCACCTCGCTGACCAGGGCCTGCAGGTCCTCATCGAAAATTTCATGCTTTTTGTCCGCCAGATCCTTGAACCGGCTAAAGGCATCGTGAAACGCCTCGTCGTTGTCAAAGGTGATTCCCAGTTCGGTAAGGCGTGCCTTAAAGGCCGCCCGACCGGAGTGTTTGCCCAACACCAGCTTGTTGGTATGCCAACCCACGTCTTCAGCGCGCATGATTTCATAGGTTTCGCGGTACTTGAGAACGCCATCCTGGTGAATGCCAGACTCGTGGGCAAAGGCATTGGCACCAACGATGGCCTTGTTGGGCTG
>JBFKXO010000063.1:0-9473 GCA_041638115.1 Litorivivens sp. | reverse complement strand
GATAGCAGTACGTGCCCGCCGAAGGAATCCAGTATCGCCGAATATTTGGTTGCTCAGGCGCAGATATCTGCGCCTGAGCCGCTATGGCGTGTAGCTGGTCTGCAGCATCCGGCGCCTGATCAATGGCCTGATGCAGAGGAAGCTCCGGGCGCTGGGTCACTGCCATTGGTAGGCAAACTCCACACCAAAGTGTCGGGGCGGTAGTTGGGCTTTGGTGGTCGTACCGAGGTTATCACCCAATGCCACGCCGCCACCAAAGTAAATTGAATCCTTAATGTTGTTCACATAAGCCGCCACGCGCCAGCGATCTGAGGGCAGCCAGGTGACACGGGCGTTATACAACTCCTGACCACCCAATGTGGCGCCTTCGTACAAATTCGCCTTGGCATCCAAGCCGACGAAAATCTCTGAACGGTAGCTATAACTCAGGCGTGGTATGACCGTACCCAGCGGAGTGTCAAAACGGTATTGTACTGACAGTGCGCGGGTATGCTTGGGTACAACGGCAAAGGGTTCATCACTGCGATCAAACTGGCTGCCATCGGCCAGAAATACCGTGTAATCCTTATAGTAGGCATCGGTGTAGCCCAAGCTCGCATTGATCAAAAGTCTGTCCAGGGCCAGGGTCGTTTCCAGCTCAGCGCCTTGCACAATCGCAGACCCGGCGTTATCCAGAAAAAGGATTACGTCGGTCGGCCCGCCCGGACCGGTTTCGGCCTGTTGCACCTGAATCTGGTCGTAATCCATGCGATAGATTGCCCCGTTCAAACGCCAGCGCGAATCCAGTGCATCAAACTTGAAACCGATCTCCGAATTCTCAACGATCTCCGGCTCGAAGGTATTCAGCCGACGACCACGCAGGCCCAGCCCCCCGGATTTATAGCCTTCGCTCAGCGTGAGATACACCATCAAGCTATCCATCGCGAGCGCATCCAACAACGCACCACTGGCCAGATAGGTGGCGGTGAACGCTGGAGAAAACTGCTCAAACGATAGCTTTTCTTTGGTACTGACTGGTTCCAGAAAAGGAATCGGAAGTTCGTAGTTAATGCTGTCAAAGACTGGTCGCGGTACCGGGTTATAGATTCCGCCTTGAGCATGCACCAGCCCCTCGCGCCGACCGAAGGCATCGAAATCCGCATTGTATAAAACGATTTCTCGCTGCTTGTCGTCTTCGGTGTAGCGCATACCCAAGGTTAGCTGGATCTGTTCACTCAAATCATAGCTACCCTGCACAAACACCGCGCGCGTTTCATTTTCGATGTAGCTCAAATTGGCGGACGCAGACAGCAGCGGCAACACCAGATTGTTGGCAATTGGTCCCAACAGAGCGATACCGGGAGGTGCAGCACCCGGCGCCAGGCTGGTCAGGAACGTTGTGGGAATACCCAGCACGCCGTTTTTGCCGATGATCTGCGGGTAGGGGAAGGCATCAATTTGTTCGTAGGAATAAAACGCGCCAAAGGTCAGATCCATGCGATCCTCCAGCAGCCTGCCATTAAATTTCACTTCCTGGCTGAGCTGGTAGCGCTCTTCATCTTCAGGAAAAATCCCCGAGGCATCTAGTGCTCGCTGCGCGAGGCGCTCGCCATTGTGTACCAGAGTAATGTCTGTCCCGTCGATATCTTCCTGTTTACCCAAGGCGTATTGCTTGCTGTAGGCCGTAATTGACTCCATCACAAAGATCGGCAGCTCCCACTGGAGATTAATGGCGTGCAATTGTGCCTTCTGACGATAGAGGCTCGCGTTGCGGTCGGTATTGATGGCCACCTTGCGATCTTCAGGCAGGTCTTCCTGTTCGCGACAACGCTCGGCGTAGATATCCGGCTCCTCTGGAATAAAAAAAGTTGCCGCAGCGGCATCGGCATTGATCACTTCGCAGTTGTTTCCCTGCCCTTTCTCGTCCTGCGCACTCCAGAAGGAAAACAGATCCAGTGTCAGGCTTTCACTGATATCCCATACCAGACGTGACGACACCGCCCGTCGGTCTTCGTCGGCGAACATACTGCCATCGACAATATTCTCGAAGTAGCCATCGAGTCGGCGCACAGAGGTACTGAGGCGCCAGCCAACGCGATCCTCAATCAACGGGATATTCACACTGCCCTTAAAGTCTTTGCGCCCGTGACTGCCTACAGTGACAGTGGTCGACCCGAGCCAGCGATCAGTCTCCGGCAGCTGGGTTGTGATCAGCATCGCCCCGCCGGTATTGTTTTTGCCAAACAGGGTGCCCTGTGGACCACGAAGTATCTGAATGCTGGCAATATCAACGGCGTCAAGCAGCTGCGTGTCTTGCCGCGCGATAAATATCCCATTGAGATACTGCCCCACACCGGGGTCCAGCTCCGGCGTTGAGGCCCGCTGACCAATGCCGCGAACAAAAATGGCCTGGCTTTTGGTGGCCGTGGGAGCAACCTGCATATTCGGAACGATATTTTTAATATCGGACAGTGCGGTAATGCCCGCATCTTCCAATTGAGAAGCACTGACTGCCGAGACGGATATTGGCGTATCCTGCAGGCTCTCTGCGCGCCGCCGGGCCGTAACCACAACCTCCTCCAACTGGGCGAAAGCGGGCGACACAAATAGCGGCGTGGTCAGCACCACGAATGCAGGCAAGGCAGAATACAGAACAGCGAGACTTGTGCGAATCAGTTTCACAGGGATTTCCTTATTATTGTACAGCCGGGATTTACCGCATGGTTTGTCGCGCTGGTTCAGCGCTTCACACGGACCAACTAAGCCATAGCGTCAGACTAAATCATTGCCTTTCGACAGGACTCACCCAAACGCAGGAGGGCATCAAATGTGACCAACTCTAAAGCAATGCCCAACCGACGGCTATATTCCGCTCCAATCTGACAGCCCTTCGTCTTAGCGCCGAATATTCTAATTATCAGGTATTGAGCTGCCGCAGAATTCGGATTACGTTCTCTGCGCTGACAGCGTGTGGTCGTCTAGCAATCGCCTATTTATTTGAACGGTGCCTTGATGAACACGACGATGCCACACGCTGCGCTACCTGACAGCGAATCTGCCGAACGACTCTTCTTTGTTTGCATGGCCGGTGCACTCGCCACCACGGTGGTACTCGGGTTTGGCTCATTCGCCTTCTTCGGGATGTCCTCCTTCCAGTCGCCCTGGTGGGTCCATTTGCATGCACTGAGTTTTATGGCGTGGATCGCGCTGTACATTACTCAGAATGTATTGGTCTATCGCAATGCGCTTAGCCAGCACCGTCGCCTCGGCCAGATCGGCGCCATGCTTGCAGCGTGGATGGTCTTGCTGGGACTGGTACTGACTCCCTTCACACTGACGGTTGGCCGGCTGCCGCCTGTCTTCACCGGCGCATTCTTCCTTATGCTCGATTGGGTCAATATCGTCTGTTTTGCCACACTGGTGTTTGCCGCCCTGCACCAGCGCCGCCGAACAGACTGGCACCGGCGACTGATGTTCTGCGCCACCGTTTGCGTTATTTCGCCCGCTGTGGGCCGTCTGCAACTGGTTATGATGAATGAAATGAACCTGTGGGTCGTGGTTGGCGCGCTGCTGGTGTTTGTCGCCATCGGTATGTTGGCGGACGTAAAGCGCTATGGACGCATCCATCCGGCCTATGGCTGGGGCGCAGCGGTGATTTTCCTGATGGCGCCGCTGACCGAGGCCCTATCCGGCATGGCGATAGCACAGACACTGGCTGAGTATTTCACTGCACTATAGTAAACGCTTGAACGCGAACGCCCTGCACCTCCTCTGCGGACCTGTATCAGCGCTCCGAAATGGTATAGTTTTTTAACCCATCAGGAATTGATGGGCCCGATAATGGCCGCACACCACGCATTCAGCAACACACCCGCATAGACTAAGCGAAACGCGAGGAATCACTATGATAAAAACCTTCGCCTTCGTATTGAGCGCCATTGTGCTGACGGCTTGCAACAGCAGTTCGTCGACCTCGTCAAACGCAGGCTCAACCGCGAACAACTGTCCGTCCGCCGAGAATTCATCTGGTCGCTGGCTCACCGCCTGGGGTGGCACCCGCGAGACCGAGGCACAACAGGGTACCGGTCCGGCACCGTCGGATACCACGGTTCGCAATGTCGTGAGGGTCACTACCGGCGGCAGTCACGTAAGACTTCGCTTTTTCAACGAGGATGAAACCCGCCCCATCGTGATAGCCGCAGCCAGCCTGGGCATCCGTGAAGGCAGTAGCGGCGCGATGCTAAAAACCAGCAGCAGTGTGCCGATAACCTTCAACTGCGGCCGACGCTCCGCTGTCATTCCACCCAACACCGAGGCGCTGGAAAGCGACCCCATAGAATTTGCAGTGAACAATCAGGACGATCTGGCGATCAGCCTGCACATTCTTGGCGATGACAATCCCCCGGAATTCAGCACTGCCTGGAACGAATCCTATAAGCTGCCGAACGACAGCGGCGATGGCACCGTGGATGAAAGTGGTGACGACTTTGTGCTGATTGACGATCGTCCGGCGCAAGTGGCGCCCGGTACGCCGCTGATCTGCAACGGCTGCCGCCCCTATGCGCTGCACAGCGTCGATGTACTGACCACTGAGGCCGTGGGCGTCATGACCTTTCTCGGCAGCTCCAGCTTTCACGGCTACAACACGTCACAGGATCAGTTCCGGCGCGTTAGCGACCTGCTATCTGTGCGCATGCTTAACGAGATCCCCTTTGGTGAACGCCATACCATCGTCGCTCGCGCCATCGGCGGCGATACACTGGAAGCCGCCAGTCGCGACCGAATAGCCAAGGATATCTGGAATACCACCGGTATAACGTCAGTGGTGGTGTGGGTCACCAATGACCTGTCTTCCCGCAGCGCCGACGAGGTCATAGAGAATTACCGTTCGGTAATCGCCGAAGCACACCAACGTGGCGTGAATGTCTTTTGCCCCACCTGGATTCCCGGCGCCCAATCCAGTCAGGCAAACTTTAATGGTGAACGCGCCAAATTGAACGACTGGATACTCAACAGTGGTGAATGTGATGGCATCGTCGACTATAACGCCGCTGTCGAGGCGCCTGGCGGTATCACCTTCCTGCCGCAGTACAACAGCGGCGATAGCATCCACAGCAACGATGCCGGACATCAGGTGTGGGCCGATATCACCCTCATTGCCGGGTGGATCGCGCAGCCCAAGCCCTGATATTTGAGGATTACATGTCATTCAAAGATCGTTACGGCCCGTGGGCACTGGTACTCGGCGCTTCCGAAGGCGTCGGCTCGGCCTTTGTCGAAGCCCTGGCCGAAAAACAGATAAACATTGTGCTTGTGTCGCGACGCCTTAATAAACTGGACGGCGTCGCCACCACGGTCCGACAGCGCTTTGGCGTAGCAACACGCACAATAGCGCAGGATCTGTTTCACGCAGACGCAATGCAATCGTTGATCGACGGCGTGCGCGATCTGGAAATTGGTTTCGTGGTGAACTGCGCTGGCGGCGACTCCGAGTACGGCCCCTTTCTGGAGCGGGATCTCGACGCCGAAGAAGCCTTGCTACTCCGCAATTGCACCCTGCTGATGCGCGTTTGTCATCACTTTGGCAGAGAGATGGCCGCACGCGGCCGGGGCGGCATGGTGACCATGAGTTCGGGCGCCGCGGTAGCCGGCGCCCCTGGGCTTGCGACCTACGCCGGCACGAAGGCTTTTGACCTGCTGTTTTCCGAGGCACTGTGGGCCGAACTGAAACCGAAAGGTGTCGACCTGATCTGTGTGATGTTGGCAGATACCGACACCCCCACGCTGCGCAGGCAGATGTTAATGCGCGGCCGCCTGAACAGCCTGGAAGACGCACCTCGTGGTGCCACACCGCCGGCGGTTGTGGCCAAAGAAGCATTACGCTTTCTCGGCAAACAGCCAACCCGGGTAATATCCATGAAATTGCGCATCGGCAGTCGCTTACTGGGCTTGCTGGGACGCAATCGCGCAGTATCGGTTATGACCGCCGCCGCCAAGAAAATTATGGGTGATCAGTAGCGGTGTGGCGCGTTAAATCGCGCCTCAGTAAACCAACGCCACCAGCCGCATCTCCAGTGACTGACGGGTCAGCGCATGACACAACTCGCGAGCGCGTCTTGCCAATGGCTCCAGATCAACATGAGTGTTCGGGCACTCCCGCGCCTCCGCGAACAAATTGCCCGCTAATGCCAGAACACACCGCAGACGCTCCGGCGTTTCCTCCGGCACACCGGGTAGCGACGGAAGATCGCTCGCTACCGCATCAAAACGGCCCTTTTCGATATGCTCAAGCAGCTTGTTCAAACCAATGAAAATGGCTTCAGCGACCTCTTCGCCCGGCAGAGTGGACGCCCCATGCGGTGTGCCCAGCGTGTCAAATACATAGGCGCGATCACTGGTCATGGCGGAGTCGCAGTACCAATGCTGCTGCGGGTCGTGAAGAAACAACCAGATATCGTTAAGCGCCTTATCCTGGTCGCGATCGAGAAAATCACCAGTGGGTAACGCGTAGCGAATCTGCTGGCGTTCGGCATCAATCGTGCGCCTGTCTGCGAGCGTCAGAGGTTGGACACATTGCTGTAAAGGAAGCCATAAATTCAGTAAACAGACCGGTGAAAAACGGTTGCTGCGTCCCAGAGTCTGGTGTCGAAACAGCCAAGGCGCAACGCCCTTTAACATTTGCCGGACAGGCGTGCCGTAGACATTCTGATCGCCGTGAACCTGATCTGCTGCCTTATGCCCATTGCGTTCTGTCATGGGTTGCCCAGAAGAAACATCCAGCCCATTGGGGCCGGAGCGCCGCATAATAAAACCTTCCGGCGCTACAAAAAGCACCCGTAGTCGCCGACCGTCGCTCAAGCGGAAGCGCTTGCCCTGAATTTCTTGGCGGATTATGCGGGCATCGGCTTCACTTAACTCACCGGCCTCGCGCACTCGCGCCAGCACTGCCTGTAGCTGCGCGCGCTCGCCGAGCTGGATCTGGTCAAAGCCTGCTGCAAAACCCGGCAATCGACCACGATCACCGGCAATATCTGTCGCGGAACACCAGTGTGTCTCGGTTGCGCCGCCACTGCCCTCAACGTCGAAGCGCGTTGGAATGCGCAGCCCACCGTCATCCTCAGCCACCGTGTCAGCCACACTGGAAAACCCCAGTTTGACTCTAAAAGAACGCTCGTTGTTATTTTGATGCATCGCGTGCCCAGGCCGTTTTACTCAGGGAGCTGTCAACATACCGGAACAAAAGCAAGCAAGTCACTTGCAATAACGGTCACTACTCACAACCAGAAGCTGATCAGCCCGCCATCAGTCGACGGTAGCGGCGGCTCTGCAGCGCGATTTTTACCTGCCCGCTTAGCAAGGCCCATAACGGCGAAACATCCGGGTTTGGTCGACTGTTTTTGCTGAGCTTGGTCAGTTGGTATTTCACCGTGGCCATATAGGCGAGCGATGCCAGCGTTTTATTTTTCCAGTTCGCCACCTCAATCACCGGCACGCTGCTCTTCCCTTCACGCCAATCGGTGGGTAATCGGGGATTAATTGCCAGCGCGGTTGCAATGCCCACGACGTCAATGCCGCTCGCAATGGCCTGCTCAGCGATCGGGGCTCTGCGGATTCCCCCTGTCACCATCACCGGCATCGCCGCGACCGCCTGAATATCTCGGGCAAATTCGAGAAAGTAGGCTTCACGTGCAATGGTACTGTCATCGCGAGTGCGCCCATGCATTGCCGGCGCTTCATAACTGCCGCCGGAAATTTCAACCAGATCCACCGCCAGCGGATTCAGCATCTCCACCACACGGCGCGCATCCTCAGGGCTGAAACCGCCGCGCTGAAAATCCGCCGAGTTGATTTTGACCGACACACAGAAGCCGGGCGAAACCGCCGCACGCACCCCTTTAACAACTTCCAGCAAAAGTTGAGCCCGGTTTTCGATTGCACCACCCCAGCGATCATCGCGACGATTGGTCAGGGGTGAGAGAAACTGACTCAGCAGATAGCCGTGAGCCGCGTGAATCTGCACTCCCGTAAAACCGGCCTGTTCGGCCAGCTCAGCGGTGCGAATAAAACGCGCCTTCACGTCCGCAATCTTCTCTTCTGGCATCGCTTTGGGCGTATCAAAGCGCTTGGACAGATTACCGAGATCCAGAGAAACAGCGGAGGGTGCCCAGGTCTCCTGCCCCAAATTATTCTGCATCTGGCGACCGGGATGGTTGATCTGCATCCACAATTGAGCGCCCTTGGAGCGACCGATCTCAGCCCAGCGCTTGAACTTGTCCAACTGCCGTTCATCTTCCAGCACGACGCCGCCCGGCCCGGTCATTGCCCGCGGGTCGATCATCACGTTGCCGGTAATCAGCAGGCCCGCGCCACCGTCGGCCCAGGCCTGGTACAGTTGCATCAATTGGAGAGATGGCCCCATCTCGCCGTCGGCCATGTTTTCTTCCATCGCCGCCTTGGCGATGCGATTGGGCAGTACAGCGCCATTAGGGAGCGTCAGGGGTTCGAACAGTTGCATGCGTAAAATCCTTGGACCTCAAATTCAGGTAAACAACCCACCAATACCCACCACCAGCAGGCCTAAACCCGTGATCCAGATAGTACAGGCGAGCAGGTCATAGCGCACATAACGCGCTACCGGCAGCCCGCTGATGCCCGTCATCAGCGGCACGATGCTACGCACCGCCGGGAATAGCCGACCAATGATAATGGACAGTTCACCGTGTTTGTTCAACAATTGCTCGGTTTTGGCCAAGCGATCAGCATGGCGTTGTGCAAAGCCCGATTGGTGAAAGGCAGGCCCCAGCCATCGACCGATAAAAAAACCGATATGATCTGCCGTGGCAGCACCCAGGAAGGCGAGTGGAAGCATCTGGGAAAGCGTGGCAAGCTCCTGTGTATACAGCATCGTACAGACGCTCAATAAAATGGCACCGGACACAAACAGGCCAATACCAACGCTGGCTTCGAGAAAGGCAATGACGGGCACGATCAGCAAGATATAATCGCCATAGGCATCGGCCCACTCCAGAAAGATATCGCTGATCACCGTCTTCTCCTCGCGCTAACTACCCCTTCAAATACGGTGCGAATGATGGGCTCCGATCACGCCATCGACGGTCCGTTATTCGAGAAGCGACATACAATGATGGTAGTCAGTGACGGTGCCGGGCCAATCCGAAAATAGGTTGGCCATCCCCGTTCATCGAGACACCACATCAATTACCCGGCTAAGATACGCCTGGCTACTAACTACCTTATTACTATTTTACGAGCATCTAACGCTGTCGCATCCAAATATCCTCGGAGGCTCCAACAAACACGTGACGATAACCAATCACCGTTGCATACAGACCATCGGGAGTGGTCGACTTGCCGGTTTCTAACGAGTCAATGCCATATCGGTAACTAGTGCGCAGTGGTCGGACATTGCTTTCCAGCTCTGATCAGAAATAACACGACTCTCCAGTACCGTAAAGCCGCGTTGATAGATTCGG
>JBFKXO010000062.1:0-9613 GCA_041638115.1 Litorivivens sp. | reverse complement strand
CCGGCAAGGGCAACGATCAGGTGCGCTTTGAACTGGGTGCCTATGCCCTCAAGCCGGGCATCAAGGTAATTGCACCCTGGCGTGAGTGGGATCTCACTTCCCGCGAGAAGCTGATGGCCTACTGCGAAACTCATAACATCCCCGTGGATTTTGCCAAGCAAAAGAAAAAATCGCCTTACTCCATGGATGCGAACCTGCTGCACATCTCTTACGAAGGCGGCATTCTGGAAGACCCCTACGCCGAAGCCGAAGAAGATATGTGGCGCTGGAGTGTGAGCCCCGAGGCCGCACCGGACCAGCCGACCTACATTGAGCTGGGTTACAAAAACGGTGATCCCGTGACCCTGGATGGCAAGGAGCTGAGCCCGGCCACCATGCTGGAGACGTTGAACAAGATCGCCGGTGCCAATGGTATTGGGCGCCTGGATCTGGTGGAAAACCGTTATGTGGGAATGAAATCCCGCGGCTGTTACGAAACCCCTGGTGGCACCATCATGCTGCGCGCCCACCGCGCCATTGAATCCATTACGCTGGATCGCGAAGTGGCTCACCTGAAAGACGAGCTGATGCCGCGCTACGCCAAGCTGATCTACAACGGTTACTGGTGGAGTCCGGAGCGCAAAATGCTGCAGGCGGCGATTGATGAATCGCAGGCCTTTGTAAATGGTGTGGTTCGCCTGAAACTCTACAAAGGCAACGTGATTGTGGTTGGCCGCAAGTCTGACAATTCCCTGTTCGACGAAGCGATTGCGACCTTTGAAGATGATGCCGGCGCCTACGATCAGAAAGATGCGGAAGGCTTTATCAAGCTGAACGCACTGCGTATGCGTATTGCGGCTAATAAGGGGCGCTCGCAGCTTTAAACTTATTGCCGGAGCCGATAGCGTTGTGGCATATTTCCGCCTTTCAATAGGGAGGTTGATGATGTCCAGAATGCCATCGGCAGGTGTTATTCTTTTTCTGGCTGGCGCGTCCGCGCTGGCCGCTCTCCTAGTTACCTCGACAGAATCTCCCGCAGAACCACAAGCATTGGTGTCGCTGCGTGCGGTCGGCCTGGTGGATATTTCCAGCGAAGACGATACGGGTTTTGGCACGGGCTACGGTTTAGGCTTTGGTCTGCGTCGCGGTGATTTCTTTGTCGAGTACGACTACAGCAAAGTGCTTGAGGCCGAATTGGACCAGCAGGCCTTGATCATGAGCTCGTTTGCCGGCAGCCCGACAGTCACTCTGGAATACGAGCTGGATGCGTATACTCACAACGTCTTTGTCGGGCGACGCTGGGGTCGCTTTGCCTATGCCGAGTTCAAACTGGGTCACAGTTATCAGCGGTTCAAGGATGGTGACGATGTGCTTGATGAGGTGAATACGCCGGCGGCTGGTGTTGAAGTCGGCCTGGGTGGCCGCGACGGCGGCCTGGGCCTGCAGTATTTGTGGTTGGGTGACGATTACAAACAGCTGTCGCTGAGCTTGCGCGTTTTCTTTTAAGGTTGCGCTGGCCGCTTTATTGCCGCACGGGCTTTTTCAGTAGCTTGCGCTGGAGGGTACGGCGGTGCATCCCCAATGCGCGTGCGGTCGCGGAGATGTTGCCGTTATTTTCCGCCAATACTTTCTGGATATGCTCCCACTCCACCCGCTCTACCGAGGGTGGGTTGTTCGGCACGTCGACGGCGGATGACGTCGGAGCGTCGAACGCTGCTAGCACTTCCGAAACTGATGCCGGTTTGCATAGATAGTTGTAGGCGCCGAGTCGCATTGCCTCCACGGCGGTAGCGATGCTGGAGTAGCCGGTGAGCATCACCGTACGACAGTTCGGCTGCACGGTGTGAATCCGTTCGATTAACGCCAGACCGGAACGACCTTCCATTTTCAGGTCCACCAGTGCCTTCTGAAATTGGTGTTTTTCGAGCAAGGTTTCGGCGCTGTCCACATCATGGGCGGTCACTACGATAAAGCCGCGTTTAGTCAAAGCGCGGGCCATCACCTCGACGAACACCGGATCGTCGTCTACCAGCAAGCAGTTTTCCTTGTCAGCCATCGATAAACACTCTTCCTTTGGGCAGCCGCAGTTCGACTCGGCTGCCGCGCGGGTTTCTGTCGCGCCAGACCAGTTTGCCGCCGTAGCGGTTGGCAGCGGCATTGCTTACAAAGAGCCCTAGCCCCAGGCCGCGCCCCTTGGTGGAGTAGAAAGGTGTACCGAGTTTGTCCGCGTGGGCGGCCGGTATGCCGTCGCCTTCGTCTTCAACAGCTACCACCAGTTCCCCGTCCTCGACGAAGGCGCTGAGCGAAACGCTTTGCGGGCTGGCGTCTGCGGCATTATTAAGCAGGTTGATGATAGCCTGCTCCAGCGTGGAATCCATCACCATCGCGGGATTGCCCGGCAATCGAATATCAAATTGCACACCGTGCGTCATGGGGCGCAGTAACTGCCAATGCTCTTTGAGCAAGTCAAAAAACTTTAGTGCCGGCAGGCTATCGGTAGTGCCTACACTGAAATCCCGGGCGGTTGTGGTGAGTCGCGCGAGAATGTCCTTGCACAGGCTGAGCTGTGAATCGAGTGTCGCGATATCGCGGCGTGAGCTATCGCTCAGTTGCGGATCGTCCAGCAACTCATCGGTCACGATGCGCATGGTGTTCAGCGGTGTACCCAGCTCGTGGGCGGTGCCCGCAGCGAGGGTGGCGATGGCGAGCAGCTGTTCGTCTTGCAAGCGTTGTTCGCGCACATCGGCCAGGGTCTGATCGCGACGGCGTACTGCCGTGGCCATCTGCACCACAAAGAAGGTAATGAGCAGCGCGCTTACAGCGAAATTTCCCCACATGCCGATGATATGCGGGTTGAGCGGGGTGGTTTGAGCGTGGGCGCCGTGATGGGGCTCTAACGGTGCCAGTGTGTTGTGAAAGAACAGCAGAAAACTGTAAGCGGAGACAGCGCAGCCGGTGACAATCCAGGTAAAGCGCCAGGGCAGGGTGGTCGCGGCAATACAAATGGGGACCAGAAAAAATGAGACGAAGGGGTTGCTGGCGCCGCCGGCGACGTAGAATACCAATGTCAGGGCCACAATATCTGCCAGCAGGTGGCCGACAAACTCGCCATCGGTAACGGGCCAGCGCTGATTGGCGCGCCACCAGGAAACCAGCGTAATCAGCGCCATACAGGCAAAGATTACGCTCAAGGTGGGCAGCGGCAGCGGCCAGCCCAGCACCTGTATGGCAAAAGCGGTCGTCGCGCACTGGCCGGCCAGCACCACGCTGCGTATCAGGCAGAGTCGCTTCAGGTTGAGTGGGGCCGAGTCACGAAGATCCCGGTTGGCCGAGTGTGCGCTGTTAAACATGGTGTTGTCAGTCTGCGGCAGCAGGGCAGGAAAGTATACGGTTTACCGGCGCCGCTGCCAGTGCGTCAGTTTGTCGCATTCATATGGCTGCCTCAGGTTGCTAGACTGGCGCGTTTTTGCGATAGCGTAGGAACACCCCATGACGATTCGCCTTCTGGCTCTACTGCTCATGCCGACCTTTGCCCTGGCCGGTGGGCTGCACCACCACGCGGCACCGGGTAGTGCAGCGAGCGCCAGCGTGGGGCCATCCTCGCACGCCCCTATCGGGGTGATGGGCGACCATATGCACAAGGCGGGTGAATGGATGGTGTCATACCGGGCCATGCATATGGGGATGGACGGCCTGCAGGATGGTCGCGACAAGCTGTCTTCCAGTCAGGTGACCGGCAGCATGATGGCGCCGGGCCGCGCGATGGTGGCGCCCACCCGCATGTCGATGGATATGCAGATGCTTGGCGTGATGTACGCGCCGAGCGATTCCCTCACATTGATGGCGATGACCAGCTACACAGCCCATGAAATGGATCATGTCACCCGGATGGGGATGTCGTTCACCACGAAATCTGCGGGGATTGGCGATACCCGACTGGCGGGTTTGTTTAATGTCTATCAATCCGCTGATGGTGCGCATCGTTTGCATTTTACCGCCGGTCTGAGTGTGCCCACGGGTTCGATCGACGAAAAGGATGATACGCCGGCCATGGCCGATACCAAGCTGCCTTACGGAATGCAGCTCGGCAGTGGCTCCTACGACTTGATGCCGGCACTGACCTATCAGGGCTATGTCGGCGCGGTTAATTGGGGAGCGCAGGTGTCGGCCTTCTTGCCGCTGGAGCGCAACGATAACGACTATCGGCTGGGTAACAAGGGCGCACTCACCGTCTGGGTTGCACGCAAGGCCAATGAGTATGTGTCCACCAGTTTGCGCTTGCACGGTGAATCCCAGGGCGATATCGACGGTGAGCGCGCCGATCTGAATCCGATGATGGTGACGAGTGCTGATCCCAATAACTACGGCGGCGAATTTGCCTCGCTTAGCTATGGTCTGAACATCTTTATCCCGCACGGCGCCCTGGAAAACCACCGCTTCGCACTGGAATATACGGTGCCGCTATATCAGAAAATGAATGGTATCCAGTTGCAGCGCGAGCCGACCGTAACAGCCGGCTGGCAGCTGGCGTTTTAGGTTATTCATCAGGCCGCGTGACGCGGTTTGCTGGGCGTGGGCGTTTTATCCCCTAACGCATAGCAGTTGAGCCCGGCGATATGCACCTTGCGCAGGTAGTGCTCCCAGTTGATCAGAGCCGCATCCACGGGAAAGCGTGCATCGGGCCCGGTTTCACCCATGCGGCGCGCCAGCGCCAACAGCTTGTCGCTGTGGAACACGTAGTTGGGCGTAGCGTAGAAGGCGAAGATTTCTGCGAGCTTGTTCATCGCATTCAGGTTGCGTAGCAGCCGCATGGGCTGGGTGCGGCCTACCAGCTTGAGCGTCTTGCCGGTTGTGCTCAAGGTGCGGCACAGCAGGTAGATGGAAATATCAAATAGACGCCGGTTCACTACCTTGAAGGGTTTGCGCGGCTCCACTTCGAACAATTTTTCATAGGTGAGGTGGTTTTCCTTCGCCTCCGCCATCAGATGGTCAATAAAGCTCCCCAATGTCAGCGGATTGCGCGCGCCACTGCAAGACTGGTAGATCCGCTGCTGGCCGGGGCGTGCCAGTAATTCTCCGGCGGCGAGAATTACCGCGTTGGCCACCAGGTCGGCGGGAATCACGTCGATCACACCGCTGCGCTTGCCCGGGAAAAACACCACTTTCTGGCGGGCGTAGGCGAGCAGAACCGCATCGGCGACTTTTACCCCTTCGATCCAGCCCGGCGTCGGTTCCTGCAGGGTGCTTTCAATAATGGCGGGGCGAACAATGGTTAGACTCTTGCCACTCAGGGCTTTGCGCAGATACTGCTCGCCCAGCCACTTGGTAAAGGTGTAGGTATCGTTCCAGCCGCGACTGCGTGACTCCCGTTCGCCCAGCAACACCAATTGCTCGGCCAGCGCGCGTCCGCGAAACTCACTGCGCAGCGCCTCTATTTTCGTCTGCAACTCGGCGATGATTGGCGCGGTGTCATAACGCCCTTCAGCGTCGGTTGGCAGCTGGACTTTGGCCGGCGGGTTGAAGTCTTCGTGAATGTCGCCGCGATTAAAACCGTTCACATAGCAGGTAGAGACTTGCAGCACCGGAATGGCGCCTCCGCTCTCTGACAGCGCGACAATATTGTGCAGGCACAGGGTATTGATAGAAAGCGCGACATCCATGCGTTCGCGGAAGTTCACGCTGGCTGCGGAGTGGATGATCACATCGAGCTGGTTGGCCAGCCCGGCAAAGGCAGACTCACTAAGACCAAAACGCGGTTGGGTCACTTCGCCAGTAATACAGTGCACTTTTTCCTGCAACAGGCGCTCGTAGTGGGCCCGGTTTTGTTTGCGCAGGGTGCTGAATATTGATGATGAGGCGACTTCCGCAATAAAGCGCTCGCGTGCGGTGGGGTTCGCGCTATTTCCTCGAATCAGCAGGTAGACACCGCCAATTGTCGGTAATTCCCTGAGCAGCTTCTCCAGCACCACTTTGCCGAGGAAGCCGGTGGTGCCGGTGATTAGTACGTGTTTACCGGCGAGCTGACGCTCTACCAGTCGTGGGGCTATCGGGGGTTGTGCGGTCATGGATTCCTCCAGCAGTGTAGAGCGGGGTACCGAAATTGAGCGCCGAATGTGGCGCTAGGGCTGTTGCCAACATAATGCGGCCGGATTGCAGGGGCATTACACGCGGAGCTTTTTCCGGTAGTAGAGTCAATGCATTAAACGGGCCAGCCGACTGGCGGGGACAGGTTTGCGAGTCGGCGTTATGGTAGTGGAGAAGAATCCGTGTAGACAGGCCGCTGTGTGGGTATAATTCACGGCCCATTTGCCGGCAAATGATTGAACTTATTCCATGAGCAGTTTTACCGACGCCGTCGCCCGACGCCGCACCTTCGCCATTATTTCTCACCCTGACGCGGGTAAGACCACCATCACCGAAAAGCTGTTGCTGCTCGGCCAGCTGATTCAGGTGGCCGGCACCGTCAAGGGCAAGAAATCCGACCGCCATGCCACCTCAGACTGGATGAGCATGGAGCAGGAGCGGGGGATATCGGTTACCTCCTCGGTGATGCAGTTCCCCTACAAGGAGCGGATGGTCAATCTGCTGGATACCCCCGGTCACGAGGATTTCTCGGAAGACACTTACCGCACCCTGACAGCCGTAGATTCGGCGTTGATGGTGATCGATGGCGCCAAGGGTGTTGAGGATCGCACCATCAAGTTGATGAACGTCTGTCGCCTGCGTGATACGCCGATTCTCAGTTTTATCAACAAGATGGATCGGGATATCCGCGATCCCATCGATTTGTTGGACGAGGTTGAATCGGTGCTGGGTATCGCCGCGGCTCCGATTAACTGGCCGATGGGCATGGGTAGTGAATTCAAGGGTGTCTATAACCTTTATAGCGATACCCTGCATGTGTTCAAACCGGGTCAGAACAAGGTGATTGCCGAGGATATCCAGATACAGGGGCTGGAATCTGACGAGGCCCGGCAACTGCTCGGCGATATGCATCAGGATTTCATTGATGAAATCGAGCTGGTGCGCGGTGCCAGTCACGAGTTTGATCTGGATGCCTACCGTGATGGTAAGTTGACGCCGGTATTCTTCGGTACGGCCCTTGCCAATTTCGGTGTGCGGGAAATGCTGGATGGCTTTGTCGAGTGGGCCCCCGCGCCGCTGCCTCGTGCGACAGAGAATCGTCAAGTGGAGGCTACAGAAGAAAAGTTCAGCGGTTTTGTTTTCAAGATTCAGGCGAATATGGACCCTCGTCACCGCGACCGTATCGCTTTTCTGCGGATCTGCTCCGGTAAATACACCAAGGGCTTGAAAATGCGCCACGTGCGTCTTGGTAAAGACGTAAAGATTGCGGATGCCGTCAGCTTTGTGGCGGGTGACCGGGAACTGGTGGAAGAAGCCATGTCCGGGGATATTATTGGTCTGCACAACCACGGCACTATCCAGCTGGGCGACACCTTTACCGAAGGCGAGGAACTGAAATTCACCGGCATTCCCCACTTCGCGCCGGAGCTGTTCAAGCGCATCCGTCTGCGCGATCCGATGAAATCCAAACAGCTGCAGAAAGGCTTGCAGCAACTCGCGGAAGAGGGCTCCACCCAGGTGTTTATGCCGCTCAATAATTCTGACCTGATTGTGGGCGCGGTGGGTGTCCTGCAGTTTGAGGTGGTGGCCTATCGCCTGAAAGATGAATACAAAGTCGAAGCCCTCTACGAGCCGGTGAATGTACACACCGTGCGTTGGGTTGAATGCAAGGACGCCAAAAAACTCGAGGAGTTTAAACGTAAGTGTAGCGACAATTTAGCGCTGGACGGGGGTGGCCATTTGACGTATCTGGCGCCGACCCGTGTGAATCTGCAGCTGACCCAGGAGCGCTATCCCGATATCGAATTCTTCGCCACGCGCGAGCATTAAACGGAGCGCTCCGTGACCGGCTCCGCCCACTCAGGCAAACCGTTGCGCCTCGACAAGTACGTTGCGAGCGTTACCGATCTGTCGCGCAGTGACGTGAAAAAGCGGATCAAGGCCGGTGATGTGGAGGTGGATGGTCAGGTGCTGACCAATCCAGCCGAGCTGGTGCCGGCAGACGCCGAATTGGTGCTGGAAGGGCAGCTCCTGCGACGGGCACTGCCACGTTATTTTATGCTGCACAAGCCGCCGGGCTTTGTCAGTGCCACGCGGGACAAATGGCACCCGACGGTGATGGAATTATTGCACGAAGACAACATTGAGCAGTTGCATATTGCCGGACGCCTCGATGCCGATACCACGGGGCTCTTGCTGATTACCGATGATGGCCAATGGGCTCATCAGGTGATGTCTCCCAAATCCGAATGTTTCAAACGCTATCACGTGCTGACGGAAAGCGATATTGCCGCCAATGCCGTAGAGCGATTTGAGCGGGGCCTGTTTCTCGATGAAGAGCAGCGCCGTACGCTGCCTGCACGCTTGGAAATAGTTGCTCCCCGCGAAGCCTGGCTGGAAATCTGCGAGGGAAAATTCCATCAGGTAAAGCGGATGTTTGCGGCCATTGAAAACCGGGTCGTTGCCCTGCATCGCCAATCCGTGGGCGCCCTGGTGCTGGACGAGGCTTTGGTTGAAGGCGAATACCGGGCGCTGACAGATGAGGAAGTTCGCATGGCGATAGGCAATGACTGATCCCAGCCTGAGTTTGCTCTATCAACGCATTGATGCGTCGGCGACCGAGCAAGGTCTTTTGCTGGCGGACGAGCATTGCGTGTCGTTGCCAGCCCGGCCTCTGCCGGTAGTGACGAATCGGGTGGATGTTGCCGAGCGGTTTCGGCAGGCCGGTTTTACCGTGGCACTGGAAGATTTTCTACTTGAGCATATCGATGCCAGCACGGTTTTTTATCGGGTCAGCAAAGAAAAGGCGCTGGTGCACCATCTACTGAATCGCGTGCTGACGCTGCTGCCGCTCGGCGGGCAACTGGTGTTGACGGGAGAGAAGGGCGATGGCCTGAAAACCTACGCCGACAAAGCGCGCGCCATGGTTGGTTCGGATAAGGATGTCAGCAAGGGGAGTGGCGGATCTCTTCTGGCAGTGATCCGCAAAAACCATGCGCCGGCGACCTTGCTGGATGATAGCGACTACTTGCGAATTCGCCCGATTACCACCGATCATCCCATCCTTTACAGCAAACCGGGTGTTTACGGTTGGCAAAAAATTGATCGCGGCAGCGCCTTGCTGGTTCAGGCCCTGGAGGGAATAGCCGAGGCCCCGGCGACGGTTCTGGATCTGGGTTGTGGCTATGGTTATCTTACTGTGATGGCGCACCGTCACTTTCCTGACGCCCGTTTTCTGGCCACCGATAATAATGTCACGGCACTGGCTGCTTGCCGGCGAAATATTGAAGAATACGCAATTGACGCCGAACTTGTCGCCGCCGACTGCGCCGCTGGAATCTCTCAGCGCGTTGATCTGGTCCTCTGCAATCCACCCTTTCACAAAGGCTTTGATATTCACGGTGATTTGACCCAGGCCTTTCTGTCGGCGGCCGCGGAACGGCTGGTGCCGGGCGGTCGGGCCCTGTTTGTGGTCAATCATTTCATTGCGTTGGAGCAAAAGTCCGCTCCCTGGTTTAGCCGCTGCGAGCTGTTGCTTAGCGAGGGCGGT
>JBFKXO010000061.1:0-9616 GCA_041638115.1 Litorivivens sp. | reverse complement strand
GCGGCACGCTGGCGCTGTCAGCCCTGAAAGAAGGCCTGTTTAACGACGAAGAAGCTCCCAAGGTAAAAGCCTTCGCCGAAAAAGTGCTGTACACCATGGGCCGCGACGCCAAATGGCTGGCCAACTACGCCAGTGAATCAGTGAAGTCCGAGCATTCAGCTATCACCATCACCACGCAGGCAGAAAAAGTCGAAGGTGGCTGGATTCTTAATGGCGAAAAATCCTTTGGCTGTGCCACGGGTGTCGCGGACCAATATCTGGTGACGGCGGCTCTCAAAGGTATTAATGATGCCAGTGCCTTGAGCACGTTTATTGTAGATCGCGATGCCAAGGGCACCCGCGGCCGTATCGAGTGGGATGCCATGGGCATGCGCGGCACCGCCACCGAAGGCCTGGTGCTGGAAGACGTATTTGTTTCCGATGACAACGCGCTGGGTATTCCGGGCGCCTTTGCTCGCAGTTGTCAGATGAGTCGGTCCAGCTTTGTGGGCAATCAGGTGGCGGCTTCCGTTATTTACATGGGCGGTGCGGTAGCGGCCTATCAGTCAGCCGTCAAACTGATGAAAGACAAAAAGTTTGTGGATACGGGCAAGCCTGTCGGTACCGGCCCTTATCAGCAACAGATTATTGGTGAGATGTATGCCAACCTGCAAACCGCGCTGCTGTGGGCGCGTCGCCAGATCCAGATCGAAAGCAGCGAACCGCCGATGGTATCGAAAGACGAGGTGGTGAAGTTCTGGCGTACCTGTAAAGGTCAGATTGCCGAACACAGTTTTCAGGTCGCCATTGCCGCCCTGAAGTGTGCGGGCACCTCCGGCACCATGTTCAGCACGCCGTACTCTCGTGCGCTGCGTGATTTGGCGATGGGTCTGGTGCAGGCCTTCCCGGCAGAAAAAGGCCGTCTGGATACGGCTAGCCTGGTGATCGAAGGTGAAGAACAAAACGCCTTCGGTAAAGGCTGATCGCATGTCGCTGCAGAATTACATCAACGACACGTGGCAGCCACCGGCGATAGCGCTGGAGTCCCGAGTCTGCCACGCCAGTGAAGGCAAGCCTCTGTTTAATCAGATGGCCAGCGATGCGGCACAGATTGAAAGCGCGATCGCTGCTTCACAGACCGCTCATCTGAAGGGTGAGTGGGCCGCGTTATCATCCGCCGAGCGTGCTGAGAAAATGGATGCCATCGCCGACGCTATCGGCAAGCGTCTGGATGCCATTGCCGACGCCGATGCAATTTGTACCGGTGTGTTGCGCAAAACCACGGGTCAAGTTGCCCAGATTTGCGTGCTGGCCTTTAAGGCCGCTGCTAATTTGCTGCGTAACCCGCCTGTGCGCCAACCTTTTGAAGGCCCGCATGGGGATGTGATTGTCGAGCGCCTGCCACTGGGGCCTTCTGCGATTATTGCGCCCTGGAATGCTCCCTCAGGTATTACCTGTCACAAACTGGCCTCGGCGCTCGCCGCCGGTTGCCCGGTAATCGTAAAGCCCTCTGAATGGGCGCCGGAATCCGGGCAGTTGATTGCCGAAGCGGTGGTGGAAGCCGGACTCCCTGCCGGTGTGTTTCAGCTGGTACACGGCAATGGCGCCACAGGTGCAGCGTTAGTCGAAGATCCCCGCATTGCGGCGGTCTCGTTTACCGGCGGTTTGCACGGTGGCCGTGCGGTCGCGGCGGCCTGCGCTAAAGATATCAAGCCAGCCCAGTTGGAGCTTGGCGGCAACAATCCGATTGTGGTGTTGGATGATGCCAATATAGAGGCCGCAGCCGATGGTATTATCGCGGGGCTGACGACCTTGAACGGACAATGGTGCCGCGCGCTGGGCCGTCTGTTGGTGCATGAATCTGTTGCCGACGCGCTGCTGAGTGCGGTGAAGGCGCGACTGGCCAAGGTCAAGCTCGGCCACGTAATGGATGAGGCCAGCACGATGGGGCCGGTGGTTCACGAAGGCCACTACAGTCTGATTAAGCAAGCTATTGCCCATTACGAGTCTCTGGGTGGTCAGTGCTTGCAGGCAACAGCGTTGCCCGAGTTGGAGGGCTATTTTATTGCCCCCACTCTGATTACCGGCTTGAAAGCCGAGCAGGCCAGTGAGGAAATTTTTGGCCCGGTCGCCACTGTGCACACGTTTTCCAATGATGCTGAAGCCATCGCTCAGGCCAACGGCACCCCCTTTGGTCTCGCGGCTTATGTGTTTGGCGACGAGCAACACGCCTGGCGTGTGGCCAGCGGTATTCGGGCCGGCAATATCAAGATCAACGCCGTGAGCATGCTGAACCTGAATCCGATGGCGCCGCGCCCTGCCTGGGGCTTAAGCGGCTTGGGCGATGAAGGCGTAGTGGAAACCTTCGAGTTCTTCCGTGGCACACGGATTATTGGTGTGGCGGGTAAGCCTGACAATGGGGAATCTGCCCATGGCTGATTTCTACAAAAGCGAACTTTTAATTGCTGGTGTCGAAGTCAAACCGCAGAGTGGCGAATACTTTGATGTATTGGCGCCTGCCACCGAGCAGGTCATAGGCAAAGCGGCCCGCGCCGGTGCTGCCGATGTTGATCTGGCAGTAGGCGCCGCTCGGAAGGGTTTTGAACAGTGGTCCGCGATGGCGCCGAAAGAGCGCGAAGCAATTCTACTGCGTGCCGCGGATATTATTTCCAGCACTGGCGAACAGCGCTATCTCGATCTGTTGATGGATGAAAGCGGCTCCGTGGTCAATAAGGCCCGCTACGAAATCCATTACACCGTCGATCTGCTGCGCACCGCTGCCGGTGAAGTACGCCGCCTGTATGGTGACACTTTCCCCAATGACAATCCGTCGCGGATCAGTATGGTTTTCCGCGAGCCGCTGGGTGTCGTAGGTATTGTATCCCCCTACAACGCGCCGTTAGCGCTGCTCGCTAAAATGACGGCGTTTCCGCTGGCGGCGGGTAACAGTGTCGTGATCAAACCCTCGGAAGAAACGCCATTGATTGCGGTTGCCTTTGCCAAGTTGTTGGCTGAAGCCGGTGTGCCTGCTGATGCAATTAACGTACTCACAGGTTTTGGTCAGGAATGCGGTGCGCCGTTAGTAAATCATCCGGATGTCGATGCGATTGCGTTAACAGGTTCCACCGCGACAGGACAGGCCATTGGCGCCAGCGCCATGCAGCAAATGAAACGGGTACAGCTGGAGCTGGGTGGCAAGAGCGCCTTGGTCGTGCTGCAAGATTTTGATCCTGAAGAAGCGGCAAGTATTGCCGTGCAAGGCATGTTCAATCACGCTGGACAGATCTGTATGGCGAATTCTCGCATTGTGGTGGAAGCGCCGGTTTACGATGCCTTCTGCGCTGCAATGAAGGCCGCCTGTGAAAATCTGAAGATCGGCGAACAGCGCGATACACAAAGCGTCTATGGTCCGCTGATCAACCGCCGCGCCGTGGAAAAAGTTGAAGCGCATTTGCAGGATGCACTGGATCGTGGTGCCGGCCTGTTGACGGGCGGCAAGGTAAAAAGCGGTCTGGTGTTTGAGCCAACGGTCTTGCTTGAGCCCTCGCGCGATAGCACCGCCTGGCGGGACGAGAGCTTTGGTCCCATGACCAGCATTGTAAAAGCCGCCGACTTCGACGAGGCCATCGCACTGGCAAACGACAGCGATTATGGCCTGTCGGCGGGTGTCCTGACCCACAATATCCAACTCGGCTTCAAAGCCGCCAAAGCCATTCGCAGCGGTGCGGTACATATCGGTATGCACGCCTTTCAAAGTAATGCGATGGCGCCCGTTGGTGGTTTGGGCCTGTCGGGCATGGGCCGCAGCGGCGGTCACTACAGCACGGAAGAATTTACCGAGCTGAAATGGATCAGTGTGGAGCTGGGCCAGTGATTCGACGCGCGTATGTAGATATAAGCTGTGGTCAGCTGCATTACCGTCATGCCGGTGATGCAAGCAAAACACCGCTGGTTCTGCTGCACCAAAGCCCTAGCAGCTCCATCATGTATGAAACCCTGATGCGCGAGCTGGGTAATGACTACTGGCTGCTGGCGCCGGATACACCGGGCTTTGGCCAGAGTGATCCATTGGCTGGGCCGGTTTCCATTGCAGCTTACGCCGATGCGATTCAGCAGTTTCTCACTGCGCTGGGCATCGAGCAGGCCCTCTTGTTTGGCCATCACACCGGCGCCTCAGTGGCTGTGCAACTGGCTTACGACAACCCCGAACTCGCGTTGGCAATGGCGCTTTCCGGCCCCACGTTATTAAGCGATGCCCTGAAAGCGGCCTTGCCGGAAAAAGCTAAACCCTTTCCGCTAACCGACGACGGTAGTCACCTGCAGGGTATGTGGCAGCGCATGCGTGACAAGGAGCCGAATGCCCCCTTGGCTCTGACCTTGCGCGAAACATTGCTTGGCCTTGAGGTGGGCGAATCCTACCCGGAGGCCTACCGCGCGGTGATTGCGCAGCCCTTCGGTGATCAGCTCAAGGCATTGGACTGCCCCGTGCTGGTCTTTGCCGGTACCGGCGATCCGCTCTACGGCATGCTGGATGATGCGGCCAGTTTGTTGAAACACGGTAAAAAGCGGGAGATTGAGGGTGCGCGTACCTATGCCTGCGATCTCTATGCTGAAACGATTAGCACACTGTTGAAAGACTTCTTTCGCCGCAGCGCAGGGAAAGCCTGATATGGATTTGCAACGCAACAGTGTCGGCATTGGCCAGCGCCCCGCACTGGTTCTGGTGGATATGATCAACGGTTTTACCAGCTCGGCCTGCCCCTTGGGTACCGATTGCCCTGAGGTGGTCGACGCCAACGCCCAATTGCTCGCCGCGTTTCGAAAGCAAAAACTACCGGTGTTTTTTACCACCGTGGTCTACCACAGCGACGATCAGGCCACGGTGTTCCGCAATCGAATTCAGGCGCTGAACTGCCTGACACCGGATTCTGAATGGGTAAAGGTTGATCCGGCACTGGCGCCACGTGAAGGCGAAGCCTTGATAGAAAAACAGTGGGCCAGCAGTTTTTTCGGTACCGATCTGGATGCGCAACTACGTCAGGCAGGCGCGGATTCGTTGGTCGTCACCGGCCTGACTACCAGTGGCTGTGTTCGCGCCACCGTGGTGGATGGCCTGCAACACAATTTTCCGGTGGTGGTGCCGCGCGAAGCGGTCGGTGATCGCAATCCCGAGGCCCACGCAGCCAACCTGCATGACATGCACGCCAAATATGCCGATGTGATGGCCTTGGACGAGGTTCTGACGGCACTGGCGAGTTTGTAAAAAGTCGATGGCGAGATCACAATGTCTCTAAGCTATAATGATATAGCTTTTGGAAGAGCGCGAGCCGCGTTCCTCCGTTGGGAGACAAGGAGACAGGAACATCATGAGCGCAACGCAACCGCTGTTCAGTAAACGCGATCTGGAGTTGATGCAGGGCGATACGCCGACCCCGCTTTACCACCAGATGTATACGCTGCTGAAAAGCCGGATCATGGACGGCAGCATCGCCCACGGCACCCAAATGCCGACCGAGCAGCAACTTGCCGAGATGTTTGGTGTATCACGGATCACTGCCAAGCGCGCCATGGATGAGCTGGCGGCAGAAGAATTAGTTGAGCGTCGTCGTGGCAAGGGCACTCATGTGACCCATCACTACGAGCCCGAGCCGGTACAGGCTCCCTTGGTCGGCATGCTGGAAAAACTCGCCAGTATGGGTCGCCACACCAAGGTCAAGGTGATGGACGTGGAAAAAATGGTGCCGCCGGGCGATATTCGCGCCGAGCTGAAACTGGCCGCGGGTGAAAAAGCCCACCGCATTATTCGCGTGCGTAGCAGTGAAGAGGGCGAGCCCTTCGCCTATTACATCAGCTGGACGGTAGGTATCGAAAAAGGCTTTACCAAGCGAGAGCTGGAAAAAGGCGTACGCCTAGACATTATCAAGGAAAACGGCCTCAACCTGACCAAGGTGGATCAATACCTGGGGGCGGACAAAGCCTCGCTGGAAGTGGCGCGTGAGCTGGAAATGAAGCCAGGCGATCCGACGCTGACACTGGTACGACATTCCTACACCAGCGACGGAAAACTGGTGGACATACTTTACTGTCAGTACAACCCGAAGCGCTTTCAGTATCGGATGAGTCTGAGCATGGATGAGTACAAGGGCGACTGACAAGAAAAGCATTTCCCAAGGCAGGCGGGGGCGGCCACCGGGAAATGCCAAAACGAACAATCAACGAGAGAGTGCAATGCAACACAACAACCCGATTATCGTCGCCGGTTCAGGCCCCGCCGGTTCGCTGCTGACCCTCTATCTGGCGCAGCACAACATCCCCGTTATTTTGCTGGAAAAGGCGGGCTCCCTGCCCATCGATCTGCGCGCGTCGACCTTTCACCCGCCCTCGCTGGAAATGCTGGCTGAAGTCGGTCTTACCGATGATATGTTCGCCAAGGGCCTCAAGGTCGACAAATACGCCTACCGCGATCGCCGCACCGGTGAGGTCGCCGAGTTTGATATGAATCTGATTGCCGATGAAACCCCGTTCCCGTTTCGCCTGCAACTCGAGCAATATGAAATGACCCATATCGTCGGCGAAAAGCTAAAGGCCTTTCCCCATGTGGATGTGCGATTTGGTCACGAGGTGATAGCCGTTCGCAATACTGGCGCCGGTGTTGAAGTGGACGTGCGTACCGCGGCTGGCGAGCAGACTCTGACTGGCGCCTATTGTGTGGGCTCTGACGGCGCCTCGAGTAACGTGCGTAAATCGGCTGGCATCGGCTTCGGCGGGTTTACTTATGATGAGAAATTCCTGGTGGCCAGCACACCTTTTCCCTTTGAAGAGGTGTTCGATAATCTCGCGTATGTAAATTACGTTTCCGATCCCGACGAATGGTGCGTCATTTTGCGGACCGAAAAAATCTGGCGGGTATTGTGGCCGACGGAGCCGGGCGACACCGATGAAAAGCTTCTCTCTGACGACTACATTCAAGCGCGGTTGAAGCACCTGCACGACAAAGGCAGTGATTACGAGATTGGTCATCGCACGTTGTACAACGTGCATCAGCGCGTTTCGGAAACCTATTTCAAGGATCGTGTTGTGCTGGCTGGCGATGCCTGTCATATCAATAATCCGCTGGGCGGTATGGGCATGAACGGCGGCTTGCATGACGCGTTCAACCTTGCGCAACGGCTGGTGCTTCTAATGAAAGACGGTGGCGACCATTTGGCCGAGTTTGGCCAGTACGACCGTCAACGTCGTGAACTGGCCGTCGAGTTTGTGCAGAAACACACCATTGAAAACAAGAAGCTGATGGAATCCACCGATCCGGATATCCAGCAAAAGCGACAGGCCATGTTGATGGAGACTGCGAGCGATCCGGTAAAGGCCAAGGCCTTTCTGATGGAGCGCGCTATGTTGAACTGTCTGCGCGATAGTTTGGCCGTTCAGTAAGAGCGGCCCCTCACCCCGGCCCTCTCCCGGTGGGAGAGGGGGCGCATAGAGCAAGATGAATCGCACGGCAGCACATTGGAAGGTCCCCTCTCCCGCTGGGAGAGGGACAGGGTGAGGGAGGCGCGCACTTCCCGCAGACTACTCACGCATGAGGACGGAGTACCATGGAAACCACAAACAAAACCGCCAAAGAAATCTATCAGGAAGTGAAAGCCAACCCCGCGCGCAAGCGCTTTGGCTTTGGTGAAAAAGCCATTCTGGTCAATATCGACCCGCAAAAGGCCTATACCCGCACCGACCTGTTTAAAACCGCCTACGAAACCGATCCGCGGCAGATGGAATACATCAACACCCTGGCGAAAAAGTTTCGCGCCATCGGCTGGCCGGTGGTCTGGACCCATGTGGCCTACATGGAATCCGGTGAAGACGCCGGTATCTGGGGAACACGCACCGATACCCCCGATAGCCTGCAAAACATCAAGTTTGGCAGTGAGCGTAGCGAGTTTGACGACCGCCTTGAAATCGACAAGGTAAAAGACGTCATCTATCTGAAGAAAATGCCTTCAGCTTTTTTTGAAACGCAGCTGCAATCCCTCTGCGTTTGGCACAAGGTTGATACCGTGATTGTCACGGGTGGTTCCACCTCGGGTTGCATACGCGCTACGGCGGTCGAGTCCCTGTCGCGTGGTTACCGCACCATCGTGCCGGAGGAGTGCGTGGCGGATAAACACGAGAGCTACCACTACGCCAACCTCACCGATCTCTCACTCAAGTACGCGGACGTACTGGATGTGCAGGAAGTGTTCGATTGGCTGGATGCACAAAAGGGCTAAGTCATGAAGGAAGATCCGGGATTTTACGATTACTGGGCCTACCACAATCGCCCCAAAATTGAGTGGCCTAACGGCGCCAAAGTGGCGTTCTGGGTGGCCCCCAATATCGAGTTCTACGAACTGAATCCACCGGACAACCCCCAGCGCAAACCCTGGCCACAGGCAGCCCCGGCGGTGGCGGGTTATAGCATTCGCGACTACGGCAACCGCGTCGGCCATATGCGGCAGATGCAGGTGCTGGATAAATACGGCGTGCGCGGCTCCATTTCTCTGAGTACAGCCCTGTGCGAGCACCATCCGGAAATTATCGAGCTGTGCAAAGAGCGCAACTGGGAATTTTTCAGCCACGGTATCTACAATACCCGGTATACCTACGGCATGAGTGAGCAGCAGGAGCGTGACATGATTCGCGACTCCATGGAAACCATCTACAAACACACTGGCCAGAAATGTGCAGGGTATCTGGCGCCGGCGCTGTCCCACTCCGAGTTAACCCTCGATCTGTTTGCGGAAGTGGGCACAGAGCTGTTTGGTGATGAGGGCGGTATCTATACCTGTGACCTGTTTCACGACGATCAGCCCACGCCGATTCACCTGCGCAGCGGCAAAAAGTTTGTCTCGATTCCCTACTCATTGGAAATGAATGACACCATTGCCTACGTGGTTAACAAGATTGAACCGCGCCGCTACGGTCAGAACATCAAAGACAATTTCGACCGTCTGTATCAGGAAGGCGCCGATAGCGGCACCATCATGTGCATCCCCACCCATAACTATCAGGTAAGTTGTCCCCACCGTTTGAAAGCTTTTGAAGAAGCGTTGGAATATATCACCGGTCATGACGATGTGTGGGTTACCACCGGTCGGGAAATCGCCGAATACTTCTTGGAGAATTATTACGAGAGCGCGTTGGCCGATATCGCCAAACAAAGCGGAGGTCCGGCATGAGCCTCGACAAGACTTATCTCGAATATCCCGAGCGCAGCTATGGGATGGATCATGATCGCTACGACTGGTCTATGCTTACCGATCGCAAACCGGTCGAATGGCCGAACGGCAATAAACTCGCTCTGTGGGTGAATGTTGGTCTACAGTTCTTTCCACTGAATCAGCAGGGCAAGCCCTTCAAAGTGCCCGGCGGCATGACCATGCCATACCCGGATCTACGCCATTATTCACTACGCGATTACGGTAACCGTGTTGGCATCTACCGCTTTCTAAAAGCCTTTGATCGTTTCAATATTGCACCCACCTTCGCGGTAAACAGCCGCCTCGCCGAGCGCACACCCTATCTGATGGATGTGCTGAAAGAGCGCGGCAATGAAATACTGTGTCACGGTGAACATATGGATGCCCTGCACTATGGCGGGCAG
>JBFKXO010000060.1:0-9683 GCA_041638115.1 Litorivivens sp. | reverse complement strand
GTGCGTACCAGTGGCATATTGATGGTTGTAAAGGCCACGTTGCGGTCAGAGAACTCCGCTGCTGCACTGCGTGAGAAAGCGTCCAGTGCGGCTTTCGAGGCAGCGTAGGCAGAAAAGCGGGGAGAGGTACCAACGATAACCGCGATCGAGGAGATGTTGATCACGTGACCCTGGCGTCGCTCCAGCATGGACGGGGCAAAGCCCATCACCAGGCGAATGGCGCCAAAGTAGTTCAGCTGCATAGTGCGCTCAAAATCGTGGAAGCGATCAAAGGTGAGTTCCAGTGAGCGACGGATGGAGCGTCCGGCATTGTTGACCAGAACATCGACGTGGCCGTGGTTTTTGAGCACGGTTTCTACCAGTTTGTCGCAGGAGTCCAGGTCGGAGACGTCGCAGCTATAGGCGAAGGAGGTGCCGCCGAAGGCCTTGATCTCAGCCTGGGTTTCTTCAAGCTTTTCAGTGCTGCGTGCAACCAGTATGACCTGGGCCCCGGCTTCTGCCAGTTGAAGTGCGGCAGCTTTACCAATGCCGGACGACGCACCGGTGATCACAACAATCTTGCCTGCGACATTCCCTTTCAGGGTTCGGTCCTTGAACAGATCCGGATCCAGGTGGCGTTCCCAGTAGTCCCAGATAGCCGGGGCGTAATCTTGTAGACGCGGCAGGGTGATGCCACTGCCTTTGAGTGCACGCTCAGTTTCACGGGTGTCATAGCGCGTGGGCATGTTGGCAAATTTCAATGCGTCCGCGGGAATACCGAAATCACCCAGTATCGCCTGCATGATGCGTTTGATGGGGGGGAGATTGCCCAGCATGGACCGAATGCTTTCGGGAATGAAGGCAAACATGCGGCTGTCGATGCGCAGTGCCATTCGCGGAGCGTGGCCTGCCTCGGCGAAGATATTCAGGACCTCGCCAACGCGCCCCCCGTTGGGGTCTGTCAGATGAAAGCAGGTGTTGTCCAGTTTCGGTGTGTGAGAAATGTAATCCAGAGCATCGGCCACATAGTCCACGGGGACAATGTTCATCTGGCCGCCTTCAATACCGATCAGTGATACCCAGGGTGGGAGCATACGGCGGAATTTCTGGAGCACCTTGAAGAAATAATAGGGTCCGTCGATCTTGTCCATTTCGCCGGTTTTGGAGTGCCCCACCACCATAGAGGGGCGGTACACCCGCCAGGGAATCGAGCATTCGTTGCGTACAATGCCTTCGCTGACATGTTTGGTGCGGAAGTAGGGATGCTTGAGGCCTTCAGCTTCTTCAAACATATCTTCGCGGAAAGTGCCTCGATAGAGGCCGGCGGCAGCGATCGAGCTCACTAGGTGAAAGCATTTCGCCTGCATCTGCTCTGCGCATTGCACGGCAAATCGCGTACCTTCGACGTTGGTGCGCTCCTGGCTTTCTGCATCGGCTTTCAGATCATAAATAGCGCCCAGATGATAGAAATGGTCGACGTTGCCGGTCAGCGTTTTCATGTCCTTGGGGCTGATGCCCAGACGTTTCTTGCCCAGGTCGCCATTGATCGCCACGATCTTGCTTTTGTCGACCCCGCACTGCTCAATCAACTTGTCGATTTTATGCTTCGAGCTCTTGCGGACTAACACGTAGATTGTGCCGTCACGTTTGCTCAGGTTCTGGATCAGAAAGCGGCCGATGAATCCGGTTCCGCCGGTAACAAAGTAGTTCATGCGCTGCTCCTCGGTACTAAAGGTTTCTTACTGCGTTTTTATTGATTAAAACCATTGCCGAACGTGCTCTGTCAACGATAGGCGTTGACTGCGTCCTCTAATTCTATAAATGCATCATGAATGTAGCCGCCCAGTGTGTCCAGATTGGGTAATGCGTGCGAAGCCACCAGGCCAAAGTGCAGGTGCTGGTCGTAGCTGTACAGGGTGATATTCATGTGGTTGCTGGGTGTCAGTGCGCTGATAGGGTAGCTTTCGTCAAGCCGCGCGCCTTTGAGATACAGCGTCTTCTTCGGGCCAGGAACATTGGACACCAGCGTATTTCCCAGCGGTGGTAGCTGGTCGCTCATTTTGAGTAGCTCTGCCAACTGCGCGAATATCCCGAGTGTAAGAGTGTAGGCAATGACGGAGGAGGCGGCCACGCCATCGACCTGGTAGCGTACATTGCGCAAGGTGAAGCCGATTTCTCGCAGGCGTTCGTAGGGGTCAGTGGTTTTGCGGGCGAGATCAACCAGCACAATACCAATCTTGTTGCCGCCTTCCTCGTCGCCATCGGCCCGGAGATTCACTGGCATCTGTATGGTGATGGGTTCTTCGAGATCGGAACCACATTCTTCAAGATAGCGATGCAGTGCACCGTCGATGCAGGTTAATGCGATGTGATTTAAGGTTGAGCGAGTCAGTTTGCGCAAGCGATTGACGCGTTCCATGGGGACAGTGGCGGTGGACACCTGGCGCCCGGGTGATACTTGCCCGGTAAGAATGGTTTTGTGTTGCAATTTGAACGGTACAGCAACGGCATTCTTGGTGAGGTTGACCTGTTCCAATACTAATTGGGTGGAAAGCTTGGTCAAGCCCGACAGCATCTTCGCCTGGTCTTTGGAGGTGCGCAGCAGCAGCTTGGCGGCGGCTTTCAGTGAGAACCCCTCAGTGCTGCGCGGCGAGCGGTCTGATGGCACAGACCATACCGGTGTGAGTTTTTTGGTGCGAGCAGATTCGGAGAAACTGCGAATGGTCCAGCGGGTAATTGTGACGCCGTCAGCATAGGCATGGTGCAGGCGTGAATAGATCGCAAAGCGGTCGCCTTCCATACCGTCCAGAATATGGAATTCCCACATTGGTCGGCTGCGATCCATCTTCGGAGTGTGTAGCTCGCCAGCGAGTCGATTGAGCACCCGGCGATTACCCGGGGCTGGAAGTTCGCGATAAAACACATGGTCTTCCATGCGAAAGTCGGTGGCGGTGCGCCATTCCGGCAGTCGCAGTCGGGACCAATGTATGACTTGATTAAACGGCGGTTTTACCTGGTCGGCGGTTGCCAATAATTCGGTGTAGAGCTGGTAAGCGAAGTCCGGTGCAGCATTCTTGGGTTTGCGAAAAATCATCAAGCCGCCAACGTGTTTTGGGCTTGCTTCGGTTTCAGTCAGAAAAAAGGCCAGGTCCATCATGGACAGCTTACTCATACTACCCCCGGTACTTAGTGGCGCACGCTGTGGAGCCTATTGTTACGCGCTTGCTTCGTGGTACACGCATTCAGTGTCTAAGGGACACTTTGTGGTGCACAACAGTGAATGTTGACTGACATTGGCATTAGCGAGTCTACGGTTATTCTTTGGTATTCTCCAAATCGATAAGTTTATAAACATTATTTTTACCGCTGATGGCAAAAGTGCCACAAACTGGCGCTCGCCGACTCAGTATAGAACCCGCACTGGCGCTGTGCTAAATCTCAGAGTCAGAATGTGTTGTCTGGTTAAATGCGATGAGTGCTGCGGTGATGGCGACATTTAACGACTCTACACCGTTGTGCATAGGGATCGCTAGTTGCAATGCGCACCGTTGCGCAATTTGTCTTGAAACGCCCTCGGTCTCGTTGCCCAGCACGTACACAGTCGGCCCCGCCGGGCGGTGGTTGAGCAGGGAGTGTTGAGCGTGCGAGGACAGGGTGGCCAGCGTATAACCTGATTGATCGAGCGCCTCTAGGCAGGTAGCGAGTTCGTCACAGTAAAAGATCGGCGCTTTAAAGAGGGTGCCAGCGCTCGCTTTGGCTACCAGCGGGGATAACGCGGCGCAGCCATTCTTGGGTAGAATAAGTCCGGTGAAGCCGCTGGCGGCTACGCTGCGGATAATCATGCCGAGATTTTGAGGATTGGTAATTCTATCCAGCGCGATCAAACGCTGGGATGCAGCGGGCGATTTGAGCAGCGCGTTGTAATCTCGGTAGCTCGGTAGTTGCAGATCCAAAGCGACGCCCTGGTCTTGTTTGCCGTTGCGCGAGATGCGGGATAAGGCCTGGCGTGAATGATAGGCCACGGCGATGCCGCGATCTTCTGCGAGCTGTTTAATCTGACTGACAATCCCGTCTTCGCGATTACTGTCGGCAAGATGCAGCTTATAGGCCGGAAGATTTTTGTCTTCCAGTGCTTCCAGTACGGGTTTTCGTCCGTAGACGGTGAGCATCTGGTCAAAAAACTGTTTGCGCGCCTGATATTCGGCGGAATCTTTTTGCATTACTGCGGTGTTCCCAATTGCTGGCGGTATTGTCCCGGCGACATGCCGGTCCATTTTTTAAAGGATCGGTGAAAGGCGCTGCTGTCCTGAAAACCCATCAGCAGGGCTATCGCATTGATGCTCAGTTCACGGCGATTCATATAGGTAATTGCAGCGTCCTTGCGAAAGTCATCCTTGAGCTGCTGATAGCTAGTCCCTTCTTTTTGTAAATGGCGGTGCAAGGTTCGCACCGACATATGGAGATGGTCTGCAATGACCTGGGCCGAAGGAATCTCCGAGCCCAGTTCGTGGGCAAATATCGCCTTCACTTTTTCCTGATACTCGCCGTCACTCAGTGATTTGCTGCGGCTGATCAGGGGGTAGGGCGCCGTGCGCAGAAACTCTTGCAGGGTGGTTTCCGTTTGCACCAGCGGCATGCTGAGGGCGTCGGCCGGCAGTGTCAGCGTGTGTTCTGATTGATTGAGTTGGATTGGCGCATCAAACAATGGTTCGTATTCCGCGATCAGGCGGGTGTCGCTGCCGGCCAGTTGTACCGATTGTAGCGGCAGGTTCTGCCCGACAAACCAGCTGAACAGGCGGTACATCATATAAAGGGTTGAGGTTTCCGAGGCCGGGTTTGCACTGCCCTGGGGCATGTTGGGATTGCTGAAGCGCAGTCGGGCGAGCCCTTCGTCAGGCAGGTCTGTTATTGGGCTGCGACGCCGGGCGGTGTTGCTGCGGAACTTGTCGCAGTAATCGAGAAATTCGGCATTGCGCTCGATTGCCTGGCGCAGGGTTCGGCAGTGAAGCATAAACAGACACATCATTCTGAAGGTGCCGGGTGGGGCGCGATCAGGTGTCATCATGCCAAAGGCTTCGTCTTGCAGCATGATCATCAGCTGGCGATACAACTTACTGTACAGGCGGGTGGGCACCTCTGTCAGGTGCGCGTACTCCGGTAGCAGCGGGTTGTACGGCAGGCCGATCACTTTCAACACTTCGTCGACGTCATAGCCGTGACTTGCAACCACGCGCAGCAGCGAGCGAAATGCCTTCATGGGCATGGAATCTTTCACGGCTACGTTGCGATGGCTGGTCACTGATAGGGGTCCTGACGCCTGAATACAAGGCGCAATGCTAGCACTGTGCCGATGTTATCGCAGGGGACGATTGTAGGCCCGCGACGCCGCCTGACGGGCACGCTCGGCGGCGCCCTTGAGCTGTTCAGCGATATCCAGAATTTCCTGGCCGCGCAAATCCCGGGTAAACGACCCGCTGGAAAAAATCAGTTCTGGCAGCTGGTCGTAGCCGAACACCGGAACCGTGATGTTGCACACCGGGTAGCGGGTGGCCGGGTCAATGCGATCGAGGTGGTAGTGAGCCTGGAGCAGGCCGCGTTGGTATTGGCTGGTGACCTCGTCGAGTGCGGCAAGGTCCCAGGTGCCGCGCAGGCGGCTAAGCTCGGCGTTCAGTGTCTCTTCTGCGTCGGTGCGCAGGGTGACTTCAAAACCGCGCGCGCGAATGGCGATTACGGATATCCGCAACTGCTGATCCAGCTTGTCGTCGATGGTATCGGCGAGTTGCTGCTCGCCGCTCTGTAGCCAGCTTTCCAGTTGTTTGGCCGGCGACCAGGCGATAAAGCTGGCTCCCAATGGGGCCATAAAGGGCAGGCGCATGCCCAGTTGAAAGGGTGAGTGCATGGGATTGGAGTGGCCATAGTGTGCCAGTAACACGATGTTTCGCCCACTGCGACCGGCGGCGCCACAGCCAAGGCCGGCCGTTTGGGAGACCGCTTCCAGTTCGGCCCGCGCGTATTCCAGTATCGGAAAGAGTGCGTGGGCGGCGTTGCCGGCGGCAACGATATTCGGCCCTAACCGGTAGGCTTTGCTACGCGGATCCTGAATCAGGAAGCCGTAGTGAGACATGGTGGTCAAAATAGCGTGGCAGGTCGCTTTGTTTAGGCCCAGTTTGCGCGTGATATCTGTGAGGCCGAAGGCTTCCTGGGGATTAGCGGTCAAAAGGTCGAGTATGGCGAGCGCCCGCGCGGTTGGTTTTGAAAATAAGGCCATGGCTGTCTCTTATGGCAGAACCCTGTGCGGGTGGTTTAATTCTTTTAACTTATGCAGCATAAAAATTTAAACCATGATGGTCTCGCGCTCAAATGAAAAGTCGGTAATTGACGATGTTTGAGTCGGAAATAGGACGCACCTATATGGCACGCATATTGCACCAATCGAGAACATTGCGCCTTGCAGTGATCCGAAAATGTGCGACCGCCTGAGGAATCGTGTCCGACAGGCCACATTTCTTAGCGTATTTCGCTATTTGTGATCAAAAACCGTGCAAGCTGTTTAGGCGTTGTTGGAATCCTGATTACTGTGCAAATGCACCAAAATTGGGTTTTTCTTCTTTTATGCACTTATATGGTGCGATATCTGTTCTGGGGAGAATGATGAAAAACACATTGAGTAAGCCTTCCGGCTGGGTTGCAGGGGTGCTGGCATTGATGCTGTCCAGCGTGGCGGCGGCAGACGAATTAAGCGGTGCCAACACCGCCTGGATTCTGACCTCTACCGCCTTGGTTCTCTTTATGACGTTGCCCGGTCTGGCCCTTTTCTACGGTGGTCTGGTCCGCAACAAAAACGTGCTGAGCGTGCTGATGCAGTGCTTCACCATCGCCTGCGTGGCCTCGGTGCTGTGGTTCGTGGTTGGCTACAGTATTGCCTTCACTGAAGGTAACGGATTTATGGGCAGCCTGAGTGCCCGCGCCTTTCTGGCAGGTGTCGCGGAAGACACTCTGGCTGGCGATATTCCCGAAACCCTGTTTGTGATGTTTCAAATGACATTTGCAGTGATTACCCCCGCACTGATTGTGGGCGGTTTTGCCGAGCGGATGCGTTTTTCCGCGGTGGTGCTGTTTTCTGCGCTGTGGCTGCTGGTGGTTTATGCTCCCGTGACTCATTGGGTCTGGGGCGGTGGCTGGCTCGCCGAAATGGGGTTGCTGGATTTTGCCGGAGGCGTTGTGGTGCATATCACCGCCGGTGTGGCTGCACTGGTCGCAGCGCTGGTACTTGGAAACCGCAGTGGTTTCCCGACGACGGCCATGCCCCCACACAACCTGACTATGACCATGACTGGCGCAGGTATGCTCTGGGTAGGCTGGTTCGGCTTTAATGCGGGTAGTGCCCTGGCGGCCAATGGCGATGCGGCGATGGCGATGCTGGTAACGCATCTGTCAGCCGCTGCCGGTGCCTTTACCTGGCTGAGTATTGAGTGGATTCGTTTTGGCAAGCCCAGTGCGCTGGGTGCAGTTACCGGTATGGTTGCCGGCCTAGGCACCATCACACCGGCCTCTGGCTTTGTTGGCCCCGCGGGGGCGCTGGTCATTGGTATCAGTGCCGGTATCGTCTGTTTCTACGCTACCATGACCTTGAAACAGGTGCTGAAAATTGATGATTCCCTGGACGTATTCCCGGTGCACGGTGTCGGCGGTATTCTGGGGACGCTGATGGCGGGTATCTTTGCCAGTGATCAGTTGGGTCTGTTTAGTGGTCAGGGCTATGCCGATGGTGTGACCATGGGTGATCAGGTTCAGGTGCAGCTGATCGGTATTGTCGCCACCATTGCATACACTGCAGTAGTCAGTTTTGTGCTGTTGAAAGTGGTGCAGGCAATTACCGGTTTGCGGGTTTCGCCGGAAGAGGAAACCGAAGGCCTGGATATTGTCGGTCACAACGAGTCTGGCTACGATATCTGATTACTCACGATGAGTTGTCTAACGCCCGGCAATGCCGGGCGTTTTTAATTGTGCCCCGGGTTTGGGATATACTGTAAGCCACAAGGAAAATACCGCGCACCGCGGTCGCTGGGGGCGAAAGACAATGACGACGAAGTATCTCTTGGTATCTGTGGAGGATGGCGAGGAGTTTGCGATGGAAAGCGGTGCCACTTACACCATCGGCCGCAGTCAGGAGTGCGACTTGATCGTAAGCAGCGGTTACCCATCGCGCAAACATGCAAAAATCACGGTTGACGGAGATAGCCTGGTGTTGGAAGACCTGGGGTCTACTAACGGCACTTTCGTTAACAAGCGTCAGATTGACGCACCGGCCAAGATTCGTCCGGGCGACGTGGTGAAATTTGATTCGGCCGCTTACCATGTGGTCGCGCCCGAAAGCGGCAGCTCGACACTCGTCATGCGCAATCTTGGGGCAACGAGCCAGATTCCGGCGTCCTCTTCCATCGTCATCGAGGAAGAAGAGCAGGATATCGGCAGCGAAACGGCTTTTCATCAGGCCTTTCCCTTGCCTGCGGATTGGTCAGAAAGCGAGAGTGGCGGTCAGACCTTTACCGGCGATGCCTTTTCTCGCGAGAAAATTGATCAGCTACTGGACAAGTGCCTGCCGAAAGATCGCAAGGTAAGTGCCGCGCTGGTGATAACCTCAGGCAACCACAAATCCCGCGTGGTGGGATTGATCCCCAAGGGGGCTGCCCAGCGATGGACGATTGGTCGCAGCGAAAAATGCCAGTTTCCGTTGACCGACGCCAGTGTCAGTTCCCAGCACGCCATTTTGCAATTTGCCAACGAGGCCTGGGAGATAAAGGATACCGACTCGACCAATGGGATGAAGATCAATGGCCGCAAAGAATCCCAGGGCCGTCTGCGCGATGGTGACAAGGTGTCGCTGGGGCAGGTCAATATGGTCTTCAGGTTGCTCTGAAGGTGGCAGAATCTCTGACGCTCTACGGAACCTCTGCCTGCCATTTGTGCGAGTTGGCAGAGGAGCTACTCACGGATCTGCAGCAGCGCGGCGCAGACTTTTCGGTCACAAAGGTAGATATTGCCGAGGATGATGCGCTCATGGAGCAGTATGGCATCGTCATCCCCGTCGTGCGGCGCAGTAATGGCACTGAGCTGGGGTGGCCATTCAGTGCCGAAGACCTAATGCGCTGGTTGCTCTCCTAACGGCCCACGCGCACCGCCAATACGTCGCAGTGGGCTCCGTGCAACACGCCGTTGGCTGTGGACCCCAGAATCAGCGCCAAACCCTGGCGGCCATGGCTGCCTACAACAATGAGGTCAGCGTTGATATCTTCGGCCAGTTGGTGGATTTGACTTTCCGGGCGGCCGATCAGGAGATGCAGACGTTCCGGGGGGATCTGGTGGCGCTGGCCAAATTGTTGAAGTTGCTTTTCTGCCTGTTCCTGCAGCTGATCCTGAACCCCCGAAAAGTCCATCGGGATATCGCCGCCGTAGGCCAGACTCAGCGGCTCGATCACGTGTACCAGATGAAGTTCGGCGGTGTTGCGCGTGGCAATTTCATTGGCTCGATTGACCACGGCAGCGGATTCTTCGGAAAGGTCGATGGCTGTCACAACTCGTTGATAGTTTTGCATAAGGTATCGCCCTCCAATCGCAGACAGTAATCTAATTAAGGATGAAATCCCCGTTCTCGTCCAGTTTTAAGGAGTTAATTTGTGGGCTGGTTGATAGCTTTTCTGGTG
>JBFKXO010000059.1:0-9768 GCA_041638115.1 Litorivivens sp. | reverse complement strand
GCGCACAACTTACACACTCATCGTCGAGGCCCACGATGTTGGCGGACTATTCTGTTCTGTTGATCAGTGCCATTCTGGTCAACAACTTTGTACTGGTACAGTTCCTCGGACTGTGCCCTTTCATGGGTGTTTCCAACAAACTGGAAACCGCCATCGGCATGTCCAGCGCGACCACCTTTGTGCTCACCCTCGCCTCCATCTGCAGCTGGCTCACCTATGAATGGCTGCTAGTACCTCTCGGTCTGGAATATCTGCGCACCATCTCCTTTATTCTGGTGATCGCGGTGGTTGTGCAGTTCACCGAAATGGTGGTGCGCAAAACCAGCCCCCTGCTCTATAAAGTGCTCGGCGTGTTCCTGCCGCTGATCACCACCAATTGCGCGGTGCTGGGTGTGGCTCTGCTGAACATCAACAAAGAACACAGCTTTGTGGAATCCGCCCTCTACGGCTTTGGCGCCGCCGCCGGTTTCTCGCTGGTGCTGGTGCTGTTTGCCGCCATGCGCGAGCGTCTGGCCGTGGCCGATGTTCCTCAGCCTTTTAAAGGCCCCGCTATCGGTATGGTGACCGCGGGTTTGATGTCGCTGGCCTTTATGGGCTTCGCGGGCCTGGTGTAAGGAGAAAACGATGATTGAACTCCTGACCCAACACCCCTTTATCGCCGCGCTGGCCTCACTGGCCATCCTCGGTCTGGCCTTTGGCTCCCTGCTGGGGTTTGCCGCGGTTAAATTCAAAACCGAAGGCGACCCCATCGCCGATCAGGTGGAAGCCCTGCTGCCCCAGACCCAATGCGGCCAGTGCGGTTATCCCGGCTGTCGGCCCTACGCCGAGGCGATTGCCGAAGGCGATGCCATTAACAAATGCCCCCCCGGCGGCGAAGCCACCATCAATGCGCTGGCCGATCTCCTGGACGTAGAAGCCCTGCCGCTGGACGCCGAAGAAGAAAGCGTGCCCTCGGTCGCCTTTATCCGCGAAGAAGAATGCATCGGTTGCACCAAGTGCATTCAGGCCTGCCCGGTCGATGCGATTGTCGGCGCCGCCAAGCATATGCACACCGTGGTCGCCAGCGAATGCACTGGCTGCGATCTGTGTGTCGAACCCTGCCCGGTGGATTGCATCGATATGATTCCGCTGCCTACCACGGTTCAGAACTGGAGCTGGGAATTGCCCAAACCCGCCGAAGAAGTCATCGTCGAAGATCTGATCGCAACCGATCGGGATAGCAACAGCAGTAACCGGAATGAAGCCGCATGAGAAAGATTTTTGATATTCACGGCGGCGTACACCCCCCCGAGAACAAGGTTCAGTCACTGGGCCGTGGCATTGAAAGTGCGGGCATTCCCCCCGTACTGGTTCACCCCCTGTCACAACACATCGGCGCCCCGGCAGCGCCCATCGTTGAAGTGGGTCAGCGGGTACTGAAAGGCCAGATGATTGCCGACGCCAAGGGTTTTGTCAGCGCGCCGGTGCACGCCTCCAGCTCTGGCACTGTGAGCGCCATTGAACACCGGGAAATCCCTCACCCCTCCGGCCTGCTCGCCCCCTGCATCGTGATCGACACCGATGGCAAGGACGAGTGGATTGCGCTCGATCCGATCGAGGACTACACCGCGCTGGAAAAAGCCGACCTGCTGCACCGCATTCGCGATGCAGGTATTGCGGGCATGGGCGGCGCAGGCTTTCCCTCGGCGGTCAAACTCAGCACCCGCGATGACGTGGTGATCGACACCCTGATTATCAATGGCACCGAGTGTGAGCCCTACATCACCGCCGACGACATCCTGATGCGCGAGCGCGCCGATCAGATCATCGCCGGGGTCAAGATTCTCCAGCACCTGATTCAGCCCACCGAACAAACCTTGATCGGCGTGGAAGATAACAAGCCCGAAGGCATCGCCGCCCTGCGCGCCGCCGCCGAGGGCAGCAATATCGAGGTAGTGGTTTTTCCCACCAAATACCCCTCAGGTGGCGAGAAACAGCTGATTCAGATTCTCACTGGCCGCGAAGTGCCCTCTGGTGGTCTGCCTGCAGATATCGGCATTGTCTGTCAGAACATCGGCACCACCGTCGCGATTCACCGCGCCGTCCAGTATGGCGAGCCGCTCATTTCGCGGATTACCACGGTGACTGGCGAGGCCTGCAGAGCGCCCGGCAACTTTGAAGTGCTGCTCGGCACCCCCGTCGACTATCTTTTGAAACTCGGCGGCTTCCAGCAGGACAAATGCATTCGCCTCGTTATGGGTGGCCCGATGATGGGCTTTACCCTGCGCGACACGACCGCGCCCGTGGTTAAAACCACGAACTGCCTGCTGGCCCCTACGCAAAAAGAACTGCCACCACCGCCGCCGGCTCAGGCCTGTATTCGCTGTGGCATGTGCGCGGAGGCCTGCCCGGTATCCTTGCTGCCACAACAGATGTACTGGTTTGCCCGTGGCAAGGAATACGAGAAGCTCGAAGAGCATAATCTGTTCGACTGCATTGAGTGCGGTGCCTGTTCCTACGCCTGTCCCAGCAATATTCCGCTGGTGCAGTACTACCGCGCCTCAAAGGCGGAAATCCGCAAGCAGCAGCAGGAAAAGGTTAAATCCGAACACGCCAAGGCCCGTTTTGAAGCCCGCCAGATTCGGATAGAACGCGAAGAAGCGGAGAAAGAAGCCCGTCGCAAGGCCCGCCAGGAAGCGGCCAAGAAAAAAGCGGCGGCTGGCAAAGACCCCGTCAAAGCCGCACAGGAAAAAGCCGCCACGCCCGCTGTTGACCCGGCACAAGCCGCCATTGAAAAGGCCATGGCCAAGCGCAGCGGCAATGCCCCGGAAGAAACCAACGAGGAAAAACTGGCGCGCTTGAAGAAAGCCGTAGAAACCGCTGAGAAACGCCTCGAAAGCGCCACTGCGAAACTGAAAGAAGCCGAGGCTGCAGACGCTCCCAATCTGGGTGCATTGCAAACCGCTCACGAGCGCATGACCGAGAAGTTCGCCAAGGCCAAGGACGAGTTGCAGCAGTTTGAGCACGCTGCAAACGAAACACCCAGCTCCGGCGACCCCGCAGCAGACGCCATTGCCCGCGCTCAAGCCGCCCGCGCTAAAAACGCCGACAAATCGCCCCTGGAAAAAGCGCAGGAGCAGGTCGCTTCGCTGGAAAAACGGCTGGAAAAATCCGAGCAAAAACTGGCCGAGGCCAAAGAGAGTGGCTCCGAGACCGCCGAGGTGCTGGAGCAATCCACGGCCAAACTGCGCGACAAACTCGACGCTGCCCGCGCCGAACTGGCCCAGCTCTCGGAAAGCGAAGCTCCCGTTGCTGCTGCGACGTCCACCAACGATCCGGCCCAGCTCGCCATCGAAAAGGCGATGGCGGCCCGCGAAGCGGCTGCCAAGTTAAGTCCGGAAGACAAAGCGAAAAAGGCCTTGGAATCATTGGAAGCTCGCGTAGAGAAAACGCGTACCAAGCTGGCCGAGGCCGAAGAAAACGGTGCCGATACCGTCGATGTGTTGCGCGATACCCTCGCCAAGCTCGAAGACAAGCTGACTGAGGCGCGCAAAGAAGCAGGAGTTGAGGGATAACATATGGCTTTAATTACCGTCAGCTCCCCCCACGCCCACGGGCCAATGAGCACGGCCACTGTGATGCGGCTGGTAATGCTCGCGACCTTGCCCGGCGTTTTCGCCCTGACCTACTTTTTCGGTTTTGGCACCCTCACCAATATCCTGTTTGCCGCCCTGCTGGCACTCGGCATGGAAGCGGTCATCCTGAAAATCCGCAAGCGCCCCATCGGCTTTTACCTCAATGATGGCAGCGCACTGGTCACCGCCATTCTGCTGGGTATCGCCCTGCCACCCGCTTCACCCTGGTGGATTCTCGCGGTCGGCATACTGTTTTCCATCGTCTTTGCCAAACACCTCTACGGCGGCATGGGCTACAACCCGTTTAACCCGGCGATGGTCGGCTATGTGGTGCTGCTGATTTCCTTCCCGGTAGAAATGACCAGCTGGGTCGCTCCCATTGGCACCTTCGACGGTAGCGTGCTCGGCCCGATTGACGCTCTGGTGCGAATCTTCAGCGCCAACAGTGTGGACGCGGTAACCGCTGCCACGCCGCTCGATGTTTTAAAGCAGAATAATTCACTACTGATCGAAGACCTCTGGGCCAGCAACAGCCAGTTCGGTTCACTGGCCGGTGTCGGCTGGGAATGGGCTAACGTCGGCTTTTTTCTGGGCGGCCTGTTTTTGCTCTACAAGCGCGTTTTCACCTGGCATGCACCCATCAGCATGTTGATCGCACTCACGGTGTTGTCGGCGATTTTCTACGATGGTGGCAGCTCCGCCTCCGGTGGCTCTCCCATGTTCCACCTGTTCAGCGGCGCGACCATGCTCGGTGCGTTTTTTATCGTGACCGATCCGGTGACATCAGCGGTTTCCAACAAGGGCCGTATTATCTACGGCGCCTGTATCGGCATACTGATCTACCTGATTCGCGTGTGGGGCAACTACCCGGATGCGGTCGCCTTCTCGGTACTGCTGATGAACTTTGCGGCGCCGCTGCTGGATCACTACACGCAACCAAGAACCTACGGTCACAAGAAGAAAACCCTGCAAAAGGAGACTGACTGATGTTGGGCCAGTCCATCAGCCGCAACAGTATTTTGCTGGGACTTTTCGCCGCCTTTACCACCGCGATTATTGCCGGCACTTACCTCGGCAGTCGCGATCAGATCAAAGCGAACATTCGCGCCGCCGAAGAAAAGGCCCTGCTGCAGATTATTCCTGCCGAGCGTCACGACAATTCCATGCTCGACAGCACTCTGCGCACAGACAATGTTGACTTGCTCGGCCTGCGCGAAAGCAAAGATATTTATCTGGCTACCCAAAACGGCAGCTTTGTCGGTGCGATCATTCCCGCCACCTCGCGCGAAGGTTACACCGGCGATATCGACCTGATTGTCGGCGTAAATCGCGATGGCAGCATTGCCGGTGTGCGTGTCTTGTCGCACCGGGAAACGCCCGGTCTGGGCGACGCGGTAGAGCGCAAGAAAAGTGACTGGGTGGACGACTTTATCAACAAAAGTCTGACCAACCCTAAACCGGAAAAATGGGGCGTGAAAAAAGATGGCGGCGTGTTTGACCAGTTTACCGGCGCCACCATTACCCCGCGCGCGGTTACCAGCGCGGTGTATAAAGCCCTGCAATATTTCGAACAGAACCGCGAGCAGCTAATCTCTGCCGCGGAAGAGGAGCAAAGCGGCGATGAGTGATGCCAACTACCGCGACCTGTCCCTGAACGGCCTGTGGAAGAACAATCCAGCCATTGTGCAATTGCTCGGCCTGTGCCCCCTGCTGGCCGTGACCGGCACCGTGGTGAACTCATTGGGAATGGCGCTGGCCACCCTGTTTGTACTGCTCGCCTCCAGCACCTCGGTGTCGCTGATTCGCGGCTTTGTGTCTGATGCCGTGCGTCTGCCTGCCTTCGTGATGATTATCGCCGCGGCGGTTACCTGCACCGAATTGCTGATGCAGGCCTACACCTACGAATTGTTCCAGATTCTCGGCATCTTCCTGCCGCTGATCACTACCAACTGTCTGATCCTCGGCCGCGCCGATGCCTTTGCCAGCAAAAACAGCCTTGGCCCTGCGATGTTCGACGGTTTGATGATGGGCCTGGGCTTTGGCCTGATTCTGGTATTGCTCGGCGCTATCCGCGAGCTGGTCGGCACCGGCGCCCTGTTTGCCAATATGGATCTGTTGTTTGGTGAAGGCGCGAAAAGCTGGAAGATTGTGTTCTTCGACGACTATAACCAGTTCCTCGTTGCTATTTTGCCGCCCGGCGCGTTTATTGTGACCGGACTGATTATCGCGGTGAAAAACTGGATCGATGACGGCATCAAGAAACGTGAAGCCGCCCGTACCGCCGGTCAGCCCAAGGAAAGCCGCCGGGTGCGCGTGACCGGCACCATTAGTTAAAACCGGTGTGACGCCGCCAAGAAGCGAGAGGCTTTTCCAGCGCCTGCTTCTTGGCTTCGCAAATCACGCCAGCTGACACTAGGCCTCTTCGGCCACGCCGTTTTCGCGTCGCACCGATATCGGCTCAAATGCGACATCACGCATTGTGAGCGGCTCAATGGCCGAACGGGTGGCCAGAAACTCCGGCCGCTCCTTCTGGCCACAAAACGGCTTTTGGAGCGTATTCTCAATACTGTTGTACACAAAAAACAGGTTAGAGCGAGCCCAGGGCGACATATTCATATTCGACGCATGCAAGGTGTTGCATTCGAACAACAACAAGGAGCCAGGCGGTCCTTTGGGTGCTTCAATACCACCTCGATTCGCCAGCCACCGCAGTACCGATTTATCCGGTACGCCCAGCCGTTGTTTTTTCAAGGAATCCTTCCAATTGTCTTCCGGTGTAGGCTCGACGCAGGGCGCGAAGTACTGATGGGAGCCCGGTATTAACATCAAAGGCCCATTGAACTCGTTGTTTTCTGTTAAAAGAATCGATGCCGAAACCGCCCGCATTCGGGGCATGCCATCTTCAGAGTGCCAGGTTTCAAAATCTGAATGCCAATCAAACCCGCGCCCCTGAAAACCGAACTTGTCATTGATGCGGGATTGATGAATATAGACATCACTTCCCAATAATTGCTGCACCATACCAAGAATTCTTGGATCCCGTGTGAGATTCGAAAAGCGCTGAGAAAGCTCATGCATTGAAAAGACTGAGCGAAGTTCGCCAGTGTCCGGGTCTGTGACGACATTATCGGACGCCATTGCCTTACTGTCTCGCGACAGTTCGGCCAGCTCGTCGAAGAAAGGCTCTACCCGCTCGCGACCAAAAAAGCCTTCAAACCAAAGAAAACCATCGCGCTCATACCGCGACAGGGCGCACTCATCTAGTGGTCCATGCCACCGAAATCGGGCACTGGAGTGAACTACGGGGTCAAGTCGTGGGAAAGGTTCGATTGGTTTTCCAAGCCGGGTGGGATAAGCGTCTTGCATACTGTCTCCTTATAGAAATCGTAACGTAAACCTCCTAATAAAATTTGGCCCCACAGCGCCAGACTGACTTACTGCGCCATCAATGAAAGTTGATTGTTTTATAAGTGAATGGGGAGGCCAACCTCCCCATCAAGCGGCATCCAGGCTCCCTAGTGGACGACCTGCAGCCTTTGATCTGCGCTCAGCCCTTCAGGCTGCAAACTGGAATTGCGTTGCCGCCTTTTCCGGGTGTGCGAAGTTCTCCTGCACAAATTCCCAGTTGACGATCTCCCAGATCGCATCAAGGTACTTCGGACGAGCATTGCGGTAGTCGATGTAGTAGGCGTGTTCCCAGACATCGACCGTAAACAACGGCACGTGTCGATCACCGGCAATCGGTGTATCCGCATCGTCGGTATTAATAATTTCCAGCTTGTTCTTCTGGTCGGCGACTTTTACCAACCAGGTCCAACCGGAACCGAAGTTAGCCGCGGCTTTGCTGTTGAACTCTTCCTTGAATTTCTCGACAGAGCCAAAGCAGTGTTCGATACACGCTTTTAACTCACCCGATGGACCGTCGCCGCCTTTCGGGCTGAGACAATGCCAATAGAAAGTGTGATTCCAAACTTGCGCCGCCTGATTGAACAGCTTTCCTTCAGCGGTTTTAACGATCTCTTCCAGATCACGCTTTTCATCGGCCGTACCTTTCACCAGATCATTCAGGGTATCCACATACTTCTGATGATGTTTGCCGTAGTGATACTCCAGCGTTTCTTTCGAGATATGGGGTTCTAGCGCATTCTTGTCATACGGTAGATCAGGCAATGTAAAACTCATGGTTTTCCTCCTGTGACAAATTACCACCGACCAACGATGTACTACTTGTACGCTGGCAATGTGCTAAATGGATTGTCGTAAAGGCTACGCACACAGTTGATTGATGGCCAGTAAAATGGGGGATAAAAGTCAAAATTGCCTATTTTTATCGATAAAAATGTAATCTTGAAACAAATACAAAGGGCTCTCCTTACGCGCTAAGCCGTGTGCAAGGGAAGATCAATAACCTCGACCATATTGCCTGTGGGGTCTCGCACGACCAATCGGCCTATACCGTCCATTCCTTTAGCCGGCCCGAACAGAACATCATCCCATTGCGCGGCAATGCGTTCGCAGACGCGGGTAAAGTCGTCGCAACTGATCGCAAAATGTGGGCCCAGCGGCGACTTTAATGGCTTAAAGTCAGGGTTTTCGACTACATGAAGTTCGGCATTGCCCAGCAGATACCAGATACTGCGGAATTGTTCCGCAACCGCGGCTGGCCTGGGTAATTCGGCAAGCCCCAACACCTCTCCGTAGAAAGCCCGCGCCGCATCGAGATCGTTAACATTAATTGCCAGATGCTGTAAGCCGATGATCTTGCCGTCTGTCATAACCCTAACCCCTGCGTTTTATAGTGATGGCAGGTATCATAGCCAATCTTTCATTAGCAATCGTGAACGTCCGGTAACACGCCTTGACCCACTTTGATGCCCTGATAATCGGCGGCGGCCCCGCCGGCCTGATCGCAGCAGAACAGCTATCTCGACAAGGCGCGCGTGTCGCAGTCGTAGAGCAGAAGCCTACGGTTGGCAGAAAGTTCCTTCGGGCCGGCATTGGTGGGTTGAATATCACTCACAGCGAAAATCGCGCTACGTTTCTCAGCCGCTATGGCGACAGCCAGCAACGACTGGCACCACTGCTGAGAACTTTCGATTCGAATGCACTGATTCAATGGTGTAGTGAACTCGGCATAGAAATATTTGTAGGCAGTTCCGGGCGCGTTTTCCCTCAACAGATGAAAGCCGCGCCGCTATTGCGGCGCTGGCTGCGACGTCTTCGCGAATCAGGAGTTGAGTTTTATGTACGCCACCGCTGGATCGGCTGGGGCGAGGATGGGGCTGCGCAGTTTCAGCACGGCGACTCGATCGTAAGCCTGACGGCACCCGCCACGATTCTGGCACTTGGTGGTGGCAGCTGGTCGGCGCTGGGATCCGACGGTCGCTGGCGCGGTCTGCTGCTAGACAAAGGCATAGCATGCCCACCCTTTTTGCCAAGCAATTGTGGCTTCAACAGCCCTTGGCCCGACACTTTTCGCGATGCGCTCGCCGGACAGCCACTAAAAAATATCGGCCTGCAACTCGGTAATGGGTGGTACCGGCGCGGTGATGCGCTGGCCAGCCACTACGGCGTGGAAGGCAGCCTGATATATGCGGCGTCGCGCAATATTCGCGACACCATCGCCCGCGATGGTCATTGTCTCATTCACTGGGACCTGTTGCCGGACACGAGCCCAGAAGACATTCGCCGTGCTTTGCAGCAGCGCCGCAGGGGCGACACGGCCAGTAAAACACTGCAGAAACTCGGGGTTAAAGAGTCCAAACTCACTCTGCTGAAGGCGTTGACCGACAAAGCCACCATGCAGAATCTCGCGTTGCTGCCAGATCTGCTGAAACGCTTGCCGCAAACACTGGAAAGTCCGCGTCCGCTGGATGAAGCCATCAGTACCGCGGGTGGCGTGAGTTTCGATGCGCTAGACGAGCATTTGATGCTCAAGGCCATGCCCGGCGTTTTTTGTGCGGGCGAAATGCTGGATTGGGATGCACCCACAGGCGGCTATTTGCTAACCGCGTGTTTCGCCACCGGGGTAGTGGCTGGGCGCGGCGCTCACGCTTTTCTGGCCAGACGGAACCGGTGACCACCAATCCGGCAGCAGCGCTTTTATCGCTGGCAAACGATAACGGTCATCGATCAGTTCTATAACACCGTGATC
>JBFKXO010000058.1:0-10235 GCA_041638115.1 Litorivivens sp. | reverse complement strand
GAGGAAATCCCATTGTCCAGCACCGCCCCCGAAATACTGGCTGCGCTACAGGCCAACCTGACCACCTTGCGACATATTCGCCGCGGCATTGAGAAGGAAAGCCTGCGCATCAATGCCGACGGTGAACTGGCGAAAACCCCGCATCCGGTGGCCCTGGGCTCGGCGCTGACCCACCCGGAAATCACCACCGATTTTTCCGAAGCCTTGCTGGAATTCATTACACCGGTGAGCACCGATATCGACACTACGCTGGGCCAGCTTGACCGCATTCACCGCTGGGTCTACGCCAATCTCGGTGACGAAATGCTCTGGCCGGGCAGCATGCCCTGCCTGCTTGGGCCCGATGAAGATATCCCAGTTGCCCAATACGGCAGTTCCAATGTGGCGCGAATGAAAACCCTGTACCGCCTCGGCCTGGGCCAGCGTTACGGGCGTCGTATGCAGACCATTTCCGGCATTCACTACAACTTCTCTGTACCCGATGAGCTGTGGGAGTGGTTGGCCGAAGCGCGCGGGCGCACGGTGGACGACGCGTTCAAGACGGAAAGCTATTTTGGCTTGATTCGCAATTTTCGCCGCCTGTCCTGGCTGCTGATCTACCTGTTTGGGGCCGCTCCCGCGGTCTGTCGCTGTTTCCTCGACGGCCAGCAGCATGAGCTCCAATCACTCAATGGCGGCACCCTCTACAACCCCTACGGTACTTCCCTGCGGATGGGTGATTTTGGCTATCAGAGCGCTGCCCAGAGCTCGCTTAACATCTGCTACAACACCCTGGATAACTATATTCACACCTTGAAGCAGGCCATCCAGACTCCCCACCCGGATTACGCGCGCATCGCACAAAGTGAGCAGCTATCAACCGGCCTGCTGCAGATTGAGAACGAGTTTTACAGCCCCATTCGCCCCAAGCGCGTCACCCAATCCGGTGAAATTCCGCTGGGCGCCCTGCGGCGCGGCGGCGTGGAATATATCGAAGTGCGCTGCGTGGATGTAAATCCCGAAAGCCCACTGGGCATCCGGCGCGAGCAAATAGAATTTCTTGACGTGTTCCTGATCCACTGCCTGATCAGCGACAGCCCGCCTTGTAATGAAGCGGTATACCGTGAGATCGGCGATAACCTGCACCGTGTCGTGGAGCGGGGTCGTGAACCGAACCTTGGCCTGCACAATCACGGCAAAGAGATCACATTGAAGGCTTGGGCCACTGAGATTTTTGACGCCCTGCGGCCCATTGCCGAAAACTTCGATCAAGCCTGGTCCACGCGTCGCTACTCCGACAGCGTTCGCCACTGGGAGCAAGGTGTCGCTGATCCCGCGCAAACTCCGTCCGCGCAAATGCTGGCAACCCTGCGCGAGCGAAACCTGTCTTACTACGGTTATATGATGGAGCGGGCCGAGGCCCACCGCGCATATTTCAGCGACCCCAGCCTCAGCCCGCCACAGATTGAGGAAGCCAAAGCCGCCACCGAAGCGTCACTTGTCGACCAACAGCATATTGAAGCCAGCGACGAGATCGACTTCGACCAATACCTGGCGCGCTATTATCAGCAATACGAGAGTCTGTGAACTACCTCGCCCACTTTCATCTGGCAAGCCACGCGGCAGCTGAAGACGACCAAAAAGCGCTGGTCGTTGGCGCTCTGCTTGGCGATTTTGTCAAAGGCCCACTGCGGGGCGAGTGGCAGGAGTGGGAAGCCGGTATCGCGTTGCACCGGCGCATCGATGCCGTCACCGACCATCACCCGGAGGTGTCAGCACTGCTGGATACCTTGCCGCGCAACTATCGACGCTATGGCGGCATTATGCTCGATGTCTGCTTTGACTATTGCTTAAGCCGACACTGGGGGAACTTTCACGATACGCCGCTGCCCCAGTTCTGCGACCAGATCTATCAACACCTGGAAACCGAACATGCCGCCATGCCCCCCAAAGCACGCCAGCAGGCCCAGCGCTTGCAGCAATACGATGTGCTCGGCAGTATGGACAACTGGCAGACCGTCACCAATATGCTCGCCCGAATCGGCCAGCGCCTGCGTCGCGACAATCCGCTGGACAGCAGCGCCGACGTATTGGCAGAGCGACTGCCCGTGATTGAACAGCATTTTCTGCGCCTGTATCCAGCCTTGATGGATACCGTCCGCCAACCGTAATGGAAAACACCATGCCCTTATTCGCTTCCACGATCAGTGCTCGCCAACTCTACCTCGCCGTATTTCTGGCCTGCACCGGTCTGCTGGCCTACGCCCTGTATACTGAATTTTTCCAGCATCTGATTCCCTGCGCGCTATGTATGACACAGCGCTTTTTCTACGCAGCACTTGGTCTGTCGGCCTTAGCAGCAGCCATCCACAACCCCGGAAAGGTTGGCCAGCGCGTCTACGTTGCACTGATGACCTTGGCCGCGGCCGGTGGCATCGGCACGGCCGGCCGCCAGGTGTGGCTGCAGCACCTGCCGGAAGATCAGGTGCCGGCCTGCGGTCCGAGCCTGGAATATATGCTCGATACGTTGCCGCTCAGTGAAGCCTTTACCGCGCTGATGATGGGCGATGGCAATTGCGCGGAAGTACAATGGACCTTTCTCAGCCTGAGCATGCCGACCTGGTCGCTGATCTGGTTTGTCGCATTAGCCGTGGCGGTACTGGCTTCGCTGGCCTTGCGCAAGTGAAACTCTCCGGCATTCTCACATTACTGCTGTTCCATCTCGCGGGAGAAGCCATTGTGGAGCTGACCGGGCTAGCCATTCCCGGCGCTGTCATTGGTCTCTTGTTACTGTTCACAGCACTGGTCATTCGCGGTCGGGTTAGCGAGTCCCTGTCGTCCAGCAGTCAGGCATTGATCGGCTTGCTACCCATGCTTTTGATCGTGCCCTCCGCCGGAATATTCTTCCTCGGCGCCGCCTTTCATGACCAGTGGCCGGCGTTTATCGGCGCCATTATTGGCGGCACACTGCTAACCCTCCTCTTCAGCGCGTTGCTGATGAAAGTGCTGACGCGGCGGAGCCCCTGATGGAGGTATTACACTCGCCGCTGTTCGCCATTACGCTCGTTTTAGGTGCCTATCAGCTGAGCCACTGGTTTTATCGCCGCAGCGGTCATCTGGCCTTTTTGCATCCGACCATAGCCGGTGCCGTCGTGGTCGCCGGTATTGTCGGACTGCTGAAAATGGATTTTTATCACTTTGTCAGCGACGCCGACTGGCTGACCTTCTGGCTGGGGCCAGCCACCGTGGCACTGGCCATTCCGCTGTATCAGCAATTGCCGCTGATCAAACGTCTGGCACTGCCTATTATTGTCACGACGGCCGTGGGTGGTGTGTTCGCCTGTCTGTCTGCAGTGTTGGTAGCCCACTGGCTTGGCGGCAGTGAAAGCACCGTGCTGTCGCTGGCGGCGAAATCCGTGACAACCCCGATTGCGCTGGGGATCAGCGACAGTATCGGCGGCATCGGCAGCATTACCGCCAGTGCCGTTATTCTCACTGGCATTGTTGGTATTGTGAGCGTCAATCTGGTGATGCGCCTTTGTCGAATACAGGACGATAGAATCTGGGGCTTCGCGCTGGGATTGTCCGCCCACGCGATCGGCACCGCCCGCGCCTTCGAGCGCAGCCCGGTTGCCGGTGCCTTTTCCAGCCTGGCGTTATGTTTAACCGGAAGTTACAGCGCGATCTTTATTCCGCTGACGCTGCAGCTGCTCCGCTAACCGTTAAAGCCTGTGCCGACAGCGCCGCGTTTAGCTGCCGCAGCAGATGTTCAAATTCCTGCAGCTCTACCTTCAGTATCTGCCGATAGTCCTCCAGAGCGCTGTTACAGGCAGCCACCACCGCTGCCAGCCAAGCCTCGCCCTCCGCGCTGATAGACAACTCCTTTGCACGACTGTCGCGAGGGCTCTCACGGACATTGAGCAGCCCGCGTTTGACCATAGCCCGCGAGGTCAGACTCACCGCCTGCACGGTGGTGCGCTGGGGCTTGGCCAGATCGGATACGGACAGCGACGTAGGCACAAAATAATAAAACTGGTTGAGTACCGGCCGACTCAGCGACTGTGCCACCCAGGGCGGCAATCGCTCCATAAGGCGCTGTTCGAAATCCAGCGCCAACTCTACCAACAGGCGCCCAAAGTGCAAAAAACGCTGCCCTTCTCCAGCCGCCAACATGCGCCGCTGCACACCCAGCCCTGACGTTAACCGGTTAAGCAGTGTGTACAAACGGGCAAAATCCTCTTCACCCAGCAGTTGGCGATAGTAACGGCGGATATCGTCCACGACCCGACTAGAGGCGCTTACCAGGCGTTCGCCGCGCAAACTAAAACGCACAATCCGCGAACGTCTGTCATCTGCCCCGACCACGACACTGAGGTAACCCAGCGCCTCCAGCTGGCGCACAATCTTGCCGATGCGTTGTTTACTTTGGCCGGCGCGCGCCGCCAGAGTACTGACGGTGGCACCACTGCCGTCAAGGTGCCGCATCACGGCACCGTGTGCACGCTGCACATCGCCAAAACCCAATTGTCGGTATGCCGCCAGAAAGCGACTTTCATAATCCTCAACCACGAGAAACAATACGACGCCCATTGATTTTTCGCGGTAGTCGTCGAGTAATTGGGCCAGGGGGGTGTCAGACATGGGAGGGGGTTTCGTCCGGGTCTTGTTCGGGATTGGCGAAGTCAAGATACCAGCTATGTGCTGGGCTTGCAGGGAGCCACTTGGCGGCCATTATTTCATGCTTTGTCGAAATACGTCGACGATAGCTGCTGGCTCGGTTTCACCGTTGGCCAAGGCCGAAAAAAATGACTGACCATCACCGCCATTTACGAAGGGCTCCAGCCAGTTTTTTCGCAGCTCGATACGCAATAACAATTCAGAGAAGGCGCGCAGTTGATCAACACGTCGCGCCACCGCCTGCTCGGAGCACAAGGCATCTTCAAGCGCGCTGATAAGGGTTTCGACGCCATCACCATTAATGGCATTGGTGCGACACACCTGCGTGGTGAAACCGGTTTTGTTTTCGCGGTCGTGTGCTTCCAGTTGCAACACTTTTTCCAGCGCCCGCACGCCATCAAGGTCGCATTTGTTAATGGTAAATACGTCGCCGACTTCCATCACGCCGGATTTGATACCTTGCACAAAGTCGCCGCCACCGGGAATAAACACCAGTGCGCTGACATCGGCCACCCGCACAATATCCAATTCGTTCTGACCAATCCCCACAGTCTCAATAAAAATTCGATCAAAGCCGGCGAATTTGAGCAGTTGCGCCGTGATAAAGGTGGTTTCCGATACGCCACCCAACTGTCCGCGCGTCGACAGGGAACGCACAAAAACGTCCTCATCCAGGGCGTGATCCTGCATCCGTAAACGATCACCCAACACTGCGCCACCGGTCTGGGTACTACTGGGATCGACAGCGATAACCGCAACCGTTTTGCCGGCCCGCCGGTAGTGACGAATCAATTGGTTTAACAGCGTCGACTTACCTGCACCGGGCACACCGGTAATCCCTATGACATTAACCGGGGAAACCGCGAAAACCTGCCGCGACAACTCCAGCAGAAACTCGGGCGAGCGTTCAATGGCGGTAATGGTACGCGCCAGTGTGGCCACGTCCCGTCTCTGAACGGCCGCTTGCCATTGCCCATCAAGGGCTAGCGGTCGCCGCATCAGGCCGACACAGCGCCGTGCAGGTAGCGGGCGATATCGTCAATGTTTGCGCCCATGGTAAATACCTGGTCCACCCCGAGTGCTTTCAGCGGTTCAACATCCTCTTCCGGCACCACGCCACCGACAATCAGGATGCGGTCATCCAGCCCCATTTCACGCATTTTCTCTGCCAGCACTTTCAAGTGGGTCATATGACCACCGGAGAGGCAGCTCACACCGATCACGTCCACATCTTCCTGCAAAGCCGCGTTAGCCACTTTCTCGGGCGTCTGCTTCAGACCGGAAAAAATCACTTCGAAACCGCGATCACGCAGCTCTTTCGCCAGCACCGTAATACCGATGGTGTGGGTATCGAGGCCAATTTTGGCCAGAAGAACTCTTATGGGTTGGTCCATCATCTGTCCCTTACAGCATGGGTGTCAGTGCGTTCGGGTCGTATTCCCCAAACACGTCGCGCATGGCATCACACAGTTCGCCATGGGTTGCATAAAGCGCTACCGCTTCCAGCATCGGCTCGACCATATTGGTGGTCCCACGCGCGGCCTCACGGACCTTTTCCAATACACGTTCGACAGCGGCGTTGTCGCGCTGACCTTTGATGCGATTGAGGCGCTCGATCTGGCGGGCCTCGGCGGCCTCGTCATGGCGAAAGATTTCAATCTCGCGCTGCTCGTCTTTTTTCACCAGATAATTCACGCCCACAAACTTTCGTTCACCGGAATGAAAATCCCGATTCATGGCGATCTGTTCTTCCGCCAGCTCACTTTGAAAATAACCCGCCTCGAGAGCGCCCAGAGCGCCACCCATGGCCTCGATTTTTTCCAGTTCAGCAAAAACCGCATCTTCAATGCGCTTGGTCATGTACTCTACATAGTAAGAGCCCGCCAGCGGATCGATAGTGTCAGCAACCCCGGTTTCCTGAGCAACGATGTGATGTATATTGGCACCGATCGTGATGGCATCTTCGCTGGGTAGGGCATGAGCTTCGTCGTAAAGGGGCGTATTGATGGTGTGTGCGCCACCGCCAATGGCGCAGGCCAGCATTTCTATCCCCAGTCGGGCGATATTATTAAGCGGTTGTTGCAGCGCCATCGACATGGTGCCGGGGCTGCTCATCAAACGCAGTTTCAATGCCTCCTCTGCGCTGGCGCCGTAGGCCTCCTTCATGAGCCGAGCCCATACCTTGCGGTAGGCGCGCAGCTTGCCAATGGCCTCAAAGAAATCCATATCGATGCCGGTGATAAAACTCACCATCGGCGCCACCTCGTTGATGTCGTGGCCCCGTGAGAGCAGCTCGTCGATATAGGCGCGCGCCATGGCAAAGGAATAGGCGATCTCCTGCACCGGATTGCCTCGGGCGGCATAGATTTGGGCGCCCACGATATTAAGCGGCATCCAGTTTTTGTGGTGCTGCATGCAGTACTCGATCACGTCACAGGCCAGGCGCAAACCGTGCTTGGGTGGGTAGATATAGCGCCCCACACAGGTGTACTCCACCAAAATGGTGTTGGGCATCATCAGGCGGATTTCGTCGAGATTTTTACCCTTGCGCTGCAGCGCCTTGATCAGCATCGCCAAGTTCACTGGTTGGGGCGCATTGCAGACGGAGGTCAGGTTTTTCAGCTTCTCCAGCGGAAAGTCGAGGGCGTCCTCCATATCCTGCAGGGTATCCAGCGCCATCCCGGCCCGGCCCACTTCGCCCCGGCACAGCGGATTATCTGAATCGTAGCCGTTGGTGGTGGGCAAATCGTATTCGACAATGATGGAATCCAGCCCCTGCTCCACCATGTAAGCCCAACGCTTGGCTGAATCTTCAGCGCAACCAAAACCACTGACCTGAGTCATGGCCCAGAGATCGCCGCGGTAGCCCGCCGCTCGGGTCTCGCGGGTATAAGGGTAGGTGCCGGGCAAACCGAGATCCTTTTCCGGGTCAAAACCGATGGCGTCAAGATCGGCCTGGGTATAGAGCGGCTTAATGTCCCAGCGTAGGCTCTGGGTCTGGAAACGGGTCTTGCGTTCCCCGGAGTCGGCTATCGCCGGCTCGTAATACTGGGCGCGCCACAGGGTCTCACCGCCCGACTCGAGTGCCTCAACGTTTCTTGATCGCCCCATGATAGTTATCGCCCTTTTAGTAAACATGCTTTAATATAAAGATAGTGTATTTATTGCGCAAGCCCGTCGCGATCTTGCCGCTCCGGCACCACGCCGGTATTCTCGCGGCTCCCCATCCCTGAAGCCGCCCCCAGGAGACACCAGTGCCCTCACTCTTTCACCAGTACTATCAGCGTGCGCTCGACCACCAGGGCGGCGAGCAGGCATTGCAATCGCAACTACCCCAAGCAAAAACCGCTCGCCAGCTCGCCAAGGTCGGAGACGACCGCTTTCTGGCGGAAATGGCGGCCTGCATTTTTCGGGCGGGTTTTGTCTGGCGGGTTGTGCAAAACAAGTGGGACGGGTTTGAGGAGGTGTTTAACGGCTTTCTCCCCATCTGGGTCGCTTCACGCTCGCCCGAGCAATTGGAGGATATGGCCAGCGATACCCGCATTATCCGCAATCTGAACAAGGTCAAAGCCGTTCAGGACAACGCCCTGCTGGTGCTTGACCTGCACCGCACACACGGCGGTGTCGGCAAGTTCCTCGGCGAGTGGCCCGAGGAGGATATCACCGGCCTGTGGCACTACCTGAAAAAGCACGGCTCACGCCTGGGCGGTAACAGCGGCCAGTACTTTCTCCGGTTTATGGGCAAGGATACGTTTATCCTCAGCCGCGATGTGTGCACTGCGTTAAAACTGCAGGGCGTGATCGACCGCGACAATCCCACGGCGCAGCGCGATCTGCGCAAAATTCAGGATGCTTTCAATGACATGCGCTCCGAAAGCGGCTGGCAGTTGTGCCAGCTAAGCCGTATGCTGGCCATGTCCATTGGCTAACTACCATTCCCGAGGTCGATTTGCGTCCACGTGTAATTGCGCTTTGCCTGAGCCTAACGCTTTTGCAAGGTTGTTCCAGCGCCCAGCATCAGGGCGATGTTAACGAGCGCTTCAGAACCAACATTCTCGACAACGGCACCAAGCTGTTTTTCTACGAATTTTCACGCGGAGAAAAAATCCGCACCCTGCTACCCTACGACCAGAAAGGCGGTTTTACCGACGGGCGCGATGTCTACAGCGCCGAGGAACTGCGCCGAAAAAATCAGCGCTATCTGAACGCCTCCGTCACCCGCAAGCTGGAACAAACCGGCTATTGCCGCGAGGGTTTCTATACGCTGGACACCCTGGTTGGCTACGCCAACGCCTCACTGCGCGGCGAATGCAGGGAAGCCGCCAGTGACGAAGACCGCCAACGTTTTGCAGCGGACAAAAAATAATCAGGAGATCGTTATGAAAACAACAACGCTAACGACTTTGGCCCTGAGCACACTGCTGATCGCCTGCAGCAGCAACCAGTTGCGCGAAGACGAAACCGAAACTTTTCAGCCACGCATTCTGGAAAACGGCAGCAAGCTGTTCGACTACCGGCTGAACACGCCTTCCGACGGCATGCAGAACCCCAAGCTGGTGTTTGACGCCAACGAGCCACAGGATATGAACAGTCCTCCGGAAATGGCACCCTATTCGGCCGACAATGAAAAGGCCCATATTGAGGCCCGCGTGTTGGCTTTAGTCGACAAAAAGCTGGAGAGCACGGGCTATTGCCGCGAAGGGTTTGTGGTGGTGGAAAAGTATATCGGCTTCAGCCAATCCCTGATTACCGGGGAATGCAAGGAGAGCGCCACCGACGAGGATAGGCGCACCTTTATTCGAAAATGATAGCTCGACAATAAGAGGTCGGCAGTGAGAAAGACACATTGAGCGATAGAACCGCCGCACTCAAGCAATTCGTCACCGACCACCAACTGCCACCGGCATTTTTGCCGCTGGCCAATACCTACTACCTGCCGTTGATTGACAAACTCAGCAGTGCGCCACAGCGGCCACTGCTATTGGGCATCAACGGCTGCCAGGGTTCTGGCAAATCCACCCTCGCCGATCTCCTGGCTCGCCTGCTCAGTGAAGAAAGGGGCTGGAATGTCGCCGTCCTGTCCATCGACGATCTCTATCTCACCCGCGCTGAGCGCGAGCGCCTGGCCGCCACCGTCCACCCCTTGCTCAAAACCCGTGGCGTACCCGGCACTCACGACATTGCTCTGGGCATGCGAACCCTCGATCAGCTATGCCAGCAACACGCGGGTGAAAACACATCGCTGCCTCGTTTTGACAAAAGCTGTGACGATCGCGCCCCCCTCGATGGCTGGCCCACGATCCACGGGAGGGTCGACCTGATTATTCTCGAGGGTTGGTGCGTTGGCTCTCAGCCGCAAAGCCCTGAGCAACTCGTTGAAGCCCTCAATTCGCTGGAAGCCAATGAAGACCCGGATGGTCGCTGGCGCCAGTTTGTGAATACCAGTTTGCAAAATTACCAGCAACTATTTCAACGATTGCATACAATGGTGCTGTTGAAAGCACCTGATTTCAGCTGCGTGTACCATTGGCGCCTGGAGCAGGAAAGAAAACTCGCTGCGCGAAACCCGACAGCCCCGG
>JBFKXO010000057.1:0-10405 GCA_041638115.1 Litorivivens sp. | reverse complement strand
GGCGCCGCCATATTGCCAAATCGTGTCGGGCTTCCCAACACCAGACCGGCACAGTCGCGCAGATCTTCTTGCGACGCATACAGGTGTCCCTCGTCGGGGATCGCCGGTGCCGTGGCTTCGCAATCGGCGGACACTGGCGGTACGGTGCGAATACGCGCCTCAAGTCCGGCCTGCTCAACACCTCTGGCGATATGGGTTGCCATCGTTCGACAGGCCCCGTGCCGGCTGTAATACAGCACCAGTACGAAATCATTCATGCAAGGAGATCCAGTACATTCTCCGGGGGCCGGCCCAATACCGCACGATCTCCTTTCACCACAATCGGTCGTTCAATCAGCTTGGGGTGGGCGCACATGGCTGCCACGAGGTCATCCTCTGATAAACTTTTGTCGGCCAGGCCTTCGGATTTATAAGCCTCTTCACCTTTACGCAATAACTCTCTTGCACTGATACCGAGCTTTTTCAGCAGCGCCACAAGTTCATCAGCGGAGGGAGGATTGTCGAGATACAGTACCTGCTCTGGTTCCACCCCATTTTCCTGCAGCAGGGCAAGGGTCTGGCGAGATTTTGAACAGCGGGGGTTATGATAGATGGTTACCACCGGGACTACCTCATGTAATTCATTGTTTATTCAAGCTTTTGTCAAGGCTTGGAGTGAGACGGTAAAGCGGGCATTATACACAGCGTAGTGTTTCCCGGCAGAGTTCATGCACCGACAAAAATCAATACTTTTTCTCACCGCGACCCTTCTATTGCTGGCCGGCTGTGGCAGCAACGGCTTGCCCACCACCGATCCCGCGGTCAGTTTTACACCTGGCGCGAAAGTCAGTCATTGGACGGTTATCAACTACTGGGCAAAATGGTGCGCACCCTGTCGCGAGGAAATCCCCGAACTCAACGCCTTTGCAGCCCGGCACGCTGATTCTGTTCAGGTACTCGGCGTCAATTACGACGGTCTGCGAGATGAGGCACTCGCGGCGGATATCCAGGCACTGCAGATTGCGTTCCCCATACTGCTCGGCGACCCGCACGATGCACTGGGCATCGAGCGCCCGACAGCGCTGCCGGCGACCATTATCATTTCCCCCGACGGTGTGGTTACCGACGTTTTGCTGGGGCCACAAACCGAGCACAGCCTGAGCCTGGCCACGAATCGAGTGGAAAAATCATGAGTTCGCGCCACATCATCCGGTTTTCCGTGGCAGGACGGGTGCAAGGGGTCGGCTTTCGCGCCCATTGCCGCCGCGTGGCCCTGGCGGCAGGGTTAATGGGCTGGGCGAAGAACTGTGCAGATGGCAGCGTCGATATTCTGCTCATGGGCGATGAACAAGCGATCATCAAGGCCCGGCAACAGATCATTATTGGCCCCACTGGCTCTCGGGTAGACCGGGTAACCGACCTGCCAAAACCAGCACCGCGTGCGCTGGAGGGTTTCACCATCGGCTGACCCCAAGCCGACGGCGCCGGTAAGTGACTGGATTTAGCTACACTTTCCTGTAAGGCGCTGATACACTTTCAAAACCTAGAGTAACTGGACATTTTTCCCCGTTGGTTTACATTAACTGGGTGGAAAGAATAATAAAGTTACGTGTCAGGGCGTATTCAGCACAGCGGTAGCACCGTACTCTAACCAGTTCGCCCGCTTACTGAAGTAAAGTTGTTTTAAACAATACCAATAATTACGCCAGACACCGGATGTTTTGAGGCTTATGAACCGTTTTATTGCTGCTTTTCTGCTCGCCGTTGCCGCGCAGACGTCGTTCGCGCAGACCCAACTCGATGGCATGACGCTACGCGGGCTCGCTGTTTATCAGCAACTGAGAACTGATTACTACATCGCCGGACTGTATTTGCCCAACCCCGCTACCCAACCAGAAGATGCGTTTTTTATGCCCGGCCCCAAGCGCATGGATCTGCGCGTGGTAGCCGAATCCTGGAGTGACCGGCGCTTTAATCAACAGTGGAATCAGCTGATTCTGATCAACAACCCCCCCGATACCCAGAAAGCTCAATCAGACAATATCATCGCCTTTGGCACCATGCTCAAAGACGACTTGCAAGCCGGCGACCATCTAACCATTGATTATCTGCCCGACGAAGGCACCGAAATCAAACTCAATGGCACGACCCTGCTAAAAACCGATGATCCAGAATTCTTCAATTTGCTGCTGTCTTGCTGGATCGGCGCTCGTCCCCCGTCGTCCGGCTTCAAGCAAGATGTCCTCAACATGCCCGCCGGTGAGCGCGGTGCTTCCCTGATGACCAACTTCGAATTGATGGCACCCAGCCAGTCACGCATTGCCGAAACCAAAGCCTGGGGCAGCAACTCAAAAGCAGCCCCCAAAGCGGCGGCCAGCGAGCCTGTAGCAACCAGCAGGGCAACCAGCAGCGCGCAAGCAGATGCAGAAAAGCAGGCCGCAGAACAAGCCCGACGCGAGGCGGAAGCCGAGAAGGCACGACAGGCAAAGCTCGAGCAAGAACGTTTGCGCAAGGAAGCTATCGCCAAGGCGCTGGCCGAAGCCGAGGCCAAAGCCAAGGCCGCCGCCCGCTCCAAAGAACTGATCAACGAGTACAGTACAAATATGGTGCGTGCGAGCTACCAGCACGTACGCTATCCGAAGCGAGCCCTCAAACTCAATCAGCAGGGCACGGTGCTGCTTGAAGTCGTCATTGATCGCGCGGGTAACCTGGTGTCCTCGAAGGTGATTCAAAGCTCGGGCTACAGCGCCCTGGATGATGCCGCCGTATCGGCGGTAGAAAAAACCGCTCCCTTCCCGTCGATCCCGGAAGGCATTCTGGGTTCACGCATCGAATTCACGCTGCCGTTTACCTTCCAGATTTCAACCTAGACAGATCTTGCTAGCTACCGCGAAGCGCTGCGAGATAGTGTTCGCGGTGATCCGCGCTGAAACAAACAAAGTATATCTGCTCCAGACCTGCGCCCTTCGCCGCGTTGCGTACAGCCTCCACAGCCAGAGGCGCCGCCAATGACACGGGATAACCGTAAACTCCGCAGCTGATCGCAGGAAAGGCCAAGGAACGGCAGCTGTACTCTGAGGCCAGCGCCAGCGAATTTTTATAACAGTCGGCCAACAGTGCGGGCTCGCCGGCATGACCACCCTGCCAGACCGGACCTACAGTATGGATGACATACCGTGCTGGAAGACGGAATCCGGGCGTTACTTTGGCTTGGCCTGTCTCACAACCTCCGAGGGGGCGGCAGGCTGCAAGCAACTCGGGACCGGCAGCAGCGTGGATAGCTCCATCCACCCCACCACCGCCCAACAGCGTGTTATTGGCCGCGTTGACAATAGCGTCCACTTTCAACGCGGTAATGTCACCTTCGATGACCTCCAGTTGCATGGCCTTAGACGCCGATACTGGCCAGCTTCACCATAATGTCATTGAGGATGCCGGCCATGGTCGGATGCTCTGCTTCAAAGTGCGACACCATATCTTCCAGGCGCCGTACCAAGCCAGTCTGCTCGGCATCTACACTCGACCCCGTACTGAGCTCAAGCTCGATATCTTCCAGCAGGCCCATCAGGTTGGCCTTTTGACTATGACCCACTTCCAAATCGTCGATCTGCTGCTGCAGGTCTTCGAGTTGTTCGTGAATATTGCGTTTGTCCATTAAGCTACTCCACACCGGGGCGGTCGGTATCACCAGCCCGCAATCCTCTGAGCATAACAACTCCAGAGAGTGAAATCACGAACGCCGATAATCGCCCGGCGCGCGTCCGGTCCAGCGTTTAAACGAGCGATGAAACGCACTGGGATCAGAAAAACCAAGTAATTCCGCCACATCGCTGACCGTCAGTTCCTCGTTTTCCAACAGGCTGATCGCCAGCTCACGACGCTGCTGATCCTTAATCCGCTGATAGGACGTGCCTTCACGGTCCAGGCGTCGCCGCAAGGTTCGCTCCGACATATTCAATTGATAGGCAAGCTCTTCAAAGGTAGGCAATTCGCGCCGAAAATCGTTTCCCAGCAGGCGCCGAATACGCGCCGCCACGCCCACATCTGACACCATCGGCTTAATCACCACGTGGTAGGGCGCAAGTTCGAGAAAGCGCTCAAGCTTGGACTCATCCTGCACGATGGGCGCCTGCAACACGGCGTCAGAAAATTCCACCCAGTTGCTGCGCTGCCCGAAAGCAACCGGACAGTGGAAAAAGTGATCCACCCCGCCGCGCCGGCCAGGTTCCCGGTCTGCACAGCCCGCGCGCAGGATATCGATCGGCTGATCAATCAGCCAGGAGCAAAACCGCATCCAGATGGCGAGACTGTAAAGCACACTGACCTGCAAACCCGGCGCGTCGGCCGCGCCCGACAGATAGCAAAGCCGAGCGGTTTTGTTGTGTGAATCTCGCTCCAGTTGATGCACCACCCGCTCATCACCACGTTCTCGGCAGGTGGCGTTAAATTCCATTGCCCGTTGCAAGGCTTGCCCCAGTGTTCGGCAATTGATCATGCTGTAGGCGAGCAGCCGCGTTCCACCAAGCGGCGTGCTGACCCCGGGCAGGAAGCCGCCGGACTCATCATCAATCGAACGAAACAGGGCCAGACAAAGGCGACTGTATTGCTCGACCGATACGGTACTATCAGCTGCGTCATCGTTTAAAGGGTTGCCCTCAATACCAGCCCCCTTCAACAATCCCTCAACATCCCGGCCATGGCTCTTCGCCTGTACCAGCACCGCTTTCACAAAGGCAATCGGCACACGCTCTGTCGCCGCCCCCATATCCAGAGGAGTCGCCTTGCGCGGCCCTACGGTCACAACAGTGCCCCGGCCGTTGCCTGGAGTCGGTCGAAAAGGTCGTTGCAGTTATTCAAATCAGCTCGACAGGCACCGAGGGCGGTTTCAGCCTGCTGCAACAAATTCCCCACATGCCTGCCGACCGCAGGTTCCAGCTCCTTGCGCTCCAGCGCCAGCGCCAGTGTGTGCTGTGCAGACCACAGCTGGCTTTGAATCCCGTCGAGAAACAAGGTATTGCGGTTATTCGCCAAGGTATCCAGCCACTGCAGCGCCACCGTCAATTGAGCACTGAAACTCACCGGCGACAACGCATAAATGCCGCCGCGAGGACGCGACTGCCGCAAATCTTTGGGCAGCAACCACTGATATCCCCCAGCGTGGGCAATGCTCGACTGCAGCGATAGCAAATTCACATAGAGATCACCGGTCGGGCTCACACTGACCACACCCTCACTGGAATCAGGCAAGCGCCATTCCTCCAATACCGTACCATCGGATGGATCAAGAGCAACCAGGTAGGTCTGCGCGGGATGAACGAATTCTCGGGTCAGCATGTTTATCTCATAGCCCACGAGCAAGGTCGTCCACAGCAAGCCGTTGCTCACCGTCACAATGCCATCGACGTAAGCATCCGCGCGGCCGTGACTGCCCACCAATCCCAGTCGAGACCAGATCTTGTCGTGGCGAGCACGGGCCCATTCCCGATAATTGTTGCGCCAGAGCGTTTCGCCGGTCATCCCGTCGACCGCAATCAACTGATCGCCGCCGTTAACATAAATCACGTTATCCGGCCCCACAGATGGCGATGCGTCCTGACCGCCGAGGGCACGCTGCCAGAGCATCGCACCACTCTCACTATCCAGGGCGTAAAGCGTGCCACCGCCGCCAACCGCGTAAACGATCCGCCCGTCCGGCGACAGGGCCGGGCTAGTACCGCTGCCCGCTGGGACCTTGGTCGCAAACGCAATACGCAATGCGCCGCCCTGGGTGTCGATACCGTATAGACGACCTTTTGAAGCGCTCTCGCCGGTGGCTGTGATATAGATTCGTCCGCTTTGCGGATGTACTGCTGGCGTGTTAGTCACAGCATAGCGACTGCCCCGCAACAGATCCCAGCTTTGCTGGCGCAGGCCTGCATCCATCAAACCACCGGCCCAAAGTGCCGCCGGCAGTTCCTCGCCTTTGCTCCCGGGCTTGCTCGGCAGCTCCAGCACTGGCATCGCCAAGGCGCCGTCACCGCGGCGAAACATCGCCACCTTGCCGTCGGCCGAAACACCACCCACCAAGGTACCAACGATCACTGCCGTCAAAAAAGGCTCCTCGATGCGCAGCGCACTCAGGTCTACCACCCAGCGCACCGCCCCGTCAGGCTTATAAGACCAGAACTGGTTGCTATCTGACACATAGATATTGCCGCCGCGATCCAGCACAGGGGCGCTGAATAGGGCCTTGGCGTCCAGATCATTCAGCGACCGCTGAGGCGGCGTACTCCACAACACCTCGCCACTGCGCGACAGCGCGCGCAAGTGCGACTCACCCTTGCCGCCACCGGTCGTCACATACAGCGTACCGTCCGCAGCAATGGTCGGCGCTGCCCAGGACACGGTATTTTTCAGGGCCAGCCATTGCGGTTGCAATTTGGTGCTGACCGCCAACGGCACAAAGTCTGAATTGCGTGAATCCCCATGCAGGGTTGCCCAACTGGTATGCGCATAGCCCGCCGCACTGCGTGCGGCGAAACTATCTGCCATACCGGCCGGCACCTGCACAAAAATCAACCAGAAACCAAACAGCACACGCCAGCGCATGAAATGTTCCTTATGAGAAGCCGTTGTCATCGAGAAAGAGATTTACTCCGTAAAATTGGCCTATAGCCGCAGATTACTTGAGTAGGACGTACAAACAGGTCAAGCTACTTATACTCTCTGTGAATATGATTGGTCCCGCGCGGTACTTTTTTTGCAACCTTCGCGGGCCAACTACACAATCAACAAGCATATTCGATTTTTAAGGGGACTGCATGGATACCAACGCTCTGCTGGAGCAAGCCAGCGCTTTTTTGATGGATTATGGTCCACGTCTGCTCACCGCCATCGGCATTCTGATTGTCGGCTACTGGTTGGCGAAAATTGTCAGCTCGCTACTGGTTCGAACACTCAATGCCCGCAATATTGACCCGACAGTAAGTACCTTCGTTGGTAAACTGCTGTTCGGCGCCATTTTGGCCATTAGCCTGATTCCCGCACTGGGCCATGCCGGCATTCAGACCACCTCCATCCTGGCCGCGCTCGGTGCAGCCGGTCTCGCGGTCGGGCTGGCATTACAGGGTTCACTGTCCAACTTTGCCGCGGGTGTGCTGCTGATCGCCTTCAGGCCGTGTCGCGTGGGTGACTACATTGAAGCCGGCGGCTCAGCAGGCACGGTAGAATCGATCAGTCTGTTTTCCACCATGTTGATGACACCAGACAACAAACGCATCATGATTCCGAACTCGCGGGTCATGTCCAACCCGATCACCAACTACAATGCTATGCCAACTCGCCGAATCGATCTGGTGATCGGCATTCCCTACAGCGCCGATATTGCGCAGGCCAAGTCGTTGATTAAAGATATTCTGTCGCAAGAAGCACGCATTCTCCCGGAACCTGCTCCGTTGATCGCCGTGCGTCAGCTGGCCGACTCCTCCGTCAATTTGGTGGTGCGCCCCTGGGTGAAAGCAGCAGATTACTGGGGGACGCACGACGCGTTGCTTGAAGCCATCAAAATAAAGCTGGACGACGCCGGCATGAGCATTCCGTTCCCGCAAATGGAACTGCACGTTCACGGCGACGCCAAACCCGCAGCCTGACACCCTTTCGCTGCGCACGCCGTAACCACGTGCGCAGCACAAAACCTAAAAATCTGGTAGCCTTCGCGCCTGCCGAAAACCACTCATTACTGGAGACAACATGCCCCGTTTGACCCTTTTTGCCTTTTTACTGGCACTTTGTGTTCCCGCCATTGCACAGGAAGGCAGTTCCCCCTGGAGCGGTGATGCCGAGCTTGGCTTTGTGGCCAGCGAAGGTAATACCCGAGCAAAGAGCGTAACAGCCAACGGTTCGCTGATTTGGGAGCAAGGCAATTGGAAAAACGACTCTCAGCTGGAAACCCTGAATACCGAAAGCGCCGGCGTGCGTTCTGCGGAGCGTTATTTTGTCTCTAACCGTATTGCCTATACGTTTAGCCCACATAACTACCTGTTCAATTATGTGTCTTGGGAAGACGACCGCTTTAGTGGCTATAAATACCGCGCCACCATCGCATTCGGTTACGGTCGACGTATCATCGATACCCCGAATATGCTGTGGGATGCAGAAATCGGTCCCGGTTATCGCAAAGCTGAGGAACTGGCAGAAAGCGGCGGCGAAACGGAAGAAGATGGCATTTTACGTGCCGCCTCCAATTTCCGCTGGGATATTTCAGACACAGCGACATTCACACAGCAACTGTCGGTTGATCACGGTGCGGAAAATACTGTTTCCAAATCGACCACCGCAATCAAAACCACGGTAAAAGGCGGCGTTGGTCTTAAGATCTCTTACCTGGTTCAGTACACGGAAAACGTACCGCAGGACAAAGTGCACGCGGATAAACAGACGACCGTTACACTTGTCTACAGTTTCTAAATACAGCTGATATGTCAGGCACTGGGGCGCAATGGTCATTGCGCCCCGTTGTTTAGAAAATCCAGGCGATGAGCAGCCACATCACAGCAAAAAAAGAAAAGAAGCCTGCCAGCATATACTGGATTTCACCCAATAAGCCGTCACCCGCCGCAATCGCAAACACCACCATGACCAGTACGGTCAGAAAGAATGACAGTACCGCAGCATCGCGCATGCCAAGGCCCGGAGCCAGCTGAGTCGCCGCAAAATCAGCCATGATTGGCCACGCCAACCAAGCCGCCACAGCCAGCAGTAAAAAAAGTACCGCAAAGACCACCAGCAACTTTAGCGCGGTTTTGCTTTCCTGGGCGTCGCTCACTGTTCACCCTTGATAATTTCACGAAACTCCTGCGGACGGGGCATGCCACGCGCGTAGATTTCCGGCTCATCACCCGCAGTAAATACCGAGACGTCGCCAACCCCGAACAGTCGGTTCATAAACGACTGGTAAACCTTCACCGTACGCACCGTCTTCATATCCACTTCAGTGTGATCTTTGCTTAGCAGACCTTGCTCCAGCGTGATCTCACCGCCACCTATTTCCAGTTTGGTCGCCTTGCATTTGAGTAACCAGACCAACAGGATAATGATGCCGATTCCCACCGGCACCAGAATCAGCGAGCCGATAAATGCAAAAGGACGGGCACGAAACATGGCGGGGTGTTCACTGTAACTCAGGGACACGGGGATACTCCTGTTGTGTGTTATGAATCTGTATTTGAGTCGATGGCCGGTGGATTTGCAAGGCAAGGATCGTTTATTGCATCAATCCTTGAAACGACAACTTTGACTAACGGGGATACCCCAGAGGCGCTTGTCAAACGATCGCAGAACACATCAATGCCGGTACTTTCGCTATACTGACGGCACGTGTTAGCACCGCCAACTCTTACAATAAAACAGGATGACTCATGCCCTTTCATGAATACGCGAACTACGATGCCCTGGGGCTAGCTGCGCTCATAAAAAGCCGCCAGATAAGCGCCGCCGAGCTACTGGAAGAGGCCATTCGCCGCCGTGACGCCGTCAATCCACAGATTAATGCGGTGGTGTACGACATGGACGACATTGCCAGAGCTCAGGCTAGCCAAGCCCTGCCAGACGCCCCCTTTGCCGGCGTTCCGTTCCTGCTAAAAGATTTTTGCGCGGCTTACGCCGGCGTCCCACTGACCAATGGTAGCCGGGCATTCAAAAATTATGTGCCCGATTATGACTGCGAGCTCGTCAAGCGTTTCAAGGCAAGCGGTGTCATTACCTTTGGTAAAACCAATACCCCCGAATTTGCCATCGTAGGCGCAACAGAACCTGCACTGCACGGCATCACCCGCAACCCCTGGAACCTTGCGCGAACCGCTGGCGGCTCAAGCGGCGGTTCCGGCGCCGCAGTGGCGGCCGGTATCGTCCCCATGGCCAGTGGTGGAGACGGCGGCGGTTCGCTGCGAATTCCTGCAGCGTGCGGCGGATTAGTGGGTTTTAAAGCCAGCCGCGGCCGGGTGCCACATGGGCCAACGCACGGTGACCCCTGGTACGGCCAAGTTCAAGACGGTGTTGTCAGCCGTAGTGTTCGCGACAGCGCGGCCATGCTTGATGCGATTCGCGGCACCGATCTTGGTGCGCCCTACGCCGAACCCGCCCTACAGGGCAGCCTGCTGGATGCGTGCCAGAAAGCACCGGGCAAACTGCGCATTGTCTTTACTGAACGGCCGTTAATGCGTGATGGCGCCTTGCACCCGGAAGCGCTGAACGGTCTGCAACGCACGGTAGCGCTTCTGCAGGAGCTGGGGCACGAACTGGTCGAAGCCCATCCCCCGCTGCGCCAGGACTACTTGGTAGAAGGCTATTTGCTGCGCATCGCTGCGTCGGTGGGCGGTGAAATTACAGCCGCCCAAAACCTGTTGGGCCGCAAGCTGCGCTATCAGGACCTGGAACCGGAAACCTGGAT
>JBFKXO010000056.1:0-10493 GCA_041638115.1 Litorivivens sp. | reverse complement strand
GTACAGCGCCGTGCTCAATGAGAAAACCGAGAACTGGCAAGATCTGCTCGACGAAGCACGCGCAGTGATTCACGAGTACGCCAGTGAATCCTTGATGTGCGTCGAACAACGTCATTCGGAGCTGATGATTGTGATGCACGATTCACCTGAGCGTGGCACCCCTACCTGTCGCCAGCTTGAAAAAGCCGTACTTCAGGAAACCGGTATCGCCCTGTCTATCGAGGAAATCGAAGAACAGGACGATGACATCATCATCGCCGACCCGGCGGATCGACTGGCCTGAGGTGACGCGAAATGCTGAATGAATTCTCAGTCGCGTTTAGCCGCTTCTGGAGCGAGTGCTGGGCTCTGGTGGAAGCGCTGACACTTTGGGAACTGGCCTTGATCATGTGGCCTTTTGTGTTCCTGTCAGTGCCGCGCTATATCCTCTCCGAGCTGATTGTGCTCGGTCAGGTGTTTCGCCCCGAGCCGGAAGAAAAAATTCGCTTCCGTCAGCACCTGGCGATGACCAAACCCCTGGTGTCCATTCTTCTGCCCGGCTACAACGAAGCAGAAACCCTGGAAACCACAGTGCTTTCGCTACGCGAACAGTCCTACCCCAACTTGGAAATTATTGTGGTCAGTGACGGTTCCACAGACGGCATGGATGCTATCGGCCGACAACTGGCACGCCGTGGCTGGATTCGCTACTTCGAGCACAGAGAGCGCGGCGGTAAGTCGTCAGCTGAAAACTTTGCTGCCAACGCCGCCCGCGGTGAGTACATGGTCATCTGCGACGCAGACTCCACCTTTGACCGCGACTCCGTGTGGCATTTGCTGGTCGAATTCTACGACCCGGAAGTGCAGGCCGTGGCCGGCAACTTGCGCGTGCGCAACGCCACCACCAATCTACTAACCCGCTGCCAGGCCATCCAGTACCTGTTCAGTATCGGCGTGGGCCGACGCGCTTCCGCTGCGGCGGGCACGCTGTCGATCGTATCCGGTGCTTTCGGCGCTCTGCGTAGCGATATCGTTAGGCAGGTCGGTGGCTGGGAAGCTGGTCCCGGCGAAGATGGCGATCTGACCACCAAAATCTGTATGGCAGGTGGCAAAGTGGGCTTTGCCCCCAAAGCCATGTGCATGACAGATGCACCCGATATCTGGTGGGCTTACTTCCGCCAGCAGCTGCGCTGGAACCGCAGTGTGGTGCGCTTCCGTATCCGCAAATACCGCGGCATATTCAACCCGTTCAGTCGCACCTTCAGCACACGCAATCTGCTGGCCGCACTCGACGAAGTGGTGTTCGAAGTAATCTTTGCCATCTCGTTGCCAATCTACGTCGGTTGGATGTTGCTCAATCACGCTGAGATGTTCTGGCAGGTCACCGCCCTGGTAACGGTGTTGTACATCTTTGTGAACGTCTTTCACTACCTGATCGCCCTGGCGGTCAGCGAACGCCCGCACCTGGATTGGCCAATGGCGCCGTATCTGCCGCTGTATGGCTTTTTCACTGGCCTGTATCTGCGCACTGTTCGGCTAATGGCCTACGCCGATGAATATATTTTTAAACGCTCGTATTGGGAAACTTACGTTCCCGATTATGTTCAAGCTCAGTCAAGGAAGTTTGACTCATGGTAAACAGACAGCAAACCGCACTACGCAAACGCGAAGAAACTGCCCCCGCTCGTCCGCGCCCGGCTGGTGGCGCACCTGCGCGTCCCTGGCGCCAGTGGCACTCCAGCACCCAGGCGCAGCAGTCACTGCCGCTGGAAGTCGCAAGACCCAGCAAACCGCAGTGGGGGCGCTACATTTACCTCGGCATCATCGCCTGCATCGTTGCGCTGGTAGCGCGTGAGGTGTACACGGGAGTGTTCTGGTTTAACGCTCAGGGCGCGGTCAGTGGTCGACAGTACAATGTGTCACCCTCGCAGACGGTGACCATTGATGAAGTGTTGATCGAGCCTTCGGAAACGGTCAAAGCCGGTCAACCTCTGGTGAAATTAAACGCCCCGGATCTGGTTCAGGCGCTGGCGCGCAACGAAGCTGAGATCGCCCGGATTCAAGCAGATCTAATGGAAAGCACGTCGCGCATTGAATCCAATCGAGAGGAGCTGCGCGCGCGGATTGCGACGGCGAAGGCACGCGTCGAAGCGCTCGAATCACGCTCTCGCACGGAGATTGAACGCATCAATGCCATGCGCCGCCTGGTAGCAGCCGGTGCCGTCTCCAAGGGCAGCCTGCAGGAGCTGGAGATGCAGCACACCGAAACCTGGTCCGACTATCAGCAGGCCAAGGCAGAGCTGGAATCAGCCTATCGCCAAAGCGCAACGCTGGCAGAAACCGAACGCAGCTCCAGCGACAAGGCGCTGCCTGAAAACCGTCTGTCGTCACTGACCAAACTGCGTGACAGCATTCAGACCCAGCTCAATTCGCTGGAACTGCGCGCCCCGTCTGACGGCGTGGTTGCCACCGTACCGGTATCGCGCGGCGATGTACTCAAAGCCGGTGAACCTGCGGTGGTAATGCTCGAACAAGAAGATATTCGCGCCTTTTTGTACTTCCCGCCCTCAGCACAAGGTCGGCTGAAAGTGGGGCAGATTGTCCCGGCACACACCTCAGCGGGTGCAGAATTTCCGCTGCGCATAGAGAAAATCTATCCGCGCATGGAAAGCAAGGCCGGACAACAGTACAACCAGTTGAACGCGCCCGCCGATGCCGCCCTGGTAGCCGAAGCCGTGCCAGCTAACGGCAGCGACTTCCCGGACTTTATGAACTCCGGTACGCCAATCTACGGTCGCGTACCGCGCTGGTCGATCGCCGAAGACCTTGATGTCGCCGTGAAGTCTTTGTTCGGCAGCGAAGCGGTTGCCTCACCGGAAGAAGCGCTGGACGCTGACCAAAAGCAACGTCAGGCCAGCCTGGGGCAAACACCTGCGACTGAATAATCGCGCCACCACGGGTGCAGGCTGTCGCCTGCACCCAACATCTCCTGCGCTAAAAGCCCTTTAATTACGGGTTTTCCTGCATAACGCTCGACCCGCTCGCCGCACTACACTAGAGTCCTGCCTATGGTCAGGATCGCAATGTCATCACACAAATCCTTTTGCCGAAGGGTGTTTCCGTCGGTGCTGGCCCTGACGCTTTGGTTTCCCCTGGACGCCTACCCAGACGACGTGCCTGATGCGTTGACTGTGCGCGACCACAGCAATGGCATGCGCAGCGCATTCTTGTCTCGTCCGCTGCGCGCTGATTCATTGATCGCACTGGAATTCAAGGTCGGCAGTTTGCACGACAGCCACGGCATCGCCGGCATTGCCCATCTGGCAGAACATCTACTGCTGCGCCAGCCTATGCCGACGCCTCTCGACGAGGGCGAAGCGCCGTCGCTGCGCGACTTTCTGAAAGCTCGCGGCGGCCGCGTTCAAGCCAACACAGGCTATGAAAAAACCCGGTTTTATTTTCAGATAACCAGTAACCAAGTCTCCGCTCTCCTGGAAGGTCTGCGCCAGATATTGCGCGATCCGGTTTTTCCCACCAATACGGTGGCGGCAGAAATTGCGGCGGTGAATGATGAGTTCGGCTTTCTCAAAACCAAACCGGAGCAACTGTTGTGGGATGCGATAAAAGTGGCAACGGCTGAGGGCCACCCCTTTCGTCGTTTTAGTGCCGGCAACCTTGACAGCTTTGCACCACACTCTCTCGACGCTATTCGCGCGGCGCTCAATGACTTTTATCAGCGCCATTACCAGGCCGCCCAGCTCACCGCCATTGTCGTGGGACCACAGTCTGACGCCGAACAGCAGGCGCTGATTGCCGAAAGTCTGGGCAGGTTGCCCGCCACCAACACCGTCGCAAATACGATACCGCCACTGTTCTCAGCCCGCGATATGCCGCAGCAGCTGGAAATCAGGCTGCCGCTCGGGCAGCCTCAGCTAACCGTGCTCTATCCCTTGTACGACATCGACCAGCACCATGCCCAACGGGCCATCGACTGGTTGGACTACTGGGCCACTCCCAAGAAAACTGGCAGCTGGCAACAACAACTGATCGACACCGGTCTGCTGAAATCAATCAACCTGGCGCCCGGTCTGTCTGCTGGTGACAGCGCAACTCTGAGCGTGCACATCGTACCAACCCAGCAGGGTCTCAACCGATTGGTCGAGTTGCTGGCCACCGTCAATCACGCCCTGCAGGCGCTGATTGAACAGGCCGATGGCCACGCCCTCTATCGTCACTTTGCGACAAGCTCGGCGTCCGACCTTGCGCCGGTGATTGCCAAGGAAGACCTACTCCAATGGTTCGAGGCCTTGTCCCGGAACCAGCAACCGGATCAGGATACACTTCAGCAACCAGCGCTCACCGGTTTTCATTTCCACGCGGCATTTCAGGAAAGACTGACACTTGCCAATTCGCTGGTGATTCTGCTGGGTAGCGGTGTCGAAGGCACAGCACGCTCCCCAGTGTTTGCCGTGCCCTACCGACACCAGCGCCAGCCCTATCCGGAAACAGAGGCGATTGCACTGAGTCAGTTCACGCCGCCAGTGCCGCTGACCGAAATGCCGACTCTGCCGACACTAGCCAATCGCGCACTGGCGCCGGCCCTGTTGATCGATACCCCCGCCTTCGACACCTGGCACGCGCCAAGTAGCGAGGCCAGCGAAGACTTGTGGCTGCGCTTGTCGCTGGAGATGCCGGTATGGTCCAGCAATTTGCGCAATCGCAGCCTCAAGGCGCTCTGGCTGCGCGCATTGCAAGCGGCATCCAACCACAACCCCAACAGCCGCTGGTATCAGCACGACACGGGCATCGGCGTCGAAATGCGCGGCAACCCCGACGCGCTACACGCGCAGTTGCAGTCGCTGGATGACGCTTTGCTGCAAGCCGTCACCGACACCCAGTTTAGTGAACTGAAACAGGACTTGATTCAGGAATGGCAAACACCGCCACGCTACCGTTTTGCATTTGAGGCGTTGGTCGATGAACTGAAACAGACTCTCATCGCCACCCACGATAGCCCGCGTTCCAAAATCGACGAGCTGCAAGGCCTCAACCCGGAGATGCTGCGGGCGCTGCAGAGCAATGCCCTGAATGCCGTCTCGGCAACCTTGTTTATCTATGGCGCCGACCGGGAAACCGCCCAGCGTTTAAGCGGCAGCCTGGGTTTTCCGCACCGTCTGGAACAGGAGGTTGCCAACCCGCTACCTCCGGCCCTTGAACCCGGACAACCCGACATCCTCAGCCGCCAGCTAAGCAGCGACGCCAATGCCTTATTGCGCTACCAACAAGCGCCGGCGCGCGCCGGAAGATTATGCCCGCTTGCAGTTGTTACTGCCGATGATCCGCCACCAGTATTTTTCCCGTCTGAGAGAGCAGCAACAACTGGCCTATGGCGTTACCGTCGTGCCGGTAAATCTGCAGGATCGTGAAGGATTCGCATTCATTGCCCAATCGGCCAGCACCTCACCGGATCAGTTGCAACAGGCCACGGAAGAATTCCTGCGCGATTTTCCGCAATGGCTCAACACCGTGCCAGCCACCCACCTGGAGCAACTCAAAAGCAAAGCGTTATCGGAAATTCGCAGCCGCAGCCACACCCAACAGGCCTTGCAAGGCGAGGCATTGGCCAATCACTACTGGTCACAGATCACCAGCCAACAGCGCAACGATGCCTGGTTTGACGCCGTCGAAAACAATCTACAATCGCTCAACCGCGAACAGCTTTCAGATTACTTTCAGCAACTCTTTGACAAGCAGACCCAGCGCGGCCTGATTGTTGAAGGCTGGCCGGACAAAGAGGGGGGATAGCGCTGTCAAAGCAGCGCCTTCAGCGTAAAAAGCGGTGGCGGCGCAGGTGTGGGGATAGCCTCGGAGGTGCCGCCACCGCGGGAAGCGTTACCTCAGTTTAGAGACAGGCCAAATTACTTCTGCTGTTGATCGATGCCAGAGAATTCGCTGAATTCCTCGGCGCTCAGATGGCCGTCGGTGTTGGTGTCGAGTTCACCGAAAGACATGGCCACATCAGCATTGGACTCGGCTTCCTGGGGGCTGATCAGTTGGTCCTGATTGGCATCCAGCGCCGAAAACATTCCAGAGTTATCACCGGCTGCCTGCTTGCCCTCTTTATCCGAGCCTTCCTTGTCAAACAATCCCGCGTTGGCACCCATGGCAGCCAGCAGCAGGACAGAAGCAGCACCCGCAACAATCGATTTACGTTTCATGACAGATCTCCTGTTTAATCCTAACCAGCAGTAGACATACTCAAGCCGGAGCTGAGCCGTCTCTCGGCGTTTTTATATCAATGATCATGCCAACTCTAATTACCCAATAAATTCAATAAGTTACAGCTATCCGCAATTTTCACACCCGCGATTGTGTCTCCAAATCCCGGCAGGAATTCTCACACTATCCATTTTATTCTTTAAAATCATAATGTTACCGATGTCGCCCAGGGCTGACAGCGTGAACACCGGCGATTGAAATACGCCGCCAGCCAGCGCAAACTCTGGCCGCAACAACGCACAGGAGAAGGTCGCCATGACATTGACCATCGATGACAGGCTGGAGATTCACGAGCTGCTCGCCCGCTACGCCCACGCGCTGGACTATCACAACCTGCCCGCGATGCGGGACATATGGACCGATGACTGCCGCTTCCAGGCCGACGAACCATCAGTCAATGTTTCGGGCCTTGACGCGCTGATGGGCTTTTTTCAGGAAACCGTGGCAGCCGTACCCAACGCTCGCCACCTTATCTCAAACGTGTATGTGGTGGGGGGCGGCAGTGAAGCCGTCTGCCACGCCTATTTGCAGATCATTGATTTTGAAACCGGAGCCTGGCTCGGCGCCGGGCGTTACCGGGACGAGATGGCGCGGACCGCCTCGGGCTGGCGAATTCGCAACCGGGTGTTTACTGCAGGCTAGGCAGGCTTGCGGCAGACCAGGTGAACATAGCGGCCCAGCTGCCAGTAGGGTTCGCGGGCGCCAAATTGCCACTCCACCGCCATCACATCCTCCAGCGAGCGCTGCGCACGCAGTGCCTTTGGCATCAGATCCAGGGCAAAGCGCATACTGCGCCGTCCACGCACTTGCAGCCCCAGCGCTTCCAGCTGCCCAACAACCGTTCGCGGATCTTGCGGCGACGGTGGTGTAAAGCTGCCCGGCTCGCCGGCGAATTTCTCCGCCTGCACTTTATAGAGATTGCCCTTGACCAGGTTGGCCAGGGCGATGGCGTGGACGTTGTAGAACAGCAGGGAGAGATGTCCACCCGGCGCCAGCGCATTGACCAGGTGCTCCAAAGCCGATTCCGGTTGTGACAACCATTCGAGCACGGCGTGGCAGACCACCACATCATAACCACTTTGCGGGGGGCGATGTTGCTGCAGGGTTTCCTGATGACACCGGACACTCTCGGGTAAATCCGCCCGCGCCAGCTCCAGCATATCGAGCGCTGGTTCAGAGAGACAAACCCGGTGACCCAGCGCCGCCAGTTTTGCGCTGACCTGCCCCAAGCCACCACCGGCATCCCAGCAGTTCAATCCTGCCTGCTGCAAGGGAAGCTGTTCTTGCATATCTCGCCACACCAGGGCTAAACGCAGCTCACCTTTGCTGGAGCCATATATCTTGTCTTTAAAGCGTTGGGCGCGACCGCTGAAAACCTGGTCTTCACTCATTCGCGAAACGCGCCTCGTTATGCCGACACTTGTCAGTCACCGCCGCGACCAGATCAATACCCAACACGTCGGCCAAAGCATTGGCGTACATCACCAGATCCGCCAGTTCACTGGCGACCGCCGCCGTCGATGGTACATTGCGCCCGTCGCGGGTACCGGACCACTGAAAAAGCGAAAGCAATTCGGCCGCTTCGACACTGATGGCACTGGCGAGATTCTGGGGTGTGTGCAGCGCCTGCCAGTCGTTGTGCAGGGCAATACGTTCAAAGGCATCACTCACAGCCTTCAAATCAAGTTCGCGGTTCACGGTGCTACCTCAGTGGATGGAGCGGGCAGCTAGGATACTCGAAAACGGCAGGCATAAAAAAACCGGGGAGAACCCCGGTTTTAGTATCGTCGACATCTGATCCCCGACATGAGATTGCATCCCTACGCGCCACCTCCCTGTTCAGGGGCAAGCCCCGTCAACGCTGTTCATCCCTGAGAATCTTTCATGCCTGGATCAAGAGGGCCTTCCGTAGCCCGAGAATGATTATCAGTTCAACGCCTTTTCGAAAACATAGGAAAAGCCAGCCACGGTTTGTACGATATGTCTTACACGATCCGAGATTTGCCGCACCTCAACGCGGCCGCTTGATGGTCACCACCTCGCCCAACAGGCCATAGTCATCGCCGCCCAGTCGCGCAATCGGGTCCAGGGCCTTGGCGTCCACCTGCAAGCGCCCCTCTGTCTCAATCGCTATCTCGTCGCTGATGTAGATCTGGCGCACCTGTCCATAAATAATGGCTTGCGCCCCGATCTCATGGTGCTCATAGAGTTCACAGGCGTAGGCCACTCGGCACGCGGCCAGGCGCGGCAGGGCAAAATCCCCGAAAGGCACGGTTTCCAAACCACTGCGCTCGAGTTCGGAATCGCCATGAGCCAGCGGGGCACTGCTGGCCGTGACCTGTTGCGCCATTTCCCGGTGGGCGATATGGGCTACAAAATGCTTGCGCTCCAGAATATTGCGCCGGGTATCCTTGATCTCCCCTTCCGGTTTCTTGCCAATCGACAGCATGACCAGCGGCGGTTTACTGCACACCCCGCTAAAGTAGGAAAACGGGGCCAAATTGAGGCTGCCGCCGCCATTGTCCGACAGTACCCACGCCACCGGGCGGGGTATCAGCGTCTGAATCATGGTGAAATACGTGCGGTTTGGTGACAGGTCGGTTAGATCAATAAGCATAGGGCGAGATAGGAATAGGGCTCAGGCATTTAAATCGGGGATGATCCGCGCGCGCAGCCGTACAATACAGTCTTTGACGTACAGCTTTTCTTTCTTGAGGCGCCGCAGTTCTAGCTGATTGTGAAAGGGGACTTCCTGTTCCTGCGCTTGCAGGCTAAGGATTTTCTGATCGATCTCCCGGTGCAATATGCGCAATTCTGTCAGGCGGGCCCGAATTTCCTTGTGGTCCAACTCTTCTATCATGGGCAAACTCAGTGAGCCAAAATGTCGGCTTGCACGGGCAAGTCGTCAGCAAGCCATAGTAAATCGAATACACAGCCGACAAAAGGGGCTGTCCGGCAGCTGATCTAAATAATCACTGAATTTTGGCAAAACCCGCCATTGTGAGACCAGGCACCCTCGGGAATACTGTCACCAAATTGAGCCAATAGCACTCGAGCAAGCGCTCACTTACCGACTGACATGACACGGGAGACGACACATGCGTTCCGAACTCTGCGACAAACTGGGTATTGAACACCCCATCTTTGCCTTCACCCACTGCCGCGATGTAGTCGTTGCGGTAAGCAAGGCCGGCGGTATCGGCGTGCTGGGCGCGGTGGGCTTCACCCCCGAACAGCTCAAGGAAGAACTGGACTGGATTGACGCCCATATCGGCGACAAGCCCTACGGCGTAGACATTGTTATTCCGCAAAAATACGAAGGCATGGGCGATATGTCGCCGGAAGAGCTGGAAAAACAGCTGACTGCCATGGTACCCCAGGAGCATATCGACTTTGCCCAGAAACTGCTGGCCGATCACGGCGTTCCCGAGTGGGAAGACGGCACCAAAACCATGGGCCTGCTGGGCTGGACTGAAGCCACAGCAACTCCCCTGCTTGAAGAGGCGCTGACGCGCAAAAAATGCGTGATGATTGCCAACGCACTGGGCACCCCGCCCGCTGACAAGGTCAAAATGATTCAGGACAGCGGTCGTCTGGTCGGCGCCCTGTGTGGCAAGGTAAAACAGGTGAAATCCCACGTTGAAGCCGGCCTCGACTTTATCGTCGCCCAGGGCGGTGAAGGCGGCGGTCACACCGGCGACGTTGGCTCCATCGTTTTCTGGCCACAGGCCGTGGCGGCCGCACAAGGTACGCCGGTACTGGCCGCCGGGGGTATTGGCACGGGCCAACAGATGCTGGCTGCCATGGCCCTGGGTTGTGCAGGCGTCTGGACTGGCTCGCTTTGGCTGACGGTTGAAGAAGCTCACGCAGAACCGGCCCAGAAAGAAAGCCTGCTCAAAGCCAGCAGCGAAGACACCGTGCGTTCACGCTCCTGGACCGGCAAGCCTTGCCGCATGCTCAAGAACGATTGGACAGAAGCCTGGGAAGCGCCGGAAAACCCGAAACCTCTGGGTATGCCGCTGCAAGGTCTGGTTTCCAGCGACGGTATTCGTCGTACCGCCAAGTACGCCGGTGTCGCCGATACCCAGAAGGTGGCCTTCAACCCGGTGGGTCAGGTGGTTGGTCAGATCAACTCGGTGGAGTCCACGCGCGGTGTGATGATGCGTCTGCTGTCCGAGTACGCGGATGCCTATGAGAAAGTAACCGCTCAGCTGGAAGGTTAGGTGAGACAGGCC
>JBFKXO010000055.1:0-10538 GCA_041638115.1 Litorivivens sp. | reverse complement strand
CACCGGTCTTGAAGGTCCACTTCTCTGTGTGATCGAGAAACACCATATCGCCGTCGCCGGCCAGATGGTGTGTCGTCTGCTCCTGTTTTGACAGGTGATTAAAAGCGATCTGCAGGCGCTTCACACAATTTTCCGGACCTTTAGCGCCCACGTCGTCCGTCGGCACATCTTCGTAGAAGATTTCCGGGTGCATACAGCTTTTCATTCCCTCCCAGTCCATCTCGGCCAGGGCTTGCCACATTTTTTTGACGACGGCTTTATTTGCTTCAACTGACATGGTTTCTATCCCGATTACATTTGTGGCACAGCGGCCAGATCAATGGGCAATTCGAATCGCTCATAGCGATCGGCGCGATCACGCAAGGTCGCTACACTTTCCTCGCTGTTGAGCATAATGATGACACGCTGCTCTTTAACGCCTTGCAGGGTAAACCGCGCCAGCTCATCCAGGTCCTGGAAATTCAGTTCCATGCCCGCAGCGTTAGCCGCTTCTTTGAATTCTTCAACGGAAGGCACATGCACCGGCGCACGTTCTACTGCGAGATCTTTTGGACGGTTACGCTCTGTCGTCCAGATCCCTGTGGCCAACACACCCCCTGAAGGATAGAAAATTGATGCACGCAGCTTGGTGTTCTCCGTTACCAGCTGAGCCGCAAGACATTCGGTAATACAGGAAACCGCTGCTTTACTGGAGGCGTACACCGACTGGTATGGCAGAGGCGAAATTCCACCGTCACCGGAGGAGGTGTTGATGACATGGCCTTCCTTGCCAGAGGCAATCATGCGCGGCACAAACGACTGAATGCCGTGGACAACGCCCATCACATTCACACCGTGCACCCACTTCCAGTCATTGGGCTTGGTTTCCCAGATATTCAGTGACGGCGCAGCAACACCGGCGTTATTGAACAGCAGGTTACATTCGCCGTACTGCTTGAATACTTGCTCAGCCAATGTGTCAACAGAATCCGGATTGGAAACATCCGTCACCACACCACTGACTTCACCGCGACCATCGAGCTCGGAGAGAACCGCGTCCAGCGCTTTCTGTTCAACATCACCGATCACGACCTTGGCACCTTCGTCCAGCAAGGCGCCTACCAGCGCCTTGCCGATGCCACTCGCACCGCCGGTAACAACCGCGACTTTCCCGTTAAAATCCTTCATAAAAACACCTCTGTTATTTTGATAGGGTTTTGCAGGAGGGCAACCAACCACCAGCCACGACGTCCTTGCGAGCAAAGCGAAGCAATCTCATAGTTGTGGCACAGGCTTCAGGAGATTGCTTTGCTATGCTCGCAATCACAGGTATTTTCTGATCGCAGAAAGCACCGGCCACGGTTACCCACCGATCATCCGATAGTAGAAGCATTGTGCAGGGCGGGAGATTACAAGTCAGTCAGACTTCGCGCGCGGCTTATTCCTTGAGCGTTGCCAGCGGAAAGGCACGCAAGCGCTTGTAAGTCAGTTCTTCCTCGACCGTGGTTGATTCAAACAGACTGAAGGCCATCACCTGCTCCGCGGGAACGGAACCCGCGCTCTGCTTGATCAACTCGTCAATCATGGGCTGCGGTACATGCCGCTTGTAGCGCGCCAGGGTGATATGCGGGACGAAGCGTTTTTTCTCCAGCGGCAGGCCGGCTTTCAGCAAGGCTTTCAAAACGGCAAGCTGCAGGGCTTTCAGCTCCGGATTGTCTTTCACGCCAAGCCAGATAACGCCATTGCGGAACTGACTAAGCTCGGTGAATTCCAGCTCAAAGCTGCGCGCTTTGACGGTACTCAGGGCATTGAGCACCACATCGGGATCGGCATCGCCGATAAACTGCAGGGTCAGGTGCAGGTTATCGGGCTCCATGGGGGTAATCCCCCGGGTTTTCGGGGGCTGGATGGCTTGCAGCCGCTGTTTGAGCGGCTGGGATAAAGGTACTGCGACAAACAGACGCGGCATAATGCAGCGCGTGCCTCCCTATCACGATGTTTTTACAATGCTGGATAATCGGTATACCCGGCCTCCCCCGGTGTGTAAAGGGTTTTGGGGTTCATTTGCGACAGAGCTAACCCTTCGCGATAGCGGCGCACCAGATCCGGGTTGGCGATAAAGGGCCGACCGAAAGACACGGCCTGTATCTGTTCGCCTAGCACCGACTCGGCTTCGTCCCGGTCAAAACTCTCGTTGACCATCATCGCGCCGTGATAGTTGGCCTGAGCCAAACCGATATTATCGAGGCCCAGTTGCGGCATGCGAATCACATGCAAATAGGCCAGCCCCATCGGGTCTACCCTTTGTAACAGGGCGGCAAAGGTTTCCTTATGATCATCGTCATGAAGATCGTTGAAGGGGTTGCCCGGGCAGATTCGCATCCCGACGCGATCAGCGCCATCGACGGCGGTCATTGCCTTCAATACGTCCAGCACGAAGCGCAGACGATTCTCCAACGAGCCACCCCAACGGTCGCTGCGCTGATTGGTACCTGTAGAGAGGAACTGGGCGGGCAGATAGCCGCTGGTGCAATGCAATTCCACGCCATCAAAGCCCGCGGCATAGGCATTGGCCGTCGCCTGACGGTAGTCTTCAATCGTCTGCTCGATCTCGTCCTCAGTCATGGCCTCGGGCTGATCCATCGGCAGCATACCCTGCTCGGTGAACATTTCCGCTTTTGCGGCAATGGCAGACGGCGCCAGGGTGCGTGCGCCGGGTGCCTTGTTCGCCGCATGCGCCACCCGGCCGCAATGCATAATCTGCAGCACAATCTGACCGCCTTCGGCGTGCACTGCCGAGGTGATCGTTTTCCAAGCGGCAATCTGGTCTTGGGTATAAATCCCCGGCGTACGACAGTAACCCTTGCCATCGGCGCTGGGCTGGGTGCCCTCGGTAATAATCAAACCGGCGCTGGCGCGCTGCTGATAGTACTCTCGCATGATATCGGTGGGCACATCCGTATCCTGATCTGCGCGAGAGCGCGTCATCGGCGCCATCACAATGCGATTGCGCAGCCGCAGACGACCCAGTCGTGTTTCGGTAAAAAGCTTCATTAGCGTACCCGGATTTTCGGTGCCGGCGTGCCCCGGCGCATGGTTTTAAGGAACTGCTCTACCGGCGCGGGCGCTGCTACCTCCGGTGTGCCGCCGGGTTTATTGGCCCAGAATTCTCGCCAACTGGGGAACAGCTCGTGAAACGCGCCCTCATAGGGCTCGCGTCCCGGCCAACGCATTTTCATATCACCCAGGGGCGGCTTGTTCAGATCCGTGGCATACCAGTAGCAAGGCAGGCGACGGCGGAAATACCAGCGGCCGTCGATACGCTCATAGTCGTCCCAGTAGAGCATCTGCATGATCACCCACTCCGGTCCGCATTCGTGTTCATTCTTCGAATACAGCACTCCCACGGCGTGATCGGGGTCATCAAACTCGATAATGTGATTCCCCACATGATGTGAGGTGCCGGTAAACTGATTGCGCAGGGTATCGTCGACCCACGCTTTTAGATTCGCTCGACCACTCAGCTCGCGACTGACCCGGATGTCCGGCGCAAACAAATTCACATGGGCGTCGAGATCGCGCATATCCAGCGACAGGGAATACTTGGCCACCAGCTGCCGGATTTCATCCAGCGATTCCAGCCGGTCGATACGCTGCAGTAGCTTGTCGTCCATCTCAATCCTCCCAGGAAGCGGCACCGGTATTGAGCTCGGCGGTGCGGCCACCGTCCACCGGCATCACAATGCCGGTGATGTAGGACGCTTCATCGCTGGCTAAAAACAGAATGGCGTTGGCGCACTCGCGCGGATCGCCCACCCGTTTTAACGGAATGGTTTTTCCAGTCGCTTTCTGGCTTTCCTCATCGGGATTTACCATTTCCAAAGCCGGTGTCAGAAAGGCGCCGGGGGTAATCGCGTTGACCCGAACGTCGGGCGCCCACTCGATACTGGCATTGCGCGTCAGACCGATCATCGCGGCTTTCGCCGCGCTGTAGCCGGCGGTTCCCATCGACCCGAGCAGCCCACACACCGACGAAATATTCACCACAGCGCCCTTGTTAGCCCGCAGCTGCTTGTAGCTTTCGCGCATCAGAAACATTGCGCCATCCAGCGATACGGAAAAGTTTTGACGCCAGCCTTTAGTGCTGTGCTTGCCGATCATCTCCGGCACCATCAGCACGGCATTGTTGACGATAATGTCGAGTTTGCCGTACTTGGACACGGTCGTTTCAACCAGTTGCTTGACCGCCACTTCGTCACTGACATCGACCGACAGCGGGGTACACTCACCGCCGGCATCGCGAATGGTTTTTGCCACCTGTTCCAGCGGCTCCATACGGCGACTACAGATCACCACCTTGGCGCCCTCTTCCGCAAAGCGTATAGCTGTCGCGGCGCCGATGCCCTGTCCACCACCGGTCATGATGGCCACTTTGTTTTCAAGTCGTTTCATAGTGTTCTCCCAATTGCAAAGTCATTCGAGTCATCTACCCTCACTCCAGCCCTCGCGAGACGTCGCACCGCCCTCAGGGAGAGGGGGCCGCACTAGACAGCATCGGAGGGTGAGGGGCCTATGCCAAATAAGCCCCCAAATTCGCCATCAAAGTCTGCCCGGTAAAACTCGACGATTCGTCGCTGGCAAGAAACAAGGCGGTGTTGGCAATCTCAGAGGGTTCGCCAATTCGGCCAAGCGGGATAGCGGCCACCATCGCCTGGCGCCACTCCTCGGAAATATTCGCCATAATTGGCGTGTTAGTTGGTCCGGGACAAATGGCATTCACACGGATATTGCGCGCCGCCACTTCCATCGCCAGCGACTTCGTTAAACCCAGAATGGCTGCCTTGGACGCGCAGTAATGCACGCCACCTTCACCGGACACCGCTGAGGTACTGGAAATATTAACAATGCTGCCGGGACGATTTTCCGCCGCCATACAACGAATGGCCTCGCGGCAACAATAAAACGCGCCGTTGAGGTTAACGTTGACCACCTTCTGCCAACCGTCGTCGAGCATATCGGTGATGTGGTCGGCATACACGGTTGGCGCCTGGCCCGCTGCCAACTGTGCATTACGCTCGGCCATGCGCTGCTGATACACATCAAACCCGTCGTTGGGCGCAGTACCAATACCGGCATTGTTCACCAGAATATCGAGCGGGCCGAAGCTGGCCGTCACCGCCTCAAACAGCCGGGCGACGGATTGGCTGTCTGTCACATCGCAGGCGTGCGCCGCCACCTTGCCACCCTCGGCTTCGATCAAGCGAACGGTATCGGACAGCGCATCCAGGCTGATATCGGCAATACCCACCGCCGCGCCCTCACCAGCCAAGCGCAGGGCAATGGCCTGACCGATGCCCTGGGCCGCACCCGTAACAATGGCAACCTTATTGTGAAGGCGTTGACTCATGACATGCTTCTCCTTGCGTTCGCCGGGCTGCCTACTCCGGACTTGGATAAGAGCGCACTATAGGCCGCACCTATCGTGCAAATAAACGATTGAAGGCGCACCCATACCGTGCAATATTGCACGCATGAACTGGGACGACCTGCGCTATTTCCTCGCCGCCACCCGCTGCGGCACCTTCTCCTCTGCCGGCTCGGAGCTGGGGGTTAATCGCACCACCGTGGCCCGGCGCATCGGCCAGCTCGAGCGACGCCTCGGTCACCCCCTGTTCATCCATCAAAACAATCAATATGAGCTTAGCCCATTCGGCAGCAGGCTTTACCGACAAGCCAGCCGGCTGGAAAAAGAGCTGCTGAATCTGGAAGAAAACCTGGGGCTGGGTGAAGAACAGCTGGCGGGAGAACTGCGCATCGCTGCGCCACTAGGCCTGGGACCGGAGTTTATCGCCGAGTTAAGCGCCTTTTCGCGGGAGTACCCGCAAGTGCGCTGGGAATTGCTGAACACAATCGACCCCCTCGCCGCCCTGAGTCAGCGCAAAGCCGACGTGGCGATCTCTGTAAGCAACACCTGCCCACCGCACATTCGCGGCCACTTTATTGGCGAAATGCCCAGAGCGGTGTACGCCAGCAAAAGCTATGTGAAGCGCATTCCGGCAGAAACGCCGCTGGCGCAACACCACTGGATCGGCTGGGGCAAAGACCTGGCGGAATCCCAGGCCGCGCGGTGGATCGCCCGGGAATTGCCGGATGACGTAATCAAGCCCGCGCAGGTCAACAGCTGGAACGCGATTCTGGCCGCCGTTAAAAGTGGTTTGGGCGTCGCCCATTTGTGGTGTTTTCTGGCAGAGCAGGACAAGCAGCTCGTCGCGATTCGCCCACCGGATAACAGCCTTGCCATGGGGCTGTGGCTGATGCGGCCCGCCAACCTCCCGGCCAATGCGCGGGTGAGAGCCTTTATCCGCAGCCTGCGGCCGGCCCTGCAACAGCGTCTGCGTTAGACCTGACGCCACGCCTGCGCATATTGCGCCACAATATCAGCGGCACCGCTCGCAAGCGGCCGGGCATCTTCGCCGCACCACAGGGGCGTGAAGCTGTCGTCTCCTACCTTTTCGGCTGCCGCACGCAAAGCACCGACCGCATTAGCCGCCAGCGGAAAAACCGGCGCCCGAGTACTGAGCGGCCCGAGCTCGCGCATCAAGCGCGTCACAATACCTCGGGCCGGACGTCCGGTGTACAGATTCGTCAACATGGTCTGACTGACACGAGCACTGGCCAGCGCTGCACGATGCAGAGGAGATGTCGTCGCCTCGTCAGCCAATAGAAAGGCCGAGCCCAATTGCACACCAGCCGCGGCACGATCACGCATTGCACTCACAGCCTCGACACTGCCCAGCCCGCCAGCGGCAATCACCGGCACCGACAGCTCTGCTACACAGGCAGCCACCAAATCGGCCGTCGGCAATTGGCCGACAAAGTCTTCGCGCAAAAACTGCCCGCGGTGACCACCGGCTTCAAGGCCTTGCGCGATCACAACATCAGCGCCGTGATCTTGCAGCCAGCGCGCCTCCTCCAGTGTGGTCGCCGACGACAGGACCAGTGCGCCCCACCGCTTCACCCGTGCCAGCAAGTCCGGCTCAGGCAAACCAAAGTGAAAACTCACCACCGCTGGCGCAAAAGGTTCTACCACCTCCGCCACAGCAGGAGAAAAAGGCGCGCGCTGCGCCCCTTCGGGCAGGTCTCGCAGGCTCACACCAAATTCATCGAAATAAGGTGCCAGACTCTCCAGCCATGCCTGATAACGGGCCGAGGATTCTGTCTGCTCCTGATGGCAGAAAAAGTTGAGATTGACCGGGCGCCGGGTCAGGGTCTGTAACTGCTGGAGCGAATCCTGCAGCGCGTCCAGGCTCAACATGGCGCAAGGCAGCGACCCCAACGCCCCCGCATTGGACACCGCCGCGGCCAAAGCCACACCCTGCACACCAGCCATTGGCGCCTGTATCAGCGGTGCATGCAAGTTTAAACCTTCCATGGTGTATCTCCGTTCAATCGTCCCAGCCGCTCTCGTTGAAGCAGCGCTCGTTTAAACAGCTCTCGGTTAGGCCGCTTTGGCTTTCTTGGGCGAACAATACATGATGATTTCGGCGGTAAACACCGTGTCTCCTGCACGATCGGTTATCGCGACCGAGACCGGTACATCTGCCGCCTCGCCACTGACAATCGGTGGCAGGCTACCCACTACTTTCAGCAGGCCTTTTGCCGGTTTGAGGTAGCGCACGGTCATGCCTTTGGGAATCCAGCGCACATCGGATGGCACCGAATACTCGGTGGAGATACCCGCCACCAGCTCGGCGGCATTGCACATGGCAATGGCGTGGACCGTGCCGATATGGTTGTGCATGGAGCGCTTGTCCCACAGGGTGACCTCCGCGCCCCCAACACCCAGGCTCTCAAAACGCGCCTTTATCGACGAAAAATACGGTGCTTTCAGACAAATCGCACGGGTAAACAGCCATTTACCACCGGGTTTGGCATGGAGGGTGTTCCAGAGATTTTTGACGGCACTCATAGAAAGGGGCTCCAATGTTGTCAATGAACACACCTTAGCACAGCAATTCCAATCAATAAGTGCGCAAAAATGCACAAGCGTTTCTGGATGCTCGCCGATACGAGGCTTCAGTTTAGACCTTGACCTTGGCCCGACGCTTAGGTGGTCGAATAAGAGAAATGAGGCACACCACAACTACTCCCCCGAGACCGAATTGCAAACCGAGGAAAGTGAATATCTTGAAATAAGCAAACTCAGGTGCGGCGAAACGCACCAGCCATCCAGCCGCCTCATTACCTACAGCGAACAGGAATGGTGTCCACAACCAGAATATCTTGGCCCGCTCGCTGAGATCGGCAAATAGCATCAAGTGAACCAGCGTCATCACCAAAATGCCCATGGAGAACATATGAAAGTGAGATATCTCCAGCATCCCCGAGTAGCTGCGCGGGCTGGTGTAGCGCTCAGGGTCGCCAAGGTAATAGGTAACTACTGCGTCATAACTCAGCCCCATGTCGCGAAAAAAGAGCAACGCATTACTAACCCATAGCAATGCGATGTAGCCGAGGAAAAGCAAAATGACAGTTGTTAACAGATGGTTCCTACGGTGTTCGCCGGTAATGGTAAAACGCATGGTTTACTCTAACGCTGGACAATAGACAGTTCATTCTTTAACAGCACATCGTGCAGCGCCAAGGCTCTCCGTGCATGCTCTGTCAGCATGCGAACGCTCAGTGTTGCACCACTGATAGCATCCACGTCACGCCCAACACGCAGACCGGCATGCTCCTCAAGGCGACGTCCAGAGAAACGATCTAACCAGCGCTGTGGCGGCTGATACTCCGGAGGTTCCTGCCACGCGAGAATACGCATGTCACGCAGGGTACCGTCGGGCTCTAGAACTGCGAGATAAGTAGCCGCTTTGGTCCGCACGGTATCGGTATCAATCACCGCATAGCCCACCACCTTATCCTCGGCATAACCGATGTATACAGTATAGAGCTGCGATTCGAAACGACTGCGCGCCCGATCAGACATTACCTGCTGTTCTTCCGGCTTCAGAAACAATGTGCGCCGCTCAATACGGCTTGCACTCGGAAAGGCTACTTTTTCAAGCGCCTCTTGTTTCGTCATCAAGACACGACCGTCACCGTCTTCATGCGCGATGACACCCGCTGTCGGAGCCAGAAGCAGCAACGCTGCGCACGCCGCAATGCGGCGTGCGCGCCAGGTTTTAATAGTTGTAGCCAATGCCAATCACAAATTCCTCTTGGTTGTTTGTGCCATCTTTGCTCGAATCCGCTTCACTGTCCCAGTCACGGTATTCGGCTTTGATCACAACGTTGGGATGCGGCATGTAATGCAGGCCTACTTCCACAACGCTTCGCTCATTCTTCGGATTTTTGGCAAAACCGGCAGCTACAACTGCATCATCCAGAGAATCCTGTGTGTCAATTTCGCTATAACGAACCCAAGGCGACAGTGACTGACGAGCGGGGCTGTTTTCAAAGAGCGTGAAGATATCGTAGCCAGCCTCAACATACCAGCCAGTCATGCGCTCACCGATAGCCTTACCCTTCTCGGTAGAAACCTCTAAAGTGTCTTCAATGTCCGCTCGAGTGTACAGCGCTCGCACCTGAGCTCCACCGTAGCGGTACTGTGCACGTACATCGAACAGGTCCATGCGCATATCAATGTCTTTGCCCGCAAAGGTATCGTCATGCCCCATATTGCCGGTCCAGAACGAAGTACCCAGCGTTACGCCTGGCAGCGGATTCCAGTCGAGACGACCCGTGACCGCAAGATCTTCCGCCTTGGCATTGCTACCTTTCTGCCGCAATCCACGCAAATTGCTATCGGAAATACCCTCACCGTTAAAGCTGTTCTGGACGTACAGACGATAATCAACCTGACCACCGAGGCGACCATAGATACCCGCGCCGTTCTCACGCGTAGTACTTGGGATAATTTGAGTTTCTACCGGCGGACGTAGGTTTCCGTAGAAGAACATGGGCTCATGAATCTCATTCACGAAGCCCAGCGGCGTGAGCATCATACCTGCACGCACATTGAAAGACTCGCTGAGCAGAAAATCCAGATAGGCGAACTCGACGTAAATTTCGTCAGCGTGTTCTACTTCAATCTCACTGTTGAACAATATCCAATCGTTGAAGCGGTAACCAAAATAAAAGACGTTGCGTAAAAAGTCGGCTTCATCTTTGCCGGTTTCGTCGCTTTCCAGATAGAAAGCTTCACCATAACCACCAATGGCCAAACCTTCAGTGGCACCGTAAATCTTACTACCTGCAGGGCCTATACCGAGGCGTGTATCGTAATCATCCGGAGCTACCAGCGCTTCGCGACGCTCACCTTCGATTTCCTGGGCCAGGATTTCAACCTTGCGCTCCAGCTCGCGAATACGATCTTTGTCGCTCTTGGCTTGATCCTGCCCAAAGGCAACGGGTGCCGCCAACAACATTGGCGCCACGGAGGCGCAGACCATTTGCTTCGTTAGTTTTTTCACTTTGTGCTCACCCCATTTTAAGTGCTGCGTTAGTTCTGTTGCTTGGTGCAGACAGGAAGGAAACGCTTGAACCACCAGCGCAACCCT
>JBFKXO010000054.1:0-10629 GCA_041638115.1 Litorivivens sp. | reverse complement strand
TGCAGGAGCGACTCTATAACGATTCGCTCTCGCTGCAGGCCCTGCGTGATCAGAGTGAGCGCGCCGTGGAGGGCTTTACCGCGACCTATATTTCCCTGCCCTGGGAGCCGGGCAAACCGATTCAATTTTTTGGCGACGTTGGCAGTGCCAATCCGCTGCTGAGTCAATACGCCAGCTCTGTGGCCTTTGATGCGCAAACTGGCGAGCGTATCAGTGAGTACGATATTCGCACCGCAGGCCTTGGCGCCAAAACCCTCGATTCTTTCCGCCGTTTACACTTTGGGGATTTTGCTGGTCTGCCCAGCCGCATTGTCTGGTGCGTGCTGGGATTGAGCCCCTTGTTGTTAGCGATAACCGGCGTGACGCTGTGGCTAAAACGTCGGCCTCAGCGCCGTCGTGCCGCAGCGAAGATGAGGCGCCGGCAGCGCCAGGCAGAGACACTTCGGCCAAGCTGCGAGCGAGGTTGATCCCGGCACTATTGCCGCTTGAGTATTTCGACGCTTCCTGCAATTTTTTGTAGTCTCCTTGATAGGCCTGGGAATAAAGGGGACATCCTTGTGAATAAAATGCTGGCGGCTTTTATCCTGTTTTTGCCTGCGGCCTTGCTGGCGCAGGCGCCTGCTACCGACACTTCTCAAGCACAGCAAACGCTTATTGTAGGCACTAAGCTGGCACCACCCTTTGTTTTGCGTGATGGCGATGGCGAGCTTGGCGGTCTGAGTATTGAATTGTTTCGGCGCGCAGCCGACAAGCTGGGCTGGCGCTATGAAATTCGAGAGACAGATCTGAATGGCCTGCTGGAAGGCCTGGGTGATGGTTCGCTTGATGTCTCTGTCGCTGCACTAACAGTGACAGCCAGTCGCGAAAAGCAGGTGGATTTTACCCATCCGTTTCATACCACCGGTCTGGCAATTGCCGTACCCAAGCAAGGCAATGCTGTCTGGGCCGCGGTAAAGCGGGTGTTTTCCTGGGAGTTTCTCGCCGCACTGGCGGCGCTTACCGGGCTGTTGCTACTGGTCGGCGTGCTGTTGTGGCTGGCGGAGCGACGTCGTAACCCCGAACAGTTTGGCGGTAGTACCGCTGAAGGCATTGGCGCAAGCTTCTGGTGGGCTGCGGTGACCATGACCACGGTTGGATACGGCGACAAGGCGCCGGCCACGTTCTGGGGGCGGGTTGTCGGTCTGGTGTGGATGTTTGCGGCAATTATTCTGATTTCCAGCTTTACCGCGGCCATTGCCACCAGCCTCACCGTGAGTCAGCTGGGCAGCGCCGTGCGCGGCGTTGATGATTTGCCTGATGTGCGTGTGGTCGGGGTGGCTAATTCCGCCAGCGCAGAATTTCTGGAAAAGCGCGGTATCGGTTTTATGTCGCGAGCAGATTTGCCGGCGGCAGTCGATGCTGTTGCCACCGGCAAGGCCGACGCGCTGGTCTACGATGCACCGATTATTCAATATCTTTCGATTCAGGAGTATCCGCGCCGGGTGCAGGTATTGCCCAATACCTTTGAGCGTCAGGATTATGCAATTGCGCTGCCTGAGGGCAGCGCCCTGCGCGAACCCTTAAATCAGGCCATCCTGTCGGTGCTTGCGCAGGATGAATGGCGCGATGTGCTGGCGACGTACCTGGGAGACGATCAGGGCTGATCGTCAGGGCTTAAAGCGCCTTTCCAAACCGTGGTAGAGTGAGCCACGCGATAAAAACAAGAGGGCGTTTTTTGTGACCACACCGGACACGACCATTCATTGGTGGGACCAGCTGCAGGCGCAGGCCGAGCGGCAGTCTGATCATACTGAGATTACCCGTACCCGCCTGCTGAGCATTGCCGCGACCGCCGCGCTGGATCGGGTGGCGCGCACCGGACTGGGGACCATGGTGTGTTCCGCGCTGGCGCCCATGTTTCTGGGCAAAGGCAAACTGGAGCAACAAAATACGCTGCTTCGCTACTACGCTCCCTTTGCCGACCGGGCCGATGTGACTGAAAATTTCCTGAAACCGGCTCCGGTAAATGTGATTGAGCAGGCGCCCTCGCTGCTATCGCGCCAGCGACGCTTTCATCCCAAGGGAGTGAATTGTCGTTACCTGAGTTTTGAATCGCCCTATCAGACGCTAAACCCGGCGATGTCCGATGTTTACGGCAGCCATAGCCGCAACCGCAAAGCCTATGCACTGCATATGGCGCATGAGCAGCCGCGCCCGACACTGCTGTTTATTCACGGCCAGTCGCTGGATAACTATCGGGTAAACAACTGGTGGTTTTCCCTGACCGAGCTCTACGATCAGGGCTACGACGTATTACTGATGACGCTGCCGTTTCACGGCCCACGCGCCGACCGCGATCACCCGGTCAGTGGGATTGGGTTTTACACCAACGGGTTGGCCGGGACTAATGAAGCCATGCTTCAGGGTATTCATGATGCGCGGGCCTGGATGGACTACCTGTTTGCTCGTGGCGCGCCGCAGGTTGGTGTCTCCGGGGTGTCGCTCGGCGGTTACCTCAGTGCGCTGCTGGCCTGTGTAGACGAGCGCTTGTCATTTGCCATTCCCAATTCGCCCGTTGTGGCGCCGGTTGATATGGCGCTGGAGTGGCAGCCGGTGGCGCCGATTTCCCAGCTCATGTTCGCCATGGGCGATCTGACCATGGCCGAGCTGCGGCACTGTATGGCGCTGCACAGCCCCTTGACCTATACCCCCCAAATCTCGCCGGATCGTTTGTTTATTATCAGTGGTGCGGGCGACCGCTTTACCTCGCCGCGGTTTGTGCGACTGCTGCACGAACACTGGCAGGGCAGCCGTATTCACTGGTTTCCCGGCAATCACCTGTTGCACCTTGAGCAGTCGCACTATTTGCAGGATATGCACGCCTTTATCGACCGTTGTTTTGGAGTGCCGGTATGAGCCGAGGAAACATACCGGCGATTATTGCTGGCATGCTGCAGCTGGAGTCCGACGATACGCCGATGCACATCGGGGTATTGTTGCGCTTTAGCCGGCCCTCGGATGCGGCACCGGATTATCTTTCGCAACTTGCCGCTGAGTTTTCCCGTCAGGACGAGGTGGTTTCTCCCTGGAACTACCGTTTGCGTCGGCGCCGCTCTTTGAAGCCGCAATGGTCGGAATGTCAGCAGGTTGATCTTACGCACCACTTCCGGCAGATCGGCTTGCCCGCGCCTGGCGGCGAGCGTGAGTTGGGTGTGCTGGTTTCGCGTTTGCACAGCCAGCTGCTGGATATGCAGCGTCCTCCCTGGGAGTGCTATCTGATTGAAGGGCTTGAAAACAATGATTTTGCGCTATTCCTGAAGGTTCACCGGGCCTTGGTGGATGTGGCCGGCGGCGCCGAAGTGCTGTATGCCTTTCTCAGCGATCGCGTCAGTGATACTGCCATCACGCCACCCTGGCATTGCTCGATCGATCAGGATGAATTGAATGACGGCGCGGAACAGGGGTTCTGGCAGAATCCGGTGGGGGCGGTGACCGGCCTGGGTAAGGCTGTGAGTCGTCTGGTGGGGGCGGGTATGCGGCGTGATCGCGCGCTCGCGGTTCCTTACAGTGCGCCGCGCACCGCGTTAAACGGCCCGGTCAATCGACAGCGCCGGTTTGCCACTCAGCAGTATTCGCGGGAAACCATTCATCGTTTGACCGAGGCTTACGGTGGATGTGATGACACGGTGACGCTGCTGTATCTTTGTGGCAGTGCCCTGCGCCGTTTTCTCAAGGAATTTAACGCGCTGCCGGAGGAGCCATTAATCGCAGCTGTGCCCCAAAGTCGGGTATTCCTGTCGGATTTCAGCCTGGCCTTCGTTGCGCTGGGCAGCAATGAGGCCGACCCAAAACGACGCTACGCGGCGGTTAACCGTTCCTATCTGGCCGCGCTCGAACACCTGGGTGATGTCGCGCCGGAACTGCGTATGGCCTATAGCCTTGCGGCCAGCGCGCCATTCATCGCGTCACAGGCGGCGGGTGCTCAACCGTGGGTGCCGGCCATGTTTAATCTGTCGTTTATCAATATGCCTGGGCCTGCCGATGCCCGCTATCTGGCGGGGGCGCCACTCACTGCCATGCACAATCTGTCGATGTTAATGCCGGGCACTGCACTGGGTTTGAGCTGTAACCACTACGGTGACACGGTGAATATCGGGTTGACTGGCGCCCGCGACACCCTGCCTCATTTGCAGCGTATTGCCGTCTATATGGGGTTGGCGCTGGAGCAATTGGAGGCGCAGGCTGTTGAGGAGGAGAAGGCATGAACCCATTGGCGAAACGATTGCTTGATCAGAGTCTGGCCGCCAATCAGCGCGTTGCGCAGGCGGCGGGTAATGGCTTCGACTGGCTGTTTCGACGCAATAACCTGGTCAAGTCCGGGCATACCTGGTTTGAGCTGGTTCACGATGGCGACCCGATGGCCGTGCGCTACTACGGCCTTCCCGATGAAGATGAAATCGAGTTGGCTGATGGCGGCACGATGCCGATTCAGCGGGAGCAATTTAAGCGTCCGCTGGTACTGGTGCCACCACTGGGAGTGACTACCGAAACCTTTGATCTGTTACCGCACCGCTCGCTGGTGAAATATATGGCGGCCTGCGGTTTTAAAACCTATCTGATCGATTGGGGCAAGCCAACCAAGAAGCACGCTCATCTGGGGCTGCAGGATTATGCGGAAACCATGATGGGAGAAGCCCTGGAAACCATTCGCCAGCATTCGGGGTGCAAGGAAGTCTCGCTGATGGGTTGGTGTATGGGTGGGCTGATCAGTCTGATCTATATGGGGCTCACGAAAGATCCGAAGGTGAAAAATCTGGTGACGGTGGCCAGCCCGATTGATCTACGCGGCGGTGGTCTGGCGACAGGGGTCGCGCAAGCGCTTAACGTGCCGGCGCAAATGATCCGGCGCTATACCGATTTTCAATTACATGTGCTCGACCCCTCCATCCTCAGCGCACCGCCGTGGTTGACGACGCTGGCCTTTAAACTGACCGATCCGCTCAGCAGTGTAACGACCTATTGGGACCTGATTACCCGGCTGTGGGACAGAGAGTTTGTGGAATCTCATACCACGACCTCGAACTACCTGAACAATATGCTGCTGTATCCGGGCGGGGTGGTGCAGGATATGGCGGTCAAGGTGGCGGTGGACAATAAACTCGCCAGTGGCGAAATCGAGATCGGCGACAAGTTGGCCGAGCTCAATAAAATTTCTTGCTCGATGTTGGTTTTTGCCGGTGAAACCGATTCGCTGGTGCCGCCCTCAATCGCCGAGCGCATCATGGATGTGGTGGCGAGTCAGGACAAGGCATTCTATGTGGTGCCCGGTGGCCATATGGGGGTGATTCTGGGAAGTCGTGCCCAGCAGGCGGTGTGGGCGGAAGCGGCCAGCTGGTTGCAGGCGCGAGACAGTAGTCGCAAGCGGGGTGCAGCCGCGACCAAGCGCACCGCTGCAGCCGGTCGCGGTGTCAGCAAAAAGGTCGCGCCACCGAAAAAACAGCGTGCTCGTAAAGTTAAAAACATTCAGAAGACCTCATCATGAGCAGCGGTAATGGCGCAGACTACCAACGTATCAACGTCAATGGCGTGTCGCTGGCCTATCTGGAGCAGGGCAGTGGCCCGTTGGTGCTATGCCTGCACGGTTTCCCGGATACTGCTCATTCCTTTGATCAATTGTTGCCGGTGCTGGCGCAAGCGGGGTACCGCGCGGTGGCGCCCTTTATGCGTGGTTACTATCCCAGTGCCGTACCGACCGATGGCGATTATGCGATAACGACGCTGGCCCGCGATGCGCTGGGTTTGATCGATGCCCTTGGAGAGCGCGAAGCGATTGTCATCGGTCATGACTGGGGTGGCTTCGCCGCCTATACCGCCGCCAATCTGGCGCCGGAAAAAGTGAGCAAGTTGATTGTTATAGCCGTGCCGCATATGGCGGCAACCACCAACTCCTTCGCCCAATTGTGGCGCTCCTGGTATGTCTGGTTCTTTCAGTTGCCGTGGTTGCCGGAAAAGCGGGTGGCGCGAAATAACTTTGCGTTTATCGACCGCCTGTATCGCGCCTGGTCGCCAAACTGGCCGCCGAGTCAGTACGACTTGAGCCCTGTAAAAAAGGCATTGGCGGCGCCCGGCGGTCTTGAGGCCGCGCTTGGCTACTACAGACGGATGATTCGGGGTGCTAGCCGTGACGTTTATGATGTGATGTCTACAAAAACCAAGGTGCCGGCGCTCTGGTTTGTGGGGGAGGCGGACGGCAGCATCGGTCCGGAAGTATTTGCCAACACTGCAGAGGCTTGTAGTGGCCCCTTTGAGCTGGTGAGCTACCCCGGCGTGGGTCATTTTGTTCACCGCGAGGCAGCACCGGAATTTCATCGCAGGTTACTGGCCTTTCTGACAGCGCCGGAAACCACAGCAGACAAGCAGGTTGGATAATAGGTCATGAACGCAGAACAACAGTGGGATCACAGTGTCGATGTACTGGTGGTGGGCAGCGGCAACGGCGCGCTGACCGCAGCCCTGTCCTGCTACGAAATGGGCACCCAGGATGTGCTGGTTATAGAAAAGTCAGATTTGGTCGGCGGTACCAGCGCGACCTCGGGTGGCGGGGTGTGGATTCCCTGTAATCGCTATGCCAAGGCAGCCGGTGCCAAGGATTCTTTCGAGGACGCCAAGAAGTATCTGATGAGCACTATTCCCGAGGGCGATGTGCCCGAGGAAATGATCGATACCTATCTGAAAGCTGGCCCGGAAATGGTTGATTTCATGCACGAGCGCACCCACATGCGCTATGAATCGCTGGAACACTACCCGGACTACTACACCAACGTAGAGGGCTCGCGCACCGGGCACCGCTCGATGGAGCCGGCGCGATTTGATTCCTCGCTGCTGGGGGATGACGTAAAACGCTTGCGTCCCACCCACCATATGATGCGGCTGTTTAATCGCATCTATTTCACCCAGGTTGAAGCGGCGCTGCTGACCGTGCAGGCACCGGGCTGGGTGAAGCTGACCATGAAACTGCTGGCCAGCTACTATCTGGATTTTCTCTGGTTGTTACGTGGGCATCCGCGCAGCCGCAAGATCTGCACCGGTGCTGCCGGTGTGGCCCGGCTCTGGTATTCCCTGAAAGAGCGCAATATTCCGCTGTGGACGCAAACCAGCATGGAATCCCTGCTTGATGACAACGGCAAGGTGATTGGCGCGGTCATCAAAAAAGAGGGCAAAACCCTGCGGGTTCAGGCGCGCAAAGGGGTGGTTCTGGCTGCTGGCGGTTTTGAAAGGAATCAGGCCATGCGTGAGCAATATCTGCCTGCACCAACCGATGCCAGCTGGAGCGGCGGTGTGGCGACCAACACCGGCGATGCCATTCGCGAGGGCCTGCGCCTGGGGGCGGCCACCCGCCTGATGAGTGGCGCATGGTGGTGTACCACAATCTCTGTCCCCGGTGAGCCGGCGCCGCGCTTGAGCGTGATGGAAAAATCCTACCCGGGCTCGTGCATCGTCAATATGCGTGGCGAGCGCTTTGCCAACGAGTCGCAGAATTATATGGCTTTCCAGAAAGACTTGTATAAAGCGCACTCAGAGGAAACGCCCTGTTCGCCCATGTATCAGGTGTTTGATGCGCGTTTTCGCCGCGACTATATCGTCGGGCCGCTGATGACAGCCTCGCTCAAGCCTGACTGGACGATTCCGAAGGAATGGTTTGAGACCAAGCTGGTGGGCAAGGCCAACACGGTACGTGAACTGGCGGAGCAGCTGGGAATCGACGCTGACAATCTCGAAAAGACCGTGGCCAATATGAACCGCTACGCCAAAGACGGCAAAGACCCGGAGTTTCAGCGCGGTGATTCGGCCTACGACCGCTACTATGGCGACCCGCGCTTTGAGCCCAATCCCTGTCTTGGGGCGATAGATGAAGCGCCTTTCTATGCCATTCGGCTCGATGCCGGTGATTTCGGTACTCAGGGCGGCTTGGCGACCAACCCTAACGCGCAGGTGATGCGTGAAGACGGCAGCTGGGTTGAAGGCCTCTATGCGGTGGGGAACTGCTCGGCGGCGGTGTTGCCAACGTATCCTGGGCCGGGTGCAACCCTGGGGCCTGCCATGACTTTTGCCTATCAGGCCGCGAAACACATCGCTGGCCGTTGAGTTGTACTGTGATGGGGCGTGAGCCCCGTCATGGGGCTGTAGCTTCCTGTTTTGGCCCATCCTGCCTGCTATAGGCTGGCATTATCTTTGCTTTTATCCTGCTAGCCGTTGCAAAGGCCCGCCCCGCGAGGGGCGAGCGGTAGCTCGAATGTTATTTTTGGTAGAACTGGCAGGATTTACCCCATTCAAACGCGCTCTTATCCGGTACAATTGCACTTTTTCAATCTGATGTAACATTGCCGGGTTCTAATGGAATTCTGGTGGGTGAAAAAGGCTCTCGGATCGGAGCATTTTTATGCCAATCCTGGTTCAGGATGAAAAAGACATAAGCAAGGGAAATGGCACGGCCTGTCATGGCTCGGCCAGTCGCGCACTGGCAGCTTCTCGTAGGTGTCGAAAGTCAGGCATTACAAGTAATCAAGGCGGAGTACTATGAAGCAACTCGGAATTATCGATTCAGCATTTGTCAATCTGGAACACCCCCATACCCCACAGCATATCGGCGGTCTCGGCATCTATGATCAGTCGACGGCGCCCGGGGGTTCAGTGCGTTTCAAGGGAGTGATTGCCAATTTTGAACAGCGTTTGCTGAAGCAGCCCATCTTCCGAGCAAGGCTGGTACATACTCCCGGTGGGCTGGATCGGCCCTACTGGGTGCAAGACGCGAATTTCGACGTCGAGTTTCACATTCGCCACATCGCCCTGCCCAAGCCCGGTGACTGGCGCCAGCTTTGTATTCTGGTGTCACGGCTGCACGCGCGGCCGCTCGATATGTCGCGCCCGCTGTGGGAGGCCTACATTATTGAAGGGCTGGATAACATCGTGGATGTGCCCAAGGGTGCGTTTGCCATTTACACCAAGATGCATCACTCGCTGGTCGATGGTGCCGGTGGTGCCTCCTTTATGGCCGCGATTCACGATCTGGAGCCGGATCCCAAGCCCAACACCGAACGCACCACGATTACTGTGGATACCCCGCCCAGTGCCGGATATTTGGCCGCTGCGGCGACGGTCAATCAGGTGAAGAACACCTTTAAAATGGCGAAGGGTGCGGCAGGTCTGGCCAAGGATATCGGCAAATTTGCCTTGGGTCTGGCGCGCAAGGAAATCCCGATGCCGCCCATCAGCGCGCCGAAAACCCGCTTTAACAAACCGGTGGGGCCTTATCGAGCCTTTGATGCTGCGGAGTTTGCGCTGGAAGAGATCAAGGCGGTTAAAAACGCGGCTGATTGCAAGGTTAATGATGTGGTGTTGGCCGTTATCGCTGGCGCCATGCGACGTTATCTGGATAGTTTCGGCGAGTTACCGGAAGAAAGCCTGGCCGTGTCGGTGCCGTTAAATATGCGCACCCGTCGCGGTGTCACTGAAGACAACAATCAAATTGGTTCGGTTTTTCTCGATATTCACACCAATATCAAGGACCCGCTGGAACGTTTGCGCGCCATTGTGAAAAGCTCGCAGGATGCGAAGACCTATGGCGAAGCATCTCCGTTGGTGGATGCATTGAAGGTTACCGGGATGTTCTCTCCGGCGTTGACCAAGCCCTTCATCAATATGTATATCAACAATGAATTGACCCGCCACGTACCGGCTAATATCTCCGGTGTGGTGTCCAATGTTGCCGGACCGCCCTTCCCGCTCTATTCGGCAGGGGCCAAGATGCTTCGCTATTACGGTTTGGGTTTGCTGACGCCAGGCATGGGGGTTTTCAATCTGGCGTTCACCTCCAACGGCTTGCTGACGCTGTCGGTGCTGGCTGACCGCGACACGATGTCTGACCCGTCGGTGTTCGTCGGTTTCATGTATGAAACCTTTGAAGAGCTCAAGGAAGCGGCGCTTAAACCGGCTGAGCAAAAGTCTAAAGAGTCGGACAATGTGGCGCCGCTGGTAAAACCTGCGGCCCGCAAGCGCGCAGCGAGCAGCACCGCCAATGGCAAGAGCAATGGCAAAACCACGTCGCCCAAACCGAAGGCGCCGCCGCGTAAAGCCAAGGCGGTGAAAGTGGCGGCCAGCAAGCGCAAGCAGGCTAGCAAGGCTGAGTTGGCTGCGGCGGTCGATGGTGCAGCCAGCGCCAAGTCGGAAACCAGCCAGCAAAAAACGACCAAACCGGCTGCGAAAACCAGGCCGCCCGCAAAGGCGCCGGTTCAGAAAGCCGCGGTGAAGAAAACCGCTGCGCCTAAATCGAAGGCTGCGCCGGAAAACAAGGTGGCAGAGAACGGTAAAGACCGCGTTGCTTCCATTTTTGGCGATAGCGAGTCGCGCAAGGAATCTGCTCTCCACTGAGCCCGTGGGGCGATCGGGTAGCGTATCCGGTCGCCCGTCGGTTTAATCCCATTGCCAGTCGGCGAATTGTTCCCGAAGCTTAAGCTTCATGAATTTCCCGGTGGAAGTTTTCGGAACGTCGTCGACAAAAACCACCGCTTCGGGAATCCACCAATTAGCAAATTTCTTTCGCAGATGATTTTGTAGCTCACCAGCGTCTACGTCTGCGTCGGGTTTCTTCAC